>NZ_JAJERH010000027.1 GCF_016919725.2 Virgibacillus sp. AGTR
GCGATAAACTGAAATAAATATGGATAAGTATGGGAACAACTGCCAGTAAATGTCCGATTGGTTCAAAGGCCTTTAGGCCATACCCCTGTGGTACTAACCATAAGTGGGGGATAAAACAGCCCCTCAACTGATTGAAGCTTCACTTATAAATCATTAACTTCCACTATCATATAAGTTAGAAATTAGAAAATCAACTATTCGAGACGGAACCAGCCCCAGGCTTTCTTAAAAATTTGATTAGCGACTTCAGAGAACATCAAGCCGATGGCAATAGCCCCGGCTAACAGCATCACTTTTGCTGAAAGTTGAACAGCGCTAAAATAATCATTTTCAACAAATTTTCGCATGGCATCATAAGCAATGCCTCCAGGCACGAGAGGGATTATTCCGGACACATTAAAAATAATTATTGGTGTCTTATATAATCTTGCACATAGATGACTTAATACAGCAACAAGCATGGAACCAAAGATAGTAGCAGGAACGGTATCAATTCCTTGATCAACCAAGATATAATAGACAATCCAGCCGAACATGCCGACAAGTCCACACTGGATTAAAGCTTGTCTGGGGGCATTAAAAAGAATACCAAATCCACTAGCAGCGATGAAGCTTGTCATTAGTTGAGCAAAGAGCAAGTTTATCTCCTCCTAATCCTACATAAAGGCAAATACGACAGCAACACCAGCACCGATTGCAAAGGCTGTTAATATTGCTTCAACGCCTTTTGAAACACCGGCTACTAAATGACCTGCCATCAAATCACGTACTGCATTTGTTATGTGTAACCCAGGTACAAGAGGCATTACGGCCCCGATAATAATCTTATCCATTAGCATGCCGAAATTCAGCTCGATAGCTATAAGTGCGAGAATGGCAATGATAAAAGAAGCTAGAAATTCGGCAATAAATCTTATCTCCACTAGCTTTTCAAACCAGATCATGGCAGCAAAGCCTCCTCCACCAGCAATAAAAGAAGGGATAAAATCACCCCATAATCCACCAAACATGATGGTGAAGCTACCGCTAACTAATGCAGCTGCTAGAATTTGCATCCAATATGGAAATGATTCACTGGCATGCTGAACGCCCTTTAGCAATAATAAAGCCTCTTTTACCTCAATAGATTGTTCGGCTATTTGTCGCGAAATACTGTTTACTTCAGTAATTTTATGGAGATCAGTTGAACGATTGGAGATTCTACGGAAATAGGTCGCTTCTCCTTCAGTAGAAAAATGAATACCTGTTGGTGTCGCATAGCTTTCCGCATTTTCTAATCCATAGGCAATTGCGATTCGATTCATTGTATCTTCCACTCGATAGGTTTCTGCACCACTCTCCAACATGATTTTTCCAGCAAGAATGCAGACTTTAGCTACAGAAGTAGGGTCATTGTTATACATAGGGTTCCCCCTTTCATAAGCATGTTACTAATATGTAATGATAGGAACGATTCGTCCAGAAGATAGGATGTTCGGCTTATTCTATTTTTTCCACCCAATCTGGTGCTTGTAAGGAGCATAATATCTTTAATTCTTCCTGTCTTTTATCTAAATAAGAACTTATATTTAATAAGTCGTTGTCGACCATCGCTGGATGCGTCATTATTTCAATACTTGATGCTTCAAGTGATTGGATTTGTGAGAATAAATCAGGGGTTATTCCTTCTCCATAGAAGTCTAACCAGATTTGTTCTGTTAATAATATATCTTTCTCATCTTTTAAGGAGTCAGTAACACGAACAGGGACCTGATAATCCTTTGCTAACTTCATGATTAAAGGTTTAAGTGGCTCCCAACCATGTACATGATGATGACTATCAATATGATGTAAAGGAAGACCCGTATTCAAAAAAGCTTCTATTTGGGAGCGCCATTCTAACTCCAATTCCTGTAAATTGGGCGGATTCATTTGTCGAAAACGACTACTAAATCTAAACGTACCATCCTCGTTTACAAGATCAGATATCTTGGAGCTTAATGGTTTCCCCCAAGTTAATACCAGATGGATTCCTACTTTTAAAGTTGGATGTGCTTTCGCTTGTTCTACTGCATAGTCTACAGCCAGCCCATTCATCATTAACGTTGTAGAATCAACTACCCCCTGCAAATGGGACTGTATAATGCCATCTGTTACTCCTTTTGTTAGACCATAATCATCCGCATTAAATAAAACCTTCATAAATATTTTCCCCCTCCATATTATTAAACTTTTATTCAGCTTCAAATGGGTAGTTACGTTCAATGACAAAATTTGTTTTATCTCCTCTAAAGTAAGAGCGAGAATATTCTACCTTCTCCCCTTTTTCATTTTCTGCAACGGTTTCAATATAAAAGCATGGTGAACCAGGTTCACAGTTTAAATGTGAAGAGGAGCGCTCATCAGCAAGTGCGATTTCTACATGTTCCGTTGTTTTTGCTATGTGGACGCTGAAATCCTCTTTTAAAGCTCCATAAAGCGAGGTCTCGGCTTGTTCCTTTGTAATTCCTGGTGCAACATTCCACGGAATGTAGGCGATCTCATATTGAGTCGGCTCAGTATTCGCTTTACGAACCCGCTCCACCCTTTGAATGGGGTCATTTAACGTAACATCTAACGATTGTTCTAGATATTCATTTGCCGGTACAACTTGAATACTAATCAACGTGATTTCTGCTTTTTTCCCTTGAATGGCAATCTGGTCGCTATATCGTTTTACGGTTTGGGATAATGTCTGTTTTACTTTCTGATCGGCGACAAAAGTTCCTCTGCCTTGATGACGCTCTAAGTAACCCTCAACAGTTAATTGATTGAGAGCAGTTCGAATAGTTGTTCTACTCACGCCAAAACCCTTACATAATTCTAGCTCTGTAGGTATCTTTTCTCCTCTCTTATATTTATTAGCTTTAATTCGATTCAGTAGTTCCTCTTTTATATAGGCATGTAATGATTGGTTCTTTTCCATTCGTGCACTCCCTTATCTATTTGATCTTTTTATCATGTTCATGGGTTAAAAGGAAATTTTCAATTCGTTAAAATTACGTGAAACTAAAATTATCTGGTTATATGTTGTAAAAAGCAAAAGACCTTTTTGCAGGATAATACATGAAGTACCCGGTTAGGTAATGTAGATGGTTGTCGATAGCCCGATAGTAATTGTACTGTCTACATGTATGCGTTATTAAAAATTCTTTTACTTGTAAATTTATTTAATTAAAGTGTACAAGATTACACATTTAATGACAATATTTTATAAATGTAATGACAATATAAAACAATTTTTTAATAATGTATGGACAATAAATAATTTGTATGATACATTTTTAATGGAGAAACGGAATAGGTATAAGTAACCAATAGTTAAGGAAGAAGTTTAGAGTTTTTTGGATCATTCCAGAAGACGCTTAATTTTTCATTATAATTAAAAGCGTTTTCAAAATTCATCAAAGGAGTTTATACAAATGACAGTAAAACTTGTAGTAGTTGGTGGTGGATCGAGTTATACACCTGAGATTATTGAAGGGATAATTCGTCGCCATGATTCATTCCCTGTTACAGATATTGTTCTAGTTGATATTGAAGCTGGGAAGGAAAAACTCGAGATTATCGGTAATCTGGCACAACGCATGATAGAAAAATCCAATAAACCTATTAATCTATCGTGGACATTAGATCGTAGAGAAGCACTTAAACAAGCTGACTTTGTTTCAACACAGATAAGAGTAGGAGGTTTAGCTGCTCGTTCAAAGGATGAACGAATCCCATTAAGTCACGGATTTATTGGTCAGGAAACAAATGGGGCTGGAGGAATATTTAAGGCCTTTCGTACCATACCAGTATTATTGGATTTGGCAAAAGATGTTCATGAAATTTGTCCCAATGCGTGGATTATAAACTTTACAAATCCTGCTGGAATCGTTACAGAAGCATTATTGAAACATTCACCACATAAGAAGGTTATTGGTGTTTGTAATATTCCATACAATATGCGTCATTCAACAGCAGAAATATTGGATGCCGATCCAAATGACGTATTAATTGAATTTATTGGGATGAACCATTTTGTTTTCGGTAAGAAGGTATATGTCAATGGAATAGATCGTACCAAAGAAGTTTTGGAGAAGTTAAGCGGCGATTTAGATTACTCACCTGCAAACATTGTTAATTTAGGCTGGTCGAAGACATTCATTGAAGCAACTGGACTTCTTCCTAATCCATATCATCAGTATTATTTCCAAACGAAAGAGGTTTTGGAAAAAGATGTGAAAGCATTTAAGGAAAATGGTACTAGGGCTGAGGTTGTGCAAAATTTGGAAACATCTTTATTTAACATCTATAGTAATCCATCATTATATGAAAAACCTAAGGAACTAGAAGAACGTGGTGGTGCTTTTTACAGTGACGTCGCTTGCAGTTTGATGGACTCTATATATAACAACAAACAGGATGTTCAGACTGTAAATACGATTAATAATGGGGCTATTCCAGATCTGCCTGAAGATGCAGTTATTGAAGTAAACTGCATGATTACAAATAATGGTCCAAAACCGATTTCTGTAGGTGCATTGCCACATACAGTGAAAGGCCATATTTATCAAATGAAGGCATTTGAAGAGTTAGTGATTCGGGCAAGTATATCTGGAGATTACAACGATGCATATACAGCAATGGTTATGAATCCACTTCTTGCAAACGAAAAAGGTAGTAAGGTTGTGCTTGATGAGTTATTAGAAGCACATAAATCATATTTACCACAATTTAAATCAAGGGGGAATTAGAATGAATAAGTTCATTGAAATTGCTGGTCGTATTGGATCACAACGTCATCTAGTAGCAGTGCGTGATGGATTCGTTGCGATTATGCCTTTAATTATTGTTGGTTCATTAGCAATCCTGATTAATAACTTTCCGCCATTTGGAAGTTTCAATTTCGTAGAATGGATGAATGGTATTTTTGGAGACGGTAATTGGCAGGCAGTTGGGGGAAGTATTTGGAATGGAACCTTTGCTGTATTGGGACTTTTAGTTTCGTTTTCTATCGCTTATAATTTAGCTAAGTCCTATGATGTTGATGGCTTATCAGCAGGTCTAATATCTGCTGGGGGCTTCATTATGCTCGTCCCATGGACTGAGGATGGTGGCTTGAATGCAGCATGGTTGGGGACACAAGGGTTATTCGTC
Organism: Virgibacillus sp. AGTR; assembly: GCF_016919725.2. Lineage (GTDB taxonomy): Bacteria > Bacillota > Bacilli > Bacillales > Amphibacillaceae > Virgibacillus > Virgibacillus salarius. Next base: position 5,161 of record NZ_JAJERH010000027.1, read on the forward strand.
GGAATTATTCTTGCATTAGTATTAACGGAATTATTCAGAATCTTAATAAAATCAAAAATGACAATTAAAATGCCAGAAGGTGTTCCTGAAGGAGTAACTCGTTCTTTTAAAGCTTTAATTCCTGCAGTAATTATACTCATCATTCTTGGTTTCTTCCAAGCATTGATGAATGTATTTGCAGAGCAAAGCGTGTTTGAGGTTATTTTCAATGTTATTCAAGAACCATTACAGGGGTTAGGGAATACGCTGCCTGCAGCAATGGTTGTCTCATTCCTCAATCATTTACTATGGTTCTTTGGTTTACATGGTACGAATATTATTGGATCCGTTATTGAACCATTATATTTACCATTAATTGAACAAAATTTAGATCTATTTAAGAGTGGAATGTCCGCATTTGAAGTACCAAATATTGTAACAAAGCCATTCCTTGACTCATTCGTGTTCATGGGTGGATCTGGTACCACAATTGCCTTATTAATTGCTATCTTTATTGTCATCCGTAGAGAAAAGAATCACCCTTATCGTCAAGTGGCAAAGTTATCTGCACCAGCAGGGTTATTTAACATTAACGAGCCAGTAATATTTGGTTTGCCAATTGTTTTGAATCCTGCAATGTTAATTCCTTTTATTTTGATACCGGTTACGTTAACTGTTACGTCATATATAGCATTGGCGACTGGGCTAGTTCCAAGAACAGTGGCGATCTTGCCGTGGACAACGCCACCAATTTTAAGCGGTTACTTAGTAACTGGAGGAAGCTGGCGTGGAATTGCTTTACAGGTATTTAATTTAACGCTTGCTGTACTTATGTATATACCGTTTATAATGGCAGGAGTTAGAACACTAAGACAACGAAAAGAGGGTTAATACAATGGAAACAACAGAGGATGTTCAAATGTTATCTTTCCAAATTATTTTACATGCTGGAAATGCAAGGTCACATGCGATGGAAGCAATTTCTCATGCAAAGGCATACCAGTTCAACGAGGCACGTCAAAAGATTGAAGCGGCTGATAAAGAATTTAATGACGCACACCATATGCAAACAAAACTCTTACAGGAAGAAGCAGATGGAAAACAAACGGATTTATCCGTAATATTGATCCATGCGCAGGATCATCTAATGACGGCTATGACAGTGAAAGACTTAGCGGTTGAAATGATAGACATGTATGAGAAAATACAAACATTGGAGGGATAATAAAATGAAAATTATACTAGTTTGTTCAGCGGGGATGTCAACGTCTATGCTTGTTAAAAAAATGAAGCAGGCAGCTGAGGAGCGGAATCTAGATGCAGAAATAAATGCAGTTGCTGAATCACAGTTAAAAAATGAATTAGATAATCTAGACGTTGTATTAATTGGTCCACAGGTTCGCTATTTAGAAAAGAAAATTAAAGAACAGGTTGAACCACATGGCATTGCCGTCGATGTAATCGATCAAATGGCATACGGCATGATACAAGGTGATAAAGTTTTAGATCAGGCAGTAGAGCTTGCAAAATAATTTCATACATGAAAGGAATAGCTGCCTGTTTTCTGAAACGATGGATTACAGCGCAGCTATTTTTTTATCGTCTAGGAAATAGTAAAATTTGCCAATGTGGAAAATAGGCGCGTTTTGGGCCGCGTCCAGCCCCAGCCCCCAGAACTAGGCGACATTCATGTTGTTTGGTCGTATAGCGTTTTAAAGGGATTTATTAGTCTGTTAAAGGTGAGCTATCAGAGTTTTCTTATTTAGACCTTTACAATTTATACCAATCTTGTTAAGCTGTTTTTGTTAGAAAATTTAATAGGAAATGTTACAGCACTAGGGGAGCTATTTGGAATAGCTGAGAAAGACGTATTCGTTTTGACCCTCTGTACCCGAACAGGATAATGCCTGCGTGGGAAAGTGTGGTCACCAAGGCTACATAAATGTTGACTGCATTCACAAGGAATGCAGTTTTTAATTTAATGTATAGCAAATCGTTCTCTGTTTTGCAGGTAGTCAGTCTAGTTTTGATCTCGATAGCTCTTTCTATGTGCTGGAAGTCGATTTCTTATTGGGAGGCGATTTTCATGCATGAACAATGGGGATTTTTAGAAAATGTACCACATGATGCTTCCATTAATATGGCATTAGATGAAGCCTTGCTTCATTGGCATTATGAAGGGAAAATACCGCCGACATTACGGTTTTATCGATGGATGAAACCGACACTTTCGATTGGTCATTTTCAAAAAGTAGATGGAAAAATTGACTTAGAAGGTGTACAAAAACATCAATGTCAGTTTGTACGCAGAATGACAGGTGGAAGTGCGGTATTGCATGATGATGAATTAACATACAGTATTGTTATTTCTGAGGATCATCCTATGATAGCTTCTTCGATTCGCCAAGCTTATTATGATTTGTCGAAAGGAATTCTAAAAGGTTATCAAAACTTAGGAATAGAAGCAACCTACGCTGAATCATTTTCCAAGGAGAGAAGTAGTATTTGCTTCGAGCGGCCTGCTTTTTATGAAATGGTTGCAGATGGTAAAAAACTCTCAGGAAATGCACAAACTAGAAAAAAAGGGGTACTGCTTCAGCATGGATCGATACCGATAACCATGAACATTGATTTGCTATTCGATCTATTTTTATTTCCTTCAGACAAATTGAAAGAAAGAAAAAAACAAGGCTTTTGGAAAAAAGCAACAACAATTAATCAGTTAACAAATCAAGCGCATTCGTACGAAACAATTAAACCTGCTTTTATGGAGGGGTTCTCGAAAGGACTAAACATTAAGCTAGAGCCTTTTTCATTAACGAAAAGTCAATGGGATGAAGTATATAAACTTGCTGAAACAAACTATTCTGATGAGAACACGAGAAAAGGAGCGGTCACCCATGCCTAAAGATCAGACGTATATTCGAAAGCCTGAATGGTTAAAAACAAAGTTAAATACGAATAAATCATACAGAGGACTAAAAAAACTAATGCGTGATAATCGCTTAAACACTGTATGTGAAGAGGCACGTTGCCCGAATATTCATGAATGTTGGAGTGAAAGAAAAACAGCTACCTTTATGATTCTTGGAGATACATGTACACGAGGATGCCGTTTTTGTGCTGTAAAGACTGGACTGCCAAATGAACTGGATTGGGGAGAGCCAGAAAGAGTTGCGGATTCTGTTGTTGTAATGGGGCTTAGACATGTTGTTGTAACAGCAGTTGCTCGCGATGACTTAAACGATGGTGGTGCTGCAGTTTTTGCTGAAACTGTTCGAGCAGTACGAAGAAAAAATCCTGGCTGTACTATCGAAATTCTACCTTCTGATATGAAGGGTGACTATGATAGTCTGCATACACTTATGGATAGTGCTCCAGATATTTTTAACCATAATATTGAAACGGTAAGGAGATTAACAAAACGTGTACGTGCTAGAGCGATGTATGACCGTTCCTTGCAGCTACTTCAACGGGTAAAAGAAATTGCTCCAAACACACCAACAAAATCTAGTATTATGGTAGGTTTAGGAGAAGAAAAAGAGGAGATTATTCAAGCGATGGATGATCTGTTAGCACATCAGGTAGACATTGTAACAATTGGTCAATACTTACAACCAACTAAAAAACATTTAAATGTAGAGCGTTATTATCATCCTGATGAGTTTAAAGAGCTGAAGGAAATAGCTATTAATAAAGGCTTCAGGCATTGTGAGGCAGGTCCATTAGTTCGTTCTTCCTATCATGCAGATGAGCAAGTAACACAAGCTTCTGCACAGCGTCGAATTAATTATATGAAGGGCTATGAAAAACAGGAAAATAAGGAAGTCGACTTCACTTTTTAACTTCATCATGATACGTTATCATGAAACTTCTTGTATCTGTTTTTCGTAATAAGAATAGTCAAGAGATTCAGACCTATGAAGTGAATAGAAATGGAGCGTATACAGATGAATGCTGTAACAATAAAGCAACTAGCAAAGCAATTTAGTTTGGAAGTATTGGCAGGAAAAGACCAATTGAACCGAACGATAACAAAAGCTAGAACGCATCGGCCTGGATTGGAGTTTATTGGATACTTTGATTTCTTTCCGATGGAACACGTTCAAGTATTGGGAAGAAAAGAAATTACCTACTTACATCAATTATCACATGAGGAGCGGCAGCTACGTATCGGTAACATCGTAAACTATCATCCACCTTGTTTTATTGTTACATCAAATCAAGAGGGATTAACGTATTTGACTAGATTTTGCAAGCAAGAAGGTATTCCATTATTACGTACGAAGGAAGCGACATCTACATTTATGGATAAATATGATGCTTATATGGTAAAGGCATTAGCTCCTGAGACTGCTGTTCACGGTGTATGTGTTAATATTTTTGGACTTGGTATATTGATTCGTGGTAAATCTGGAATTGGTAAAAGCGAGATTGCCCATGCCTTAATTGGTCGAGGACATCGGCTTGTAGCAGATGATATGGTTGTCTTAAAAAAATTAGGACCAGAAACATTACTCGGTACACATAATGGTACAAATAAGGAATTTCTTGCACTACGAAGCATTGGGCTCTTAAATGTGGTAAGACTGTATGGTAGAAAGGCATTTCAAGAGGAAACTCGTATTGCTCTTGATATTGAGCTGGCAGCGTGGCAAAAGAATGAGTTAAATAATGAATTAGAAGTAGCTACGGAAACTAGTGATTATATGGGGGTAACAATTCCTCGTATTGAAATACAGCTACAGCCTGGTCGTGATGTTGTCGGCTTAATTGAAGCGGCAGCAAATAATTGGTATTTACAGCAGCAAGGATATAGTGCTGCGGAAGAATTTATTCAACGTTTAGATTCTGATCGGACAGAAACAGAAGAGTAAAAATAGATAGAAGTCCTTCTATCATAGAAGGATCAAGAGACTGAGACAAAAGAATGAAGAAACAATCAAAAAACGAACGATAATTGGTTGAAATTAATTATTGTTCGTTTTTTGATCAAAATTATTAATTCAGCACCTGAAATAAGCGAGACTCCAGCGGGAACAGTACGCGTCCGCAGATCCACTTGGTAAGGTGTTTTTCTTTACCAAGTTAGCTAAGGCCGGCCTGCGGAAAGCGCGTATATTTTCACGGTGCGGCGATGATACTCCTATTGATAACATGATTATTCGTATTTTGAGTAAAGAAGGTGTGCTTATTCCAGAAAACCATTACACGTCATGTGTGGGAAGTAGCGATAGAACAGGTTCAAAGGAACTGGATTTATAATCAAAGTAAGTGGATGTATCCGAATGAGAAAAGAGAAGTGAAACGTAGCTACGCAGATTCAGAAGAACTGCATGGGCTGCGTTATTGTCGTTTCCTCGGAAAGCGAGTGGTATTCCGTTCGCCTACGAAAAAAGTCTTGTAGAAAACACAAAAGGTTCTCTACAAGCTAAACCTCCTACCATATCAAGGAGGTTTTTATACGTTATGGAACCATTAAAAATAAAGAAATAACAGAAATAAGTGGGATGGCCATTGTTAACATTAGGCTGATCATCGAAAAGTTGTTTACAGCCGATTTGGAATTTTCCTCCACATCTACTTTTCTCTGCATAAAAATAAAGAAAGCAGCAAATAACATGAAAAACACAATAATTATTCCAGGGACATATAAAGTAGAAACATCAGAAACAGGGGCTAGTTTTGAAAAGCCGTATATAATGAGAATAATTGGAATGGCTTCGCTTATAGCTACACCTAACATCATATTTGTTTGTACTTTACCTTGCTGTCTAGGATCCTTTTTAAGCTTTTCAACGTTTATTTTAAATAGAATTAAAATGGGAAATACAGCGAATGCTGCTGCAGCGACAAAAACATAGGGAATCACTGTCTCATCCTCCTTACCTCTAGTAAAAATGCTAAAACCAGCTTACCATGTACTATGAAGTTCCACAATAAGATTTGCTAAAAACTGCTATTATTCGATATAATTTAAGCTGGTCTTATCTGAATTGAAAATAATTATAATCCAGCTAGGAAAGTCATCTAGGATACTTAGGAGAATTCTATGTTTAATTACTTGGATTTATGGATTGCGTTTTTAATAGCACTCTTAACTGCTTTTTTACTTACATATCCAGTGAAAAAATTTGCTATGTTTATTGGAGCTGTCGACTTACCGAATCATCGTAAAATACATACGAAGGTGACACCTCGTTTAGGTGGACTTGCTATATTTTTAGGAACGATAGCTGGGATGATTTATTTACATCCTATGCATCCACATTTACCAGAAATTGCTGCAGGTGCTGTTGTAATCATTCTTACAGGTGCTTTAGATGATCGGTTCAGCATTCGACCAGTTGTAAAGCTGACGGGCCAGCTAATTGCTGCTACATTTCTCGTATCTGCTGGGCTGATTATAGAAAGACTGACATTGCCATTTTTCGGTACTGTGGAGTTAGGTTTTATTAGCGTTTTTGTCACTGTAGTCTGGGTGGTAGGTATTACAAATGCAATCAATTTAATTGATGGCTTAGATGGGCTGGCAACGGGAGTTACGACAATCGCATTGATCAGCATATTTATTATGGCATTAATTGATGCGCAAGTTCTTGTAGCTTACATATGTGTAGTGTTGATAGGCAGTAATCTTGGCTTTCTTTATCATAATTTCTATCCAGCAAAGATTTATATGGGAGATACGGGATCTAATTTTCTTGGATATATGATTGCCGTAGTGTCGATGCTTGGTTTATTTAAAAATATTGCTCTATTCAGCTTTATTATTCCAATTATCGTTCTAGCAGTGCCGATTTTTGATACGTTATTTGCTATTGTTCGAAGAGCATATAATAAAGAGAATATAATGATGGCAGATAATAAGCATATACATTATCAACTGCTACACGCAGGCTATAGCCATCGCAAAACAGTGCTAATAATTTACGCATTTAGTGCCTTGTTTGGTGCAATGGCAATTTTATTTTCCAATGCGAGTATTACCACAGCCTTTGTTATTACTTTTTTTGTACTTATTCTCCTGCATGTATTTGCAGAAATGGCGGGTATTGTAATGGGGGGAAAGCGCCCAATGCTTGACTTATTACAGAGGCTATTCAAGAAGAGAAAAGTAGATAAAGATAATACGTAAATCATAAGCTTTTGTTATTTAAGCAAAGTTTACTATAATGGGATAGAATAAAGATAGAAATTCTTTACTGACATATAGATTAGAAAGGAATGGCATATATATGCAAAAACAGCAAATTGGTGTAATTGGGTTAGCGGTTATGGGAAAAAATCTTGCGCTAAATATTGAAAGCCGTGGGTACTCTGTTGCCGTATACAATCGCTCTGTAGATAAAACAGAAGCATTTTTAGAAGATGAAGCAACAGGAAAAAATTTCATAGGTGCGAAGACAATAGAGGAATTTGTGAATTCCCTTGAAAAGCCAAGAAAAATCTTGCTAATGGTAAAAGCAGGACCTGCTACAGACGCAACTATCGAATCATTGAAGCCTTATTTAGAAAAAGGTGACATTTTAATTGATGGTGGAAATACACTGTATGAAGATACGATTCGCAGAAATAAGGCACTTGAAGAAACAGGTATTCATTTTATTGGAACAGGCGTATCTGGTGGCGAAGAAGGTGCGCTAAAAGGTCCATCTATTATGCCTGGTGGACAAAAGGAAGCCTATGAGCTTGTGGCACCAATTTTTGAGGCGATTTCTGCTAAGGTAGACGGAGCAGCTTGTACGACATACATTGGTCCAGATGGTGCCGGGCACTATGTGAAAATGGTTCATAATGGTATTGAATATGGTGATATGCAACTAATTTCCGAGGCTTATTACATATTGAAGCATGTACTAGGGCTTAATGCAGATGAGCTTCATGAGGTTTTCTCTGAATGGAATAAAGGTGAATTGGACAGTTATCTAATTGAGATTACAGCTGATATTTTTACAAAGAAAGATGAAGATACCGGCCAACCACTAGTTGATGTTATTCTCGACACTGCTGGACAAAAAGGAACTGGTAAATGGACAAGTAAGAATGCATTGGATTTAGGTGTTCCACTTCCATTGATTACCGAGTCAGTGTTTGCTCGCTTTATTTCAGCAATGAAAGATGAACGTGTAAAAGCAAGTAAACAATTGCAAGGTCCTGATGTACCATTTGCAGGTGATAAACAAGCACTAATTGAAGCTGTTCGAAAAGCACTATATATGAGTAAAATCTGCTCTTATGCACAAGGGTTTGCTCAAATGCGTGCCCAATCCGACGAAAATGATTGGGGTTTACGCTATGGTGATATCGCCATGATATGGAGAGGTGGTTGCATCATTCGTGCGCACTTCTTGCAAAAAATTAAAGAAGCTTATGATCGTGAACCACAACTAGCTAATTTAATGCTCGATCCTTATTTTAAAGAAATTGTCGAAGGCTACCAAGGAGCTTTACGAGAAGTCGTAGCTACAGCTGTTAAGCATGGTATTGCTGTACCAGCATTTTCAAGTGCAATAGCTTATTATGATAGCTATCGTTCTGCAGATTTACCAGCTAATCTCTTACAGGCACAACGAGATTACTTTGGTGCTCACACCTATCAGAGAAAAGATAAAGAGGGCGTCTTCCATACGAATTGGCTATAAATAGATTACCCATTACGGGAATTATAAAGGATGATCAGCTGTCCATCAAACATGACTAATTATCAGAAAGTCTCTATATCCTGTGGACGATGCTTAGCTTGTTTGAGAACAAAAGTCATTCAGCTTTTCCGAAAAATCAATATGCCACACGGAAACATCACTGATAATTTCTCCCACGGCATAAAAGTAAATAAGAAACAATAAAAAGAACTAAAATGATGTACGGCACCCCAAAAGTTAGAGTGAAATCTATCTTTTGGGGTGTTTCTTTATGGCTTATATATAGTGCTCCATATAAATTAATGGTAGTAAGAGCATATCAAAAGGGTTATTTAGAATATGACATGTTGGCTAAGAAGTATGGAATAACAAGGAGTTCCCCATTTAAACGGGAAAAGAAGGGTGCATTTTTTCTCCGTGCAATGTACGGCTACCGAATCTTTCCTGCGGGAACAGCATGAGCCAGAAGCTTCATTTAGTAATGTTTTTTTCTTTACCAAGTTAGCTTGATAAGTGCCAACGTGAAGCGAGCCTATTTCAGGTTACGTCGTGGATTTCCTACTATATTAATAAAACCGTACAAGTCTATCTACCATTTGAATGTAGAAAAAGTAATAGAAACATGACAAAATATTGGAGGTTTATGTTGTTTTTTGTCGAATTACCAAGAATTTCTATAACTTTAACACTAGGACTTTTGATGCTGGCTTAATATTCGGAAATTTACTATGATTGTTAATATCTGAATATTAAGTCTTAGTTTATTCAGAGGAAGGAGGCTAGAGTCACGATTCTAGTAAACTACCAAATTAATAAGGGGGAGAATGTATGAAGGGGAAACCAATGCTAAAAAGGTCTTTTATCATCTTATTTGTGCTATTACTTGCATTCAGTAACTTTTCCACAGCTAGTGCAATGGGCCAATTATCTGGACAAACCAAGAAAAAAGCTGATTTAACATCAGAAAAATTGACAGAAACAGGAAATCCAGATAAAGAAGTACGTGTTATCGTTGAAGTGAAAGATAAGCCAGCTATTGAAGTGGCTACAAAAAAAGGCATAAAATTTAATAGTCTTGCAGAAAGCGAGAAAAAGAAACTGGAGATAGATGCCAAAGCAAAGCAAAAAACGATTAAATCAGAAATGAAGCAACAAAAAGTGGAAGCAAAATACTTACAAGAATTTACAACTGTCGTTAATGGCTTTAGTGCAGAGGTAAAACAGGGCGACCTCAAAAAAATAAAGGACATACCAAATGTAAAGAAGGTACACGTAGTTAATGAGTATGAACGCCCAATTGCTAAGCCTGAAATGAAATACAGTAAAGAATTAGTAGAAGCCCAACAGGCTTGGAGGGATTATGGCTATAAAGGAGAAGGTATGGTTGTCGGTATCATTGATACGGGCATCGATTCTACTCATCAAGACATGGTTTTATCAGATGCAGACACGGCTGCATTAACCGAAGAGGCAGTCAATGAAACCATTGATGAGGAAGGGTTACCTGGGAATTTTTATACCGATAAGGTTCCTTATGGCTATAACTATATGGATGAAAATGATGAAATTCGTGAGATACATGCAGAAGCAAATTATCACGGTATGCACGTTGCTGGTACAGTAGGTGCCAATGGTGATGAAGACAATGGTGGGGTGCTAGGAATTGCACCAGAAGCTCAGTTGTTAGCCTTAAAAGTATTCGGAAATGACCCAGAAATGCAATATACGTATGGTGATGTTTATGTGAAGGCTATTGATGATGCCATTAAATTAGGGGTAGACGCATTAAATATGAGCCTTGGGTCTACAGCAGGTTATGTTGATCCAGACTCACCAGAACAGCAAGCAGTTGCTCGTGCGGTAGATAATGGCGTATTAATGTCAATTTCTGCTGGGAACTCTGCTTTATTTGCCGATGGATATTTTTACCCGTATGCATCTAATCCTGATTATGGTTTAGTAGGATCACCTGGTGTTTCTTATGAATCTTTACAAGTTGCTTCCTATGAAAACACGTTTATGGAAGTAGACCAATTAGGTTATACCATTGATGGAGAAGCAGGCTCTGCAGCATTTTTGTCAGCTGGTCAGACAAGCCCGCCTGAGGATGGATCATCGTTTGAACTAGTTGATGCAGGACTAGGATATCCGGAAGACTTTGAAGGAAAAGATCTCTCAGGTAAATATGCACTCATTCAACGTGGAGAGCTTGCATTTACCGAAAAAGCATTAAATGCGCAAGAAGCAGGGGCTACTGGTGTTATTATTTATAATAATACAGATGGTGTTGTGAATATGGCTTCAGAGGCATCCATTACGATTCCGCAATTATTTATGTTGAAAAGTGATGGGGATCAACTTGCAGAAGCATTAGCAAATGGACAAGCTGTTTCAGTAGAATTCTCAGGAGAAACAACGACGATAGATAATCCAGATGCTGGGAAAATGAGTGCTTTTTCTTCCTGGGGTCTTACGCCGAATCTCGATTTTAAACCGGAAATTACAGCACCAGGTGGACAAATTTATTCTACATTAAATGATAATGAGTACGGATTAATGAGCGGAACTTCCATGGCTGCTCCTCATGTATCTGGTGGAAGTGCATTAGTTCTGCAACGTGTGGATGAGGAATTTGGTTATGAGCAAGCAGATCGTGTTAATCTCGCAAAAAATTTAATGATGAATACATCTGATCAAGTATATTTTGAAGAAGAACCTGTATCACCACGTCGACAAGGTTCAGGATTAATGCAACTCCATGCAGCATTATCAACACCAGTAGTTGTAACAGAAGCAGAAACCAATGAAGCTAAAGTTGCTTTAAAAGAAATTTCTGGTGATCAAGTATCATTTGAACTTACTGCACAAAACTTCAGTGATGAAGCGGTAACCTATGATGTTGAGGCAAATGTACAAACGGATACACCAGTTGATGGAGGTGGTGTGATTGTCACTGCACCAAATATGTTCCCATCAAATGATTTAGGTGACTTAGCAACAATTAATGGAGATCAAGACGCTACCATAGAAGTGCCAGCAAATGATTCAACAACCTTTACAGTAACTATTGATGTGAGTTCGGTAGATGATTCACTTGCAGAAATATTTACGAATGGATATTGGTTAGAAGGATTTGTTACGTTAACGGATCCAACAGATACGAACCCTGAATTAACTGTCCCATATGTAGGGTTCAAAGGTGAGTGGGATAATGCACCTATTTTTGATGAGCCTGTATGGGATGATGATTCCTTTTATGAAATGACTTCTGTCGTTACATCATTAGGTAAAGATGACTCAGGAGAAATGCAATATGGCTACCTTGGTGAAGATTTAGCTACAGGTGAAGTAGATCCTGAAAAGATTGCTTTCTCACCAAATGGTGATGGCGTGCAGGATGATGCATTAATGATGCTATCTTTCTTAAGGAACGCAAAAGATGCAAAATTCACGGTCTTAGATGAGGATGGCAAAAAAGTACGTACCATTAGATTAGAATCAGAATTAGTGAAAAACTATTATGATTCAGGTGCAGGTCCTTATTACTCTATTTCTGCTGATCGTGCATGGGATGGGAAAATAAAAGGAAAACCAGCTCCTGAGGGTAACTATTATCTACAAGCAGAGGGAGTCATTGATTATGAGGGTGCGGAATGGCAAACACTAAGACTTCCAGTAATATTAGATACTACTGCTCCAGAGGTAGAGGCATCTTATAGCTTTGATGAAGAGCTTCTCACCGTACATGCAGAAGATACGGAAGGTGGAAGTGGCGTAGCTTATTGGGATGTTCTTGTAAACGGAGAATCTGTATTGGAAGAACCATATGTAAATGGTGAAACAGAACATACGTTGACGGATGTAGATGAAGATGCAACGATTACAGTCGTAACGGCTGACTATGCAGGTAATGAAGTAGAAGCGGAAGCAGAAATGATAGAGCCTGATAAAACGGTTCCTGATCTTCACTTATTAACTCCAGAAATGAATAGTGCTGATGCAGATAAAGAAGTCGTATTCTCTGGGTATGTTACGGATGAGTCTGGTGTAAAAGAAGTAACCATTGACGGGGAAAAAGCAGAGCTTGTTTACAACGAGGAAGAAGAGCGTTACGATTTTTCAATGCCGGTATCTCATAAAAAAGATGGTTACTATTTTAAGCATATTAAGGCAGTAGATAATGTTGGAAATGAAACGGAAATAGGTAGAAGATACTTTGTTGATTCTTCGAAAGCAAAGTTAAAAATAAAAGGCAAAAAGAAAACGAAAGAAGATCATATTACATTAACTGCAAAAGTGAAAGATAATTTCGATGACATTAATTTATATGTTGATGGAGATCATGTTTATACACATGAACTATCTAAACCATACGGTAAGAAGAAATTTAATGAAGAGATTGAGGTAGAATTAGATTTAGAAGATGGAGAAAATGTCTTCGAGTTTAAAGTAGTTGATCTAGCAGGACATGAAACGGTTGAAACCTATACGGTAACTAAACGGACTGGAGATACAGATAGTGTGAAGGATAGCTTATTTGGACATCTCTTCGATAAACTGTGGTCCATATTCGGTAATTTTTGGGAAATCTTTGGTTAAACAATCACTAACTGATGCGTAAGTGAATGACAAACAATCGGGTTCTAATAATTCTAGAATCCGATTGTTTATTTTTATTCGTAAAAAGCCCCACTTCAAGTTTTCTTAAGAAATTACCCCACATATAATTGGCAGTAATGCTCCCCTAATGATTGAAGTTTCACTTTATAAAGTGTAAGTGACCCATCAAAGCTTGTGTGGTGAGCTGACTTGAAAACCACCTTTTACGCTCTTTCAAAGGTATAACAACTACCGTCGATGAATTGAACCTATAGGAGAGCGTGGATTGATAGAAGCGTGGGGGCTTTAGAGAGGAATGAAGGGAAAAGGAACTAATGAAGTTTGACATTGTATCGTGGTAGCGTATTCGAATCCAATAGTATCCTGTTATAATAGAAGAAAAGAATCTATGTAAAGGACGTTAAGCAATGAAATGGAAACCGGACCGCATGGCAAAAAAGCCTATTTATAAACAAATTGCTGATTATATTGAGAGTGGAATAGATGACGGAACGTTTCTGGCTGATAAGCCTTTGCCATCTGAGCGCACACTGGCAAACGATTTACAGGTAAATAGAAGTACGATAGTGGCGGCTTATGATGAATTGCAAGCAAACGGTTTAATAGAAAGAAAAAAAGGTAGCGGGACGACAATTAGTAGAGATATATGGGGAATGGAAAAGAAAAGGATTCCAAATTGGAACAGATATATAGAAGCCGGCTCCTTTCTACAAAACCTTCCTATAACACAACGACTTCGGGAGGAGATGACGGAAGAGGATATAATTAATTTAGCCAGTGGTGAGTTATCTGAAGGCTTATTTCCAACAACTACGTTAAAGGAAATCGCTGGTTCAGGGGAATTTCCAGAAACGCTTGGGTATGATCATCCATTAGGTAATGAGAAATTAAGAGAGACAATTGCCGCACATGTGAAAGAATATAAAGCAATTAATACTAATCCTTCTTCTATTTTAATTACCTCAGGTGCACAGCAGGCATTGCATCTTGTTGTTCAATGTCTGTTAAAGGCAGGTGATACTGTGGCTATCGAGGATCCTTCATATAGTTACCATTTACCAGTTTTTCAAACAGCTGGAGTTAAAACATTACCGCTACCTGTTGGGAAGCATGGGATTAATCCAGATGATTTAGTTTCATTACTAAAGGTACACAAGATAAGAATGATTTTTTTAAATCCTATCTTTCAGAACCCTACAGGAACAATATTGAACTACAGCGGTCGGCAAAGAGTTATTGACATCTCTGCTAAATTTGGAATTCCAATTATTGAAGATGATCCTTACAGCTTAACGTCATTTAATGGGGAGAAAATGAGTACATTAAAATCAATGGATCTCAATGGGAATGTGCTTTACATTAGTTCCTTGTCTAAAATAGTTGCCTCTGGTTTACGAATTGGTTGGATTATTGGACCAAGAGCTGTTATTGAAAGATTGTCAGATGCTAAGCAACAGCTTGATTTTGGTCATAGTGCATTTTCTCAAAGGATCGCGGATAAATTCCTCCAGCCTGTTTATTTCAATCCTCATATGAAGCGCTTAAGGCGGCAATTAGCTAATAGGAGAGACCAGATCATATCCAGTTTGCAATTTCATATAGGTGATTATGTTACTTTTTATGCTCCTGAGGGGGGAATTCATTTGTGGTGTAGAATTCCTACCAAAATTAATGAGATGCACTTACTTGAAGAAGCGATTCGAAGTGGGGTTATTTATTTGCCAGGTAGCGCCTTGGGCACACGAAGTACGTATATTCGCTTTACATTTGCGAAAGAAGATGAAGCACGAATCGATCAAGGTATTAAACGATTTTCTGAAGCGCTAAAACATTTCTTATAGTATAGGAAATTATAAAATTTGAGCCTATGTATAATTATAGGGCGTGTTGAGTCGTGTCCAACTCCAGCACCCAGAAGCGTAGCGACTTTACGTATCGCCCTGCGATAAGTCATCATGGGCTTGCAAGCGCACCGTGATTCCTTTATCTCCGTTGACTCGCTTCAGTCGCTACGTTGCTAATCGGGAGCTTGCGCTTTTGTTCTAAGTTAAGAAAGTATAAAATCAGTGCAATGACTGTGTTAAGCCAAGTAGTTATTTTGAAATGTTTGATGTATATTGGCAATGCTCCGACTAATTACTTCGCTTTCCGTGGGCACGGCCTCAACTAACTTTGCAAAGAAGAACACGTTGCAAAGTGGATTTTCGGCTCGCGCTAATCCCGCAGGAGTCTACGTAATTCGTCTCCGCTATGAGAAGGTGCAACAATTCTTGTCATAAGAAATAGGTTGACTTTTTTTACAATGGGTAAAGTGAAAATCGCTATCCGTGAGTATAAAAGCAGCTGTGTTACTTCATGCTAGCGTTGTAGAGCCTGATAATAGCGAAGGCCGGCCACTTCAACTCCTGTGGGAAATGTTTGACCTGAAGATCCACTTTTTTGAGCGGGTTTTGCTAAAAAAGTTAGCTGAAGGACAAACCCCACGGAAAGGGAAGTGGGCAGCCGGAGTGGTGGTCAAGCAGTAGCTATTATTCCATAATAGCTACTAGAGGAAGCGTAAATCTGAGCATTTAGTGATAAGGACTGAGCGAATTTTGCTCCGTTTTTCTTAATAAAAGTTGATGGGGAAAAAGATACTGAATTGGATGGTGATATAATTTGAAAACGGTATATTATAGTAGGTAGAAGGTTCATTTTTCCGTTTAAGGAGGCATCGAATTGAAGTGTAACGTATATCTTAAGATTGTTAATGGATTTCCAGTAAGCATTAACAGAATAATTCAGCGATCTTGTCATGAAGAAAGGCAGATGCCAAAACAGAAAAAGTCAGGTGATATATTATGAGTTTAGGTCTTATTCTTTTATTAATTGTATTATTCATCGCAGCATTAGGTGGTACTATTTTTGCATTAAAGCAAGAAGAAAATAAAATGAAGAAGTACGAAGAAGAGGGGCATACGCCTCAGGATGAGCTGGAGCGATCCATTGAATATGAGTCAAAGTCTTTATCATCGAATGTCCCAATATTAACATGGATATACAGTATCACCATTCTTTTAGCTATCTTAGCCTTTGCTATTTATCTTTTTTAACGCTTCTCCAATTTAGATAGAACTACAAAGTGAGATTATAATAGTTCTATCTCGTAACCGATTTAACTTTGAAAAGAAAAAGTAAGCGATGAAAGGAGATACACATGGGAACTGGACAGACGTATTTACAAGTAATCAATAGCCGATTTAATCAGTTGAAGAATCAAGGCGATCGGGCATTGGAACAATTAGAGGAACCCGATATCCATTGGGTACCTAATGAAGCAGCAAATAGTATTGCTGTTATTGTTAAGCATATGAGTGGAAATATGGTATCCAGATGGACAGATTTTTTAACTAGTGATGGAGAAAAGGAAAATCGAAATAGGGATCAAGAGTTTATTAATACCATTGCCTCTAAGGATGATTTGCTGGAAACATGGGAATACGGTTGGCGTATATTAATCAGCACGCTTCAGAGTTTAAAGGAAGAGGACCTAGAAAAATATGTAACCATCCGATCTCAGTCTTTATCGGTAATCGATGCAATTGAAAGGCAACTAACACACTATTCATCACATATTGGACAAATTCTTTACATAGGTAAACAACTAAAAGGGACGCAATGGCAATCGTTAAGTATTCCTAAGGGAAAGTCAGAGGAATACTTAAAAGAAATGAAGAAAAAACACGGTACAAGTTAATACTAGAGAATAGGAAAGTAGACGACTCTCCTTGACCATAGAATAATCCAGACTCTTCTTCAATCTGATAAAGGTGAAGGAGAGTCTTCGTTATGATTAGAGAAGAATCTTGTTATATCTGATTCTTCTCTTTTTGTTGTTGATAAATAGGGGCGTGTTGCGCCGCGCCAGCTCCAGTGTACAGAAACGAGGCGACTTCACAAATCTCCCTACGAAAAGTCATCATCGGCTCGCAAGCTCACCGTTATTCCTTAATGTAGAAGATTTACTTACGTAACGTGGATGGTGATCCGACAGATAACATGTTTATTCGATATAAAAGAAGGGTACCACTATCTATCTGTAGTTTTCCATTAGACATTATTGCTTATGCAAGGTTATGTAGGTGAGGAAATAAGTCGAAATGGCTCATAATTTAACTACGTTTGCGATGGTGGTGACTATATGCCTCGATTAAAGTCTATGTCTTGCTATATAGAGGAATATGGAATTTGTTTAATAATCAGACAATGTGATAGAATTCTACAGGTGTGTAAACATCTTAGGTCAAAGGACCAAGAAAAAAAGGAGATCAATCATGGAAGAAAGAACGACGCTGAAAAAATCTTTAAAGGCTCATTGGGTTTGGGCGATAGCTTTAGGGTCATCGATAGGTTGGGGGGCTTTTGTTCAACCAACGACATGGATGTCCGCAGCAGGACCAATGGGAGTAATTATCGGCTTCGGTATTGGTGCTTTATTAATGATGCTTATAGCAGTTAGCTATGGTTTCCTTATAAAAAGTTTTCCTGTATCAGGTGGAGAGTTTGCGTATGCATTTATTAGTTTAGGTCGTACGCATGCATTTATAAGTGGATGGTTTTTAACCCTAGGATATATATGTATTGTCGCGTTAAACGCTTCGGCATTTGCGTTAATGTTTAAGTTTGTTTTTCCAGCACTTATTGAAAATTTACCCCTATATCAAGTAGCTGGTTGGGATGTTTATGGAATGGAGATCATTATCGCTTCGGTTGCGCTCGGTACATTTGGTTATTTTAACGTTAGAGGGACAGGCTTATCAGGGCGTATGCAATTTATCTTTTGTAGTATTATGATTCTAAGTATTGTAGCAATAACCTTTATGGTTGGTGGGCAGCCAGGTGCTGGCCTTTCCAATGTGCAACCATTTTTTCCTACTGAAACGACAGCATTTGCAGCCATTATTTCTATCGTAGCAATTGCGCCTTGGGCATATGTTGGTTTTGATAATGTTCCACAGGCAGCAGAAGAGTTTCACTTTTCATCTAAAAAGGCCTTTTCGTTAATCATACTTGCCATTTTCTTTGCTGCGGTATTATACAGTCTCATGATCATCGCAACGGCAATGATTCAACCTTGGCAGGGTTTAGTGGCCGAAAGTCATGTGTGGGGTACAGGCGCTGCAATTCAAGAGCTATTGGGGACAATGGGACTTGTGCTACTGGTTACCGCTTTAACAATGGGAGTATTTACTGGACTGAACGGTTTTATTATTTCATCAAGTCGTCTGTTATTTGCAATGTCACGTGCAAAGATTTTACCAGAAGTCTTTTCAAAGCTTCACCCAAAATATAAAACACCTTATGTAGGAATTATATTTACTGTAGTTGTATCTGCATTCGCTCCTTGGTTTGGGCGAGAAGCATTACTATGGGTAGTGGATATGTCTTCTGTAGGTGTAACGATTGCTTATTTCTATACATGCTACACGGCTTTCACTTTGTTTAAAACAAAAAAAGACAAAAGCTTTGATCCGAAAAAGCACGCTGTGTCGCCATTTAAAAAAACGGTCTCAGCAGTTGGAATGCTAGCAAGCTTGGTTTTCCTAGCTTTATTATTAATACCTGGATCACCAGCATTTCTTGGCATCCAATCACGGATTGCTTTAGCAGCATGGATTGGATTAGGTGTGATTTTTTATTTTGCAAAACGAACGGAATTTAATAAGATTCCTAAAGAGGAATTAAATTATTTGATTCTCGGATCGAAGAAAATTGAAGCAAAAAATCGAAGTTAACGATGGAAAACCTGTTAGGAGTCACTTTAGAGTGAACTAACAGGTTTTTTAATTATTTATCCCGCATATAACTGGCAGTACTCCCCTCACTTCAAGCAATAAAAAAACCAAGGGTGGACTGCTAGTATATGTCCGATTGGTTTCATCGCCTTTAGTCATACCCATGTGGTACTAACCATCCGTGGGGGATAAACAACCCCTCACGGATGGAAATTTTTCACTTTATATTCGTATTAATTTTTTATCTTTGTACTATAGATAGCTTTAATTAATTCTTTCGAAGAAACACCAGTAGAATAAGTATTCCATTCCTTTGAAAAATAGTATACACGATTTAAGTTAAACGAACCTTCTTTTATTTTTTGTACAGCATCCATTGTATTCATAACTACAGGCCCTGGTACCTGATCTTCATACATATCCCATATGCCTCTTTCGCTTTTGTATTGTTGTAAGTCATATGCATAGAATACCATGGGTCGCTTTAGTAAAGAAAATTCAAATGGGATAGAGGAATAGTCCGTAATGAGTATATCAGTAACAGTCAATATATGATTTAATGAAAAGCGTGATACATCAAAAACAAAGTTAGGATACTTATTTTTCACTTTCATTCGTTCTGATGGATGAATACTTAAAAATAGGACATAGTCGTGTTTCATATGAACATGAAATTGTTGTAAATCTAATTGAATGTCAGTTTTAGGTGTTTTTCTATATGTCGGTGCATATAAGATAACCTTCTTTGAACGATCAAAAGGGATGCTATGTTGAATTGTTTCCATGGCAACCTTCATTTTGTCAGGTTGAAAAAAGAAATCCGTTCTTGGTACACCAGTGCGTAATAGTTTGTTTTCTTTAATGCCAAAACTTTGAATAAAAATAGAAGCCATTCTTTCTGACCCAACAACAACGTGGGTGAAGCGTTGATAAACTTTTCTAAATCGATTACGTGCTTTTCTGGAGCGATATTGATTAGAGCGATCTTGAAGTCCAAATTTTTTAATTGCTCCTGCTGCATACCAAAGCTGAACAACTTTTACGTTTGAGCGAAAGTTTGTAACGGCTAATATTCCGTAATAATTATCTACAAACACGACATGAGAAGTGGCTAAATGATAGACGGATCGTAGCCAATCGAACGGATGACAAGCTTTAAAATGAATCATTGTGTATTCATGATTTGGATTGAAATTTAGCTGGAAGCGATTCGTTTTCAAAATTACTATAGAATCAGTCGCTTGATGTTTCAATTCTTTGGCTGTATATGAGACATTGTGACCTATGGAAGCAATAAATGTAGTCTTTCGCTTCATCGGTAACAATCGAAATAGATTAAATAATATGCGAAAGATAAATAAGTAAACAGCGATGACTACCTCTCTACTCATGTTTTGGTTTTGTTAAATCCTTTTTAATTTTTGTTGTAGATATACCAATAGTTCTTGGTAAATAAATTACTTCGCAAAGCGATTGTAAATCATCGAATTTGCCTTTCCAGTCATCTCCCATAATGAAAACATCAATACTGTATTTCGTGATATCTTTCTTTTTTTGATTCCAGGTATGTTCTGGAATCACTTCATCAACATATTGAATTGCTTCCAAGATCATTTTTCTTTGTTCAAAAGTATAGTATGCCTGCTTTCCTTTTTGTGTATTGAATGTATCTGTAGAGATAGCAACGATTAAATAGTCACCGTACTTTTTGGCACGTCTTAATAAATTAATATGACCCGTATGGAGAATATCAAACGTCCCGTAAGTAATGACTTTTTTCATTTTATTTAGCCTCCCATATTTATAGTAAGATTACCCAATGTTTATTTATTGAATAAATTTACAAACTATTTACTCTTAGCTAATATGCGCTTAATAAGTGAGATTTATAATGAAAATAATCGGAAAATAAATTATATATTTTTTAGAAGCAGAAAGGAGAATGATGATGAATATTAGAGGTATTGGACACCGAGGTTATCCTGCTAAATATCCAGAAAATACACTGTCTTCTTTTCAAGCTGCTATTGAATTAGGTTTCACTCATATCGAATTAGATGTACACCTTAGTAAAGATGGTATTCCAGTGGTTATGCATGATTATAAAATTGATCGAATGACAAATGGAAGTGGAGAGATTCGAAATTATACTCTATCGGAACTCCAACAATTTACAGTTGGTGATTCAGAAAAAATTCCTACATTAGAGGATGTACTTCGATTAGCTAAAAATCAAATCATTGTTTCAATCGAAATGAAAAATACTAAATTATATGATTATTTAGAAAAAGAGGTCTTTGAAGCGATTCAAAAGGTAGATATGATTGATCAAGTTTATGTTATTTCATTTGATCATAAGTCGCTTGCGAAGCTACGTCAGCTATCAAGCGAAATTAAAATAGGACCTCTCGTTAATAAGTTGAAACGCTCCCATTTTCGACTAATTGAAAAGCTGGATGCAAGTTACATTGCTGTGAAACATGATGGATTAAAAGAAAAATATGTAAATCGTTGTGATGGACTAGGTATTCAAGTTGTTGCATGGACGGTAAACAGCGTAGAACAAATGCAACGCTTTAAGAAGTATCCATCAGTTCTTGTAACAACAGATGAATTGGAAAAGTATAAAGCCTATCATTACCCTGATTCTTCAACATTACAAAAAGTAATTATTTAATTTTATAGATACTTTGAGTAGAAAAAGTAGAAACATTTTGCTCCTAGAGCATTTTTATTTTTGTAATATACAATTTTGAACCTTAAATGGTGGGAAAGTGTAGTTAACTACTTTCATAATACTATCCTGTTCCCTCAATAGGAGATAACCTGTATTTGAAAGTTCAATTTTCATTTAAAGGCCGGCCTTCTTTGTTTAACCGGAAAAGGCTATTATTCTAAAATATACCAATAAACGCAAGGAATCTTATATATTCCAAGCAATAAAAAAATTGGATGTATCTGTTTGTTCAACGTTTGAACAACCTCTTTGGTAAATAGTAGGAGGATTACTGTGAATTATAGTGGTATTATTATATGTTTTATTGTAGCAATTATATTAACACCGTTTGTAAAGAAACTAGCTATTTTATGTGGCGCAGTTGACGAACCAAATAATCGAAAAGTACACCAAAAAATCATGCCACGTTTAGGTGGTCTTGCCATTTATACCAGTTTTCTACTTGGTTTTCTAATTTTCCTACCGATAACATTTGACTTTTGGCCTGTCGCCATTGGTGCAACCATTATTATGCTAGTAGGTGCACTAGACGACCTTTTTCAATTATCAGCTAAGGTTAAGTTTGGAGGTCAGTTGTTAGCAGCGATCGTTCCTGTATTCGGTGGATACACCATCGAATTTATTACAGTACCATTTGGCGACCGAATTGATTTTGGATTAGCGGCCATTCCAATAACGATCATTTGGGTTGTGGCAATTACTAATGCAATTAACTTAATCGATGGATTGGATGGGCTAGCAGCGGGAGTATCCTCTATTGCCTTACTAACAATTTCCGTGCTTGCTATTTCTATGGGAAATTATCCAATCGCATTAATATCCTTCATGCTGTTAGGGAGTACGCTTGGATTTTTGGTATATAATTTTCATCCTGCAAAGATATTTATGGGAGATACTGGTTCACTGTTTCTTGGTTATATGATTAGCATTATTGCTGTGATGGGTCTGTTCAAAAATGTTGCACTTTTCTCATTGATGGTTCCTATTGTTATTTTAGCCATACCGATTTTAGACACATTATTTGCCATAATTCGCCGAATTGTACATAAGAAGCCATTAGCTTCCCCAGATAAATTTCATTTGCATCATTGTATTATACGGATGGGATATAGCCATAGTCAGACGGTAATTATGATATACGCTTTGAGTATGTTGTTTAGTTTAGCTGCTGTTATATTAACTCGTTCAGCGATGTGGGGAACAACCATAATATTAGTTACGGTACTTATTATGGTAGAGCTTATTGTTGAAGTAACCGGTATCGTTAGCGAGCGGTATCGACCCATATTAAACTGGATTGCAACTAGTAAAGATAAGACGAAGTAGCTTAGTAATGGAGTTGCATTGTATAAGTAGCTTCGAATATTACATAGGGTCTTGGTGATTGTAGTGAAGCATATGCAAAGAAATACTTTAGATGAAATACAGCTAGCGAGGGCTTTTGCGATTTTGGCAGTACTAACAGTTCATGCCTCGTCTAGTGGAGTGACGTATTTAGAAACGGATTCATTATTATTTCCTGTTTATAATTTTTTGAACATAGCCGGAAAGTTAGGAACGCCAACTTTCATTATGCTAAGCAGTTTTGTATTATTTTATAATTACTTTCCTAGAGATATAACTTGGCGATTAATGAGACGATTTTATGTAAAGCGCCTCAAGTTTATTTTAATTCCCTATGTTGTATTTTCAATAGTCTATTTTGTTATTAAAATGTTTGTTTATTACGATTATCCGAGCATCCCTTTTGCGATAAACCGATTTTTAACTTTATTAGCACTTGGAAAAGCGCATACACATTTATACTTTGTCTTTATTAGTGTGCAATTCTACCTTCTATTTCCATTGTTGCTAATTGCTTTTAGGAAGCTACGATTCTTAAGAAAACACGCAATATGGATCGGCTTGGTATTGCAATGGACTTGGGTAGTATTAAATAATAACTACTTTGAGTTCCCTTGGAAAGGTTCTATATCCTTATCTTATTTATCCTTTTATTTTCTGGGGGCATTTCTTGGAATCTACTATAACGATATAAAGCATAAATGGACACAGCCGCTTTTTAAAGAACGTATAATCATACCAATAAGTATTGGTTATGGTGTATTAGTAATTTTATATACGGGCTATATGTATTTGGTTAGAATTGGTGTCTTTACTGCGATTTCAAGTAATTTACCTGAATTTGTCACTAATTATATCGGTGAATTTACATGGGCAACACATGCTTTGTTTGCCGGGGTGTTATTGTTTTATATAGCACACATAGCAGATCAAAGTTTTCAGCCACGGACCAAATTTGTCTTTATGGAGATTGGAGCAACATCCTTTGGTATTTACTTAATTCATCCTTTATTTTTGATGATATTCAGGCAAATAATTCAGTCAGGATCACCGATAATTTATCATACTTGGCAAGTAATAACATTTATATTTGTTGGTTTACTGAGCTGGTTTGCTGTACGTTTTGCCTTTCGATATATCCCTTTTTATTGGATACTATTTGGAAAGATGGATCAGCCAAGGATGCCAAAAAATCCTGAAAAGGAAGGGAATATCAATGGATATAAAAAGTATTCCTAAAACGATAATTATTGTTCCGGCTTATAACGAAGAAGATAGTATTGCAACAACATTAACAAGTCTAATGGAAATAAAGAATAAAACGGAAAAGCTAGAAGTTTGTGTTGTAAATGACGGTTCAACTGATAGTACGGAGGAGATTATTAAGGAGTTTGATATTGTTCAATTAAAATTGCCTCAGAATTTAGGGATTGGTGGAGCCGTGCAAACTGGATATAAATATGCATACAATCATGGCTATGAAATTGCAATCCAATTTGATGCGGATGGGCAACACAATACGAAAGATTTATTTGAATTAATGGAACCAATTATAGAAGGGGAGGAAGACATGGTTATTGGTTCCAGGTTTTTACAAAAAACAGAGTATAAAGGAAGTATAACGAGAAGAATTGGTATTTACTATTTTTATTTTGTATTGAAAGTTCTTACGAAGAAAAACTTTACAGATCCTACTTCAGGTTATCGGGCAATTAATCGAAAAGTTATTGCGTTATTTGCACAAAATTACCCAAAGGATTATCCAGAACCTGAGGTACTAATGCATTTGAACCGAAAAAAGATGAGAATCAAAGAAGTTACTGCTAATATGCATGCACGTCAAGGTGGAGCATCATCTATAACTCCATGGAAGAGTATTTACTATTTTGGGAAGGTTACGCTTTCCATCCTGATGCAATCAATTGTTAAGGAGTAGTTTCGCATGAATATTACATTATTTAGTTTTCTCATAATCTGCTTTTTCTTTACAATCGTTATAGAGTCGGTTCGAAGAGGCATCCTTGAAACTCGTGACTCTTTAATTTGGATTTTTGTATGTGTTATTTTAGGAATTTTAAGTCTATCTCGAAAATTATTAGAAATTATAGCTGATTTGTTAGGAATTGCTTATGCACCGAGTCTATTATTTTTATTTGGATTACTAAGTACGATCATAATGATATTTGATTTAACTAGACGCATCTCGAAATTAAACCGTAAAGTTATTCATTTAACGCAAGAATTTGCTTTACTTAAGGAACAGCAGCAAGATAATACAAGTTCGGAGAATATGATAAAGAGGGAAAAGAAAGTATGAATTATCTGTTATTGGTTTTAAATATTATGCTTCTAGTTAGTGGACAGATGTTATGGAAAGTAGGTATGCAGCAAATTGGAACAATGGGGTTTGGAACGATTATTCAAGTGATAAAATCCCCTTATATTATTGGTGGTGGCCTTATCTATGTGTTGGCAACAGGGCTGTGGTTATACATCTTATCTAGAATGCCTTTTAGTGTTGCATATCCTTTTCAAAGTCTAGCTTACGTATTAGGTGTAGTAATTGGCTATGTTATTTTTAAAGAGGTAGTAACCCCAAGTCAATGGGTAGGAGCAGCAGTTATTGTTTTGGGAGTATATTTAATAGCGAGGTAAACTATGAATCAAGCAGATGATAATAAACAGTTATACAAGAAAGCCCCAATATACATTATTGGAATCATCCTTTTATGTTCCTTTATCGTTTATACATATTTTTTCTTTCAGCATCCAGGAAGTAATTTTATTCAACCTACGGATGCAGAGATCCAGCAACAATTAGAAAATGGAGAAATAAGTGAACGTATTGCAATGTTAAGAGAGCATACATGGAAGTATGGAAGTAGAGATGCATACTTATATACAAAGATGGCAAACCAGATTATCGAAGACGGTGTTTATGGCTACAACACAGATGGGAAGTCCAATGCATTTGTTACACCTGGATATCCAATTATATTGGTGGTGTTGTTTCATATAGCAAATATTTTGGACGTAGATCAAATGACCGTAGTTAAATTGTTTAATATGTTATTAAGTTTAGGCACCATTTTACTAATTTATTTGATTGGCGCTAAGACGTTTGCGAATCGTTGGATTGGTATTGTTGCCAGTGCATTGTATGCAGCTTACTTTACACCACTTCATTACTTTCGGACGTCATTAACGGAAATACCAGGAATATTCTTTTTTTGTTTAGCAATTTATTTATTTTTACTAGCGCTTGAAAAGAATAACAAAATATTTCATTTTCTTTTTGCTGTCGTATTTTGTTATGGAGTTATGATACGACCAGTGATTGCTCCATTAGTTCTGATCGCATTTGCTATTTTATTGGTAAAATATCGACATCAGCTAAAAACGTGGATAGTTATAACTGGGGTTTGGGCATTTGGCGCAGCGGTTATTATCGCACCTTGGGTAATCAGAAACTTTATTATGTTTAATGAGTTTATTCTATTATCCACGCATTCAGGGAATAGCTGGTTTGCGGGCAGTAACCCGTTTGACCTGTATAGTTTTTCTGATTATTGGAAAGAACAAGCAGAGTTGGGGATGGACAGTAAAGAGTATGCAATAATGAAAATAAAAGAAGGATTTGAAAATAATTTTGGTCTCTGGTTTGCTTGGTTTACTGTAGGAAAAACATACGAATTATTTAAGCTTCCAGACGCCATTTATTTCTATACGGCTTATAGCTATGTAAACATATTTAAATTAATTCATAATATAATTGTAAATCTAGCATTTATTACCACAATCGTTTCATTTATTACTCGAAAGAAAGAGGCAATTGCTATTGCTGCTATTCTTATTATGTATATTGGATTATCAAATTTATTCTTAACTATTCCACGATATGGATTTTTCATCATACCAATCATGTGTATATTAGGTGGATATGCTATTGTAACCATCATAAAGAAAGTTGTAAATATTATCCAAGGATTGAAAGTATTAAGAGGCTGAGACAAAACACAACTTCTTTACACAAAATACGAATAATCATGTTATCAATAGGAGTATCATTACCGCACCGTGAAAATATACACTCTTTACGGGGGTACGGCCTCAGCTAACTTGGTAAAGAAAAACACATTACCAAGTAAATCTTCGGACTCGTGCTATTCTCGCCGGAGTCTCGCTTATTTTAGGTGCTAAATGAATGATTCTGATCAAAAAACGAACGATAAGGTACCGACCCCCTGAAGTTAGAGTAAAAAATCTAATTTCAGGGGGGTTTTTGTGGCTAAATATAGTGAAGAATTTAAAATAAAGCTTGTAACCGTGTATTTATATGGCAGTCTAGGATGTGGATAAGTGAGGATCGCAGATCGACTGCCAGTAAATGTTCGATTGGTTTAAATAACAATCAGTAGGGGAAAACAAAACCCCAACGATTGAGGTTTCACTTTATTCTATCTAGGGTAAAGAGATAGGATTATGTACTATCTAAAGTTCTTAGGTAATAGACAACTGGACTCTAAGACTAATCCGAACAAAGTTTAATAGCTTTGTTCGCATTTTCTATTAACTACCCCATATTCTTTTTCGTAGACATGCTTATCCTGGATAGAATTAACATGTAGTACCTGTTTTAATGAAGGCAACATAACATAGAAATTCGGGCCTAGTTATCCATTCCTTGTAAATTTAAACATTGCTATACGGACGTTTTTGCCTTTTCCCAAAGAAAAGATTTAATGCGAGTTCAGGTGTATTCCGTGCATCATGTTGATAAGTCTTTATTTTCTTCCTTAGCTTAGTTCGCTTCAGTTCTTGATTGCATAATGCCTCATTAGCTTGGTTATATAATTGTTTGCTGTTCCAGTTATTTTCTTCAACATGCCCGACTACAGGCTGTTCACAGAGCGCTGCAAAAGCATCTATTTTGGGGTCATAGGAAATAGCTATAAATGGTGTGTAATTAATTGCTGAAAATATGAGCGAATGCAGACGCATACCTATTAGTAGATTGGATTCACCAATAAGTGCAATTTTAGCTTCTAAGGAAGCGTTAGCTGGTGAAATATAGCTATATTCATTCATTAATTCAGCGGTTTCTTTTGATTTGCGTTCATCTTGTTTTCCATGCATAGGAACGAATACAATGGCATAACCATCTTGAACGAGTTTATCTAAGCAGGATGCTATTTTTTGAATGAATGGTTTATTTGTCGGCCAATCTCTTACACTTACAGCTATAAATTTTCGGTTAAATTTATTAGCCTTTTCCCACTTATGAGTAAACGAACTGGAGTCTAAACCTAATACAGGATCTGGTACAATAGTAGATGCATGTCTTACACCAATCTTAGTAAGTAAATTCTGTGACGCCTTGTCACGTACAGTAATTTGTTCAACATTATTTAAAGTATACTTAACTAGCCATTTGCTTAGGATTCCGTTAATAGGTCCCATACCTTGCGCATAAATAAAAACGGGTTTATTCAACATCTTTGCTAACTTAATAATGCCAGTATAATAAGGGATTGTAAACATACCTGTTTTATCCTGTAATAAGCTTCCACCACCACTAATTAATCCATCTGATTCTTTCAACGCTTGAGTAATCTCGGTAATCTTTCTTCGATTTACAGCATTAACCTGATACGTATCTTTAGTTTTTTCAGGGTCATTGGATAAAATAGTAATTTTTATATCGGGCTGGACCTTACGGATCTGTTCAATAATTGAAAATAAAATAGCCTCATCCCCAACATTATCAAATCCGTAATAACCTGAAAGTACAATATGCATTATGTCCACCTCTTCCGATAGTAATTTTCAATAAACGGTGCACTTTTTCTGTATATCAGGATCAGCAAAAGTCCAATAAGGTAGCCAATTCCAATGCTGTATGTCGTTCGTAGCAAGGAAATATGTAAAGGAATATGGATATGGGTAAAGGTATTCATTACAGATAAAAACCCAATGATTCCAGGGATAAGCATGAGTTTTCCTAGCAGTCTATTTGTGCTAATGACATAGATCGCTGATAGATAGAACGGAAACCCAATAAGGAATTCTTTGGTCCTTGGACGTACATATAGCCATTCCTCTAATTTGCTTCGTATCATCATTTCCATCTCACTAACATTAGCACTATTTCCTGTCCTAGTAATGTAATAAAAACCGACTACACCAAGGATAAAGATTACTAGAAGGTGCCAATACTTTACAGGAACATGTAATAATTTTAACGCTTCTCTCCAGAATAATAATCCACCGATAAACAAGATAGGTATGATATAAACTAATTTTACTCCTCTAAATACCTCAAATCCGGACATAAAGGCATTGCCGTTTAACAAACCGATCACAATGATTATTCCGATGAACGTAATACTCAGTGCTTTTAAGAATTGTAAGGTAATGCTTAGAAGTCTTCCATCTCCTTTATTTATTGTAGACAATACTGCAAATATTGGTGCGATGATCGCAATAATTAATGCAAATCCCTGCATGAGAAATAGCTTTTGAGTCATGAAATAGGCTAAAGCTAAAATTGTCATGAATATAAAAGAAGCAGCTGTATATTTTCTGTTTAACAACATCGATGAAGCTAATCCAGTAAACAGAATGCCTGTAATGAAAATAATTACTTGCATCCATATAGGTGTGCTTATTTCTTTAAACGGTATAGGTATTCCCTGTTGATAATTACGAGCTAAGCCATCATGCACGCCTGTAATAAAAGTGTTTGTCTGTTTTAAGCTCTTATCAGGCTCATTTGTTGGGATATGAAAGAAAATAGAACGTATATTGCGTTCTTTAACAGCTCTTACAGCTTGATCAATATTTTCTGGGAGTGTTTTATTATTTAAGTGAATGCTATGCAAGCGAATTGTACTGTAATCTGTAGTACGAGCAATCGTTTGTAATCCCTTCTGATGGCTAAATTCAATAGAATAAAAATGGTAACCAGCGTCTATTAGTTGGTTTGTCCATTCTTTTACGTTATCCATATGTGGATAACCAATCACATCTTGCCCATAGAATAATATATTTGAAGTGTATGCTTCATTTAATTTAATTAGTTCGTTAACACTCTTCTGATTCCATGTTGGGCTTGCATTTTCAACTCTAAACATATAATGAAATCCATGT
The DNA here is from genome assembly GCF_016919725.2 of Virgibacillus sp. AGTR. Classification (GTDB taxonomy): domain Bacteria; phylum Bacillota; class Bacilli; order Bacillales; family Amphibacillaceae; genus Virgibacillus; species Virgibacillus salarius. The sequence goes on from NZ_JAJERH010000027.1 coordinate 35,409, forward strand.
CGTTCAACTTGTTCAATTGTTTCTTTGTTATAAGCAATATTTTTTGAAAGAAGATCTTTTTCTCGTTCAATAAAATAAAATGCTTGACCGTTTATAGTTACAGAGGAAGGCTGCAAATTGTCTTTAATGAGTTTATTAAAATAGGATTCCTTTGGTTGAGAAAAATAATATCCTTTTTTGTTTGAATGAACGGCTTGTTGATTGTTAAACCGCAAGGCGTTATTTATTTCCTGCTCATTATAAATCGTAATTATGTCTTGATTTTCCAACCATTTTAGCGAGATTGGGCTTATACTAACGGTAGTTAATCCAGCTTCTTTTAAGGAAGAGAGAATATCATCCGTATTAACATCTCCATTTTCTGTCGCTAACTGTTCAATTTCTTGGTAAGGAACAGCAATCTCATAGGTGTTGTTCTTCGTTTCTGTCTGCCAGCGCTCAACGATTCCAGGTATCGTGCATACGAGTAAGGCAATCAAAGTAAGCCAAATCCATTTCTGTTTTGTCATTTTTTTGCTCTTCCTTTCTGACTTAAATAAGGAATGTTCTTTAGGATGTCGTTTTTATGCACTACGTTATATAACTGTAATTGTAAAATATATATGATAATTCCAATTACGGTAGCTCCGACTAAATAGAGTAATGCTTGAATTCGCGTCCATTCAGAGATTGGGATAAATAATGTTGGTATCCCAATAACTGCTCCCATAAGAACCGAGGCTACGACGATTTTTGTAACCACCTTTTTCCTGAAGGAAAATGAATAGTGTCTATAAATAAACATTGTATTTATGATAAATAGAATAATGTATACTGCTAGAGTAGATAATGCTGCACCACGTAAACCCAATAATTGAATTAGATAAATATTGAATAGAGCTTTCGCTATAATACCGAAAACAATAATCATAGCTGCTTGTTTAGCGAAGTTCATACCTTGAAGAATCCCAGTACTCAGTATAGTTAACGAAGTAAATACTGAACTAAGTCCAATAATAGCCAGTACGTTGCTTCCCTCTAGGTTTGTGAACAAAGCTAAATTAATGGGTAAGGTTAATGCAAGTAACCCCATCGCTGCGGGCCAAGAAAGTATATGTGCTATGTGGTATGTCTTTTCTGTTATAGACCGAACTTGAGACTTATCACCTGCTGCGAGTTTAGTCGTTATTAAAGGTATGAGTGGCAATACAATGGATGTAGCGAACACTGTTGCAATTTGTACAACGGAAAGCCCCCGTCCATATATACCGTAAAGGTAATTAATTCGCGTTTCCGACGCTCCGATACTTCGTAAACCATATGGAATGGTGAAGGAGTCGATGAAATTAATTAATGCCATCGTAATTGCTCCAATTGCTATAGGTATAGACAGCTTTAATATATGTTTACTCCAGGAAATAAATAGCTGCATCGTATATTTTCTACTTAACGTTTGCTTGAAGGAAGACCGCAAGTATTTTAATCTTAAGTAGATAAGTGATACGAGCGCCCCTACAACCGATCCAATCATAATACCACCAGCTACCTTTTCATCGGACAAGCCTTTATGAACAAAATAATAAGCGATCATTAGTATTAATCCGACGCGAATAAATTGTTCAATAACTTGGGAAATAGCTGTTGGTTTCATATCATCAAAGCCTTGAAAGTACCCTCTGTAAACGGCCATATATGGCGCTATTAATAAAGTGGCTGTTACTACGATTAAAGCTAGCCTTGTAGAATGTCCTCCCAAAGCAGATGCAAGTGGGAAAGAAAAACTATAAATTAGTAGAAAGCTGCAAATACCAAATAACAAAGCAAGAATACTAGCTGTTACATGAATTTCTTTGATAAAGGATAATTCACCATTTGTTCGTGCTTCGGCAATTAGTTTCGAAATGGCAATAGGAATTCCTGCCACCGATAATGTAAGAGCAACCATATAAACGGGATACACGAGGCTAAAGATTCCTAAAACATGATCTCCCGCTATATTTTGCAGTGGTATACGAAAGATGCTTCCTAATAACTTAGATGCTAATGTAGCGCTAGTTAATAGCAGCGTACTTTTTACAAAAGCAGAACGGCTCATGAAATTTTCCCCTTTGTTTTTTGCCTGACGATCCGGAATGCAAATTGAGGAAGTGTAAGCATTCTCCTCCATCTGGTTGGTTGCTTTAATAAGCGGTAGAACCATTCCAAGTTTAGCTTTTGAAAAATCATAGGTGCTCGTTTAACTGTTCCGGCGATAACATCAAAGGAGCCTCCAACACCCATAAATATTCCGTAATCAAAATTAGATAGGTTATTTGCTATCCAACTTTCTTGTCCAGGGCAACCAAGCGCGACAAAAGTTATATCTGGTTGGAGCCGAGCGATTGACGCTGTAATATCTTTTGATTCTCGATCAAAGTAGCCATGCTGAGAACCAACAATTTCAATGTTTGGGTAACGAGTTGAAATTTCGTTTACCGTTTTTTCTAAAGTTCCTTCTTTAGCACCAAGTAAAAAGATTCGATATCTATTCTTATCTGCGAGTTTTAACAAATCAATCATTGTATCATAGCCAGTAACTCGCTCAGGCAAAGGCTGGTTTAGCAACTTAGCTGCCTTTACGATTCCTATACCATCAGCAACAACATACGTCGCGTGCTGCAAATGTTGCATGAACTGTTGATCATGATTTGCTTTCATAACAACTTCTGGATTAGCTGTTACAATAAATGTCTTTTCTTTTTTCTGAATCCGTTGGTTTAGTAGCTGTACAAAAGAATGTTGATTTGTATTTAAAAAAGGTATATCCATAATTGTTACGTGCTTCATATTTTCAAACTCCTTTGAAGGAAAAGCATGATTATAAGATCAGTTAGTTGTATCTTGTTTTTGAAGATAGGCATGATGAACCCAACCGAATCCATTTTCATAATAAATTTTAAGCCAGTCACCTTCTTGAATAATATCGTTAGATTCTTCGTTAAAAGCTACATTAATATATTCATTTGCTTGTAGTTTGCCAATGATATCTCCTTTTTGATTAGGTTTATTGCGCACAAGCAGATTTGATTCCATATTTTTAACTTGAAAAAGGTTGTTAAGCTTAATATAGTCTTTAAACACCCAACCTTTATCTTGATAATCTGATACATAATACCAATTTTCATGCACATCGAACACTTGTACAGGAGTATCAATTAATAGTTGTTTAATGATTGACTCTTGATTCGATGTGGAAGGTTCTGTTCTTAAATGGACATGATTTCCAGTGATTCTAGCAACTAGCGAACCAACCGCTTTTGATTGACTTGGCATTTCTTGATCATCAGTAGGAGGAAACATGATCAGTTTCGACTTCCGACTATTTTTGGCTTGCAAGTAACTACCTGAAACCCAGCCAATAGTTTCATTTGCTCTTACTTTGTACCAGCCTCCATTTTCACCAATAACTGTTACTGTCATATTATCTTCCAAGGTTTTGATAATACGGAATGATGTTGTTGGACCAGTTCGAAGGTTCAAATTGGCTGTAGTTGTTAATTTTATGCCTTGATTTTTTGTATCAACATGGTATTGCTTATCACCGCTAGGTTTACCTTTGGCATTTGGTTGTTGATTAAAAGTAGGTACATCGTACTTCAAAACATAATTATCTAGTAAATTATAAATCTCTTGAATTCTATTCGTTTGCAAAATAGCCCAACTTACATGGGTAGCGTATTGAGGGTATCCTGGGTTGTTTGGATTCCATCTCATCTTATATAATGTGTTTTGACCGTCGTTTATGTAGTTATTTGCAATATTTTTTGCACCACCAATGATGGCTGCTGCTGGGGAAAACCAGCCTTTCAGAAAAGCATACTTTGCTCCGCCATTTAATGGATCATTATCTATAGCTCCATAACCATACATATTGTATACCGTATAGGTAGCCTTATTTTCGGAAACAATATTGCCGTTTTTATCCACTGGAATCCCGCTTGCAAGCTTTGAAGTACCATTGCCGGTTTCATGAAGCGCATGTGCCATTAAATACACTTCATTAACTCCATATCGTCTACCTGCTTCTATAAATGAGCTAGCTTGTCCAGATAAAGTGCCCTTATTTTGCAGTACTTTTCTATTAATCTCGTGCGGATTTAGATTTGCGTTCTCTGAAAGGTTTAGAAACTGAAAGTAGTCACTTGATTCCTTAGAGAAATTATTTGGATTCGCATAGTATTCGACAAGTGATCTACTAGCAGTATATTTTCCAGCGCCATCTACTTTAGGTGTTTTGGTTACTTGAATGTCAATCATTTTCTTAAAGGAATAATTATAATGAGTGTAATCAATTCTTATTTTAGGTTCATCGATGTGTTGCAACAGCCGATTTAATATAGCTGACATTTCACCTCGAGTTGTGCTATCTAATGGTGCAAAAAATAAACCTTCGTTATTTTTTTTACCAGCAATGATATTTAAATAGACTAATTCCTGAATAGCACCGTAGAACATAGGATTAATGTCTTTGTTATCCGTAAATAAAAGTGGGGCTTTATCTGCACTTACTCCTTTTAGATCTAGTGCACGTTTCATCATAGCGGCTACCTCTTGGCGAGAAATATGCTTTTTTGGTTTGAAAACGTGATTTGGATAACCACCAATAATCTTATTATTTGTTGCGGTAACGATCGCAGTGTAATACCAATCGTCCTTTTTAACATCAGAAAAATTAGTTCCTGTAGAGTCAGTAGATAGGTTTAAAGCTCTAACTAAAAAAACAGTAAACTCTGCTCTTGTTATTGGTCGATTTGGACGATATGTTCCATCACTGTATCCATTCATAATCCCTCTTTCAATAAGTATCAACATACTTTTTTCAAAATAGTGTCCATGAATATCCGATTGAGCATAAACTGGTTGAGGTAAGCTAAGCGTGATTAGCATAATAGGAATGAAGAAAAATTTGTATATCTTTTTCATGACGTTGTAAAGATGCCCCCTTTAAGTGTGCTCACAGATACAATGTTCTACTTAACTTTTATGACAACACCAATAGTAGTACATTTAAGAGGCAATTTCAGTATAATTTACAGATAATTAATATTATTTACCGAATCTTAACAGTAGTTAGTGGGAGAGTATGGTATTCTATGAGTGAGGAAGAAGTGTATTATTCATACAACGTGAAGTAACAGAAATAGAAAAACATCCCACTCATATCGAATGGAATGTTAGATAATAGCTCTTTCTTTTTCCTTTTCTTCTGTACCAGTTAAATATTTAGCAAGGTTCAGGCTAGCTGTACCATTAGAGTATTCGTTCCATTGGTCAGCGAATTCTTTAATCTGCAAATAATCAAATCTATTTTCCTTTATTGCGAGAATAATAGCATCTGTTGATGCTACAACCGGGCCCGGCATTTTATGTTCATAGTCATCAATTAAGCCACTAGTATAGCTATATTCTTCCATATCATATGCAAAGAATATCATTGGCTTTTCTAGTAATGCATATTCGAATGGGATAGATGAATAATCTGTAATTAATAAGTCAGTAATTAGCAATAAATGATTCGTATCATAGAAGTCCGACACATCATATACAAAATCTTTATACGCTTCACTGATCTCATACGTTACAGCAGGATGTGGTTTAATAAACAGAACATAATCATTCGAAAGTTCTTGATACAGCTTTTGAATATCTAAGTGTAATTGATAATTAGAGAGCTGGTTATTTCGAAAAGTCGGTGCATACAAGATAATCTGTTTGTTTTTAATCATCGGATATTTTTCTGTCATATTCCTGTAGATATGATCCTTCATAGAATGATCGAACAGTATATCAGAACGTGGTATTCCAGTACGCAATATGCGGTCATCTGTAAGACCGAAACTTTTTTTAAATGTCTCTGCCATCATGTTAGATCCAACAACGGTAAAATCAAAGGTACGATATACTTGAGCAAAACGTTCATTTGCTTTTGCTGTCCTAAATTCATTTGTTGGATCCATTAACCCAAAATTCTTGATGGCACCGCCAGCATGCCAAAGTTGGATGCAAGTAGCATTATCTCTAAATTTAGTAGCAGCTAAAAATCCATAATACGTATCTACTAAAATAGTTGAAGCAGTAGCAAGATGATAAATAGATTTAATATAAGAAATGGGATGCTTTATATCAAATACAATTATTTGGGCTTGTCGACTATCAAAGCGATACTTGCATGACGAGTCTTTTAAAATAATAATTTCTTCATTAGAAAGCTTCTTTATAGCATTCGTTGTATAATAAATATTATCACCAAATGTAGCGACTCCAACTACCTTCTTTTTTAAAGGAAAGAGCTTAAAAAAGTTAAAGAGTATACGAAAAATAAACAAGTATACACTAATAGCAAGTTCTTTAACCATTATTCGCCTTATTTAAATCTGCTTTAATTTTTGTTGTAGAGATTCCTACGGTTCTTGGTAAGTAAACGACTTCACAATAATCTTTTAAAAAGTCAAATTTACCCTCCCAGTCATCTCCCATTACAAAAACATCCACATCGTGTTTTTGTACATCTTCTACTTTTTGTTCCCACGTATACTCAGGAATAACTTCGTCTACATAACGTATTGCTTCAAGAATTGCTTTCCTTTGTTCGAATGAATAGTACGCTTTTTTCCCCTTCAACGCATTAAACTCATCAGCAGAAATAGCAACAATTAAATAGTCTCCAAACTCCTTAGCACGTCTCAATATATTAATATGACCAGTATGAAGTAGGTCAAAAGTCCCGTAAGTGATTACTTTTTTCATGTTAAATACCTCCGTATAGATTCTTGGACTATAATACCATAAAATATTTACGTTGAATTTATAATAAAATTACAAAAGATTAACATTTCACGCATACTATATTATACAATTAAACTAGAATAATATAAATACATAAATCTAAAATATTAAAAATAATTGTCGATACTATATAAAAGCTTACCAATAAATTTATTTATAATTCAATATATTGAATCTGAAAATCTAGTTTATTTTATAGTATAGGTCATAAAACCTATTTAATTTGTCCGGGTTGTTATCTGAAAGCACTTTTTGAATTACTTTTATAATTCAAACTGATACATAAATAATAATTAATAGTAATTTGAAAACAAAAGAATTTTTGATTTTCAGTACAATAATATAAATTCTTTCTTAAAAGGATACTTCTATTAATACCTCCAAAAATGATATTAATTATGCTATTATTATTATTTAGAAGTAATTATTGTCGAATATTGCCAAATAATATGAAATAGTAATATCATCCTGTTTTGGGAGTTTTGATAGTACTATGGTTGGTGTTTGTGGAATTATAATTATTAAATTCAATGTTGTGGAGGTAATTAGCTTAAAATGAAACTACTTAATTACATTTGGGATTATTCAAATAAAAAAGAAGTCTTAATATATGAAATCTCTTATCGACAAGAGTATATTAAATTATATACTAAAATTGACTATGGAAATGACGAGCGTGAAAAGATAAAAGAAGAATTTGTGTTAGTGAAGAACAGAAATTCTAATGAAAAACATTTTTTTGAAGTAAAGGAAAAAAAATACTTTAATGGTTATGAAACTTTCGTTTTTCTTTTACCATTAAGAATTTTTGAAGGTAGTTATAATGAAGTCTGGGATCTATATTTGCTTTCTGATTCTATTACAAGTAAAGAATATATTAGAATAAAAGATATTGCAACCGAATCATTAGAAGTACCATATTATCCAGTAAATAAGAATGTCAGCCTACAACTTTTTAATACAATTAAAGGGAATCTGTCGATAAGATCGACTTATAATAACGCTTTTGCAGAAGTACATGAATTAACAAGTGTAGATAATAATCAGTTGTTAATTTCTGGTAAAGTTTTTGATAGTGATATAGGAACTGAGAGGTTTTTAGTTTTTGAAGATCAAGAAACTGAGCGCGATTATAAATTTAAGTTAGATATCTTAGAGAGTTCAAACTATGTTGAATTCAAACAGAATATTGTGTTTGATGATATTAAATCTATGGGGAATAGCGAGTTTAAGTTATATATACAAGTGGGAACAAAAAAAATTCCACTGTCAATAAATGATAAAGTGAATTTAAAAGATTTATTTATGATAAATAATTCTTCTTTATTCGAACTCCTATTCAAAAAGTCGAATAAATCAAAACATTTATCGGTAATTTTTGTAAATCAAAAAATGCAAGTTGAAATAACAAACATATTAATTAATACAGATAATGTTTGTTTAAAAGGATATATAAACAGTAGATATGATATAAAAATAAACGGGTTGCATAGGATAAAGATAAAAAAGAGAGATTCAAATGAAATTATTGAAGATTCTATTGAAGTATACAATAATAAATTTGAATATAAATTGGAAGTAAAAAATTTAATACATAGTAATAGATTAATTAATGGAGTTTGGGATATTTATTTAATTTCCGGTGAAGAATGGATACGTTTTGTTACTAGATTAAATGGAATTGAAGATAAACGTTCGATAGTCAATATGCCACAGATAATATCACCTAATTTACAAAATGAAAATAAAGTGGTTAAAGTTTATTATACATTATATGAAGAAGTGTCAATATTAGTCAGAAATCATATTGTTAATAAAAAACTTCAGAGAATACTTTTTAATAAGAATGAACTAATAATAGACGGTTTACTAAATATACAGACCCCAAATGATGAAATTCCTGAGCTTATCGAGGGGAATATAAGGTTTAAGCTTCCTTATGGTCATAAAATGAAATTACCGGTTAAAGTAAAATTAATTAAGACAGGTAGAACATTATTAGAATACAAGTATATAATATCGGCAGCAATAAACAACAGTCAGAAAGAAAATATATATCAAAATATTAATTTTGATTTATGTGAGTGTGAAATTAAATTTGGCCAAAGCAATAGCGTATTCTATTTGAATTTACTTCCATCGAAAATAGAAAGTACTTTAGAGGGTTTATTTGTTAAGAATAGTGAACTAAGAAGATTAAGTAATTCTATTAAATTAAAATTCTATTACTTCATGAATAAAGTAGTACCCATTAATTCAAAATATGTTATTTTTCAAAGTACAACTGGTATGAATTACTCATGTAATCCTAGAGGTCTATATGAAGAAATGCTTAAACAAAGTATTGATTTCAAACCCGTATGGGTCGTGAATAAAACAAACCAAAAAATACAAGGAAACCCCAAAATAGTGAAACCAAACACATTAAGATATTACTATTATCTAGCAATTGGAAAGTATTTCGTTAATAACGGAAATTTTCCAGACTTCTACAAAAAAAGAAAAAATACTGTTCATATTCAAACATGGCACGGCACACCTTTAAAAAAGTTGGGCTTCGATATAGACCCAAGTTCACCTTCATACAAAGAAAATACTTCTGAAAATTTAATTAGAAGAAATAAAAGGTGGGATTATTTGGTGTCCCCAAATAAATATACAGGCAATATATTACAAAGAGCATACTTATTTAAAAATCAAATATTAAATGTTGGATATCCGAGAAATGATATCTTGTATCAAGATAAAGATTTTAAGAGTGATCAGGTGAATAAAATTAGAAGTTATTTAAATATACCAGCTAATAAGAAAATAATACTTTATGCTCCAACATGGAGGGATAATGACTTTCATAATGGTTTGTTCAATGAACCATATGAATTTAAATTTAATTTAAATGACTTTGTTGAACGCTTTGGAAATGAATATGTTCTATTAGTTCGTTTACACCCTAGAGATTCAATAAGATGTCAAATTAGGGAATATGAAAATATTATATATAATGTTTCTAACTATGATGATATTAAATTATTATATTTAATTTCTGACCTATTAATAACTGATTATTCTTCAGTTATGTTTGATTTTGCTAATACAAAAAAACCAATTATCTTTTTTGCATATGATATAAAACAATATTCCTCAGCTCTTAGAGGTTTCTATTTTAACTTACACAGAGATGCACCTGGCCCTATTGTGACTAATGGAAAAGATTTATTAGATACAATAGAGATTTCAAGATCATTACCTGAGCTTTACTTTGATAAATATGAAGAGTTTTATAATAAATTTTGTTCTTGGGAAGATGGTTGTGCATCACAAAGAATTATTAATCAGGTATTTTATAGCTTGAAATCTTAGGAGGGTTTATTTTGAAGATATATTTTTTAATTTTAAATGTGTATGGAATGGGTGGGACAGTAAGAACTGTTTTAAATACCGCAAATTATTTAGCTAATAAGAACTATAGTATTGAAATTATAAGTCTATTTAGAAGGCAAAATACACCCTTTTTTCATGTGGATCCCAGAGTGAAAATAACAATACTCCACGATGTATACGCTCGTGACAGAAATCGTCAAGACATACGCACAAAAATTGCTAACTTTTTATTGTCAAGAAAAAGTAAACTTATTCATAAAGATGAAGAATCTATAAAGCAGTTCTCATTATTAACGGATATTAAATTATTTTTATATTTGAGGTCGATTAAAGAAGGAGTTTTAGTATCAACAAGACCCTGTTTTAACTTATTTATATCGAAGTTTGGTAGAAAGAAGATAAAATTAGTTGGACAAGAACATATTAACTTCGAAGGGCACCCAGAAGGTTTAAAAAAATCTATTAAAAAATATTATCCAAAATTAGATTATCTTATAACCCTTACGGATAAAGATAATGAACATTATCAAAAGATATTTAATAGAAATAGTAATCTACAAATTTTAAAAATAACTAATTCAGTTTCTGCTAATCAAGAAGTATATAAATCTTCATTAAAAGAGAAAACCGTTATAGCAGCGGGAAGACTTGATTACATTAAAGGCTATGATTTATTAATTGAAGCTTTTTCATATGTTGTTAAAAAAAATCCCGATTGGAAGTTGAAAATTTATGGTACTGGTAAAGAAAAGAATGAATTAATGAAGCTTATACAAGATAGACATTTATATAATCATGTGTTTTTAATGGGGCCGACTAAGAATTTGAACAAAGAATTATTAAACTCTTCTATTTTTGCAGTTAGTTCACGAATTGAAGGATTTGGTTTGGTTATCGTAGAGTCAATGCAAAGTGGTGTTCCTGTTGTTAGTTTTGACTGTCCGCATGGTCCCTCAGAAATAATTACAAATGAGGTTGATGGGATTCTTGTAGATAATGAAAATGTCTTAGGATTGGCAAACTCAATTAATCTATTAGTAGAAGATAATGAATTAAGAGGAAAAATGGGATTGCATGCTATAGAGAGTGTAAAGAGGTTTTCTATTGAATCTATAGGAGCACAATGGGATGAGTTTTTTAAAAGTATTTTTATTAATATAAATGAACAAAACCATAAAATCGATAGTAAAACATTATCGTCTAACAGTAGTAATTAAAGAAAAATTTTATGTGAAATGGATGAATTTAAACCTACAAAAGTGAAATCTATTTTAAATTTCACTTAAGTACCATATTAATTTAATTCTGTTAATTATAAAAGTTTAATTTAGTAGTATCCAAATTTTGAAAGGGTGATTGAGATGAAGAAAATTATTAATTTGTTATTATTATTATTCCTATTATACCCTTATAGTGTAGTAGCTGATGAAGCAGTAGAAAATAATGATCTTGAAAAAAATGAGGGGGACACATCAGTAAATCAAGTTAATGATGAAGGTGAATCTATTAACCCTAAATTAGAGCAAGAGGAATCTGAAGTTAAATTAGAGATGGATAAAGAACATAGTTCTACAACTCAAAAAGCTAAAGATTCTATTAGTGATGATAATACTGATGTGGAGAATAATGATAGCATTAATGTTCCTAAAGAAAATAATGTTATTAGTGAACTCGAAAACAAGAGTATTAGTGATACTAATAATTTTGATACTAAAATAACAAATACTAAAAATATAAGCCTACTTGGCAAGATAATTAAGTCTAATACCAAAATCTATAATAATCCTGAAAAGGGAACTGAAGATTATTTTAAAGCTGGCGATACTTATACGAACACAGTCTTTTATATAAAAAAACAAATGAATATTGATAAAGATGTATATTATTTAATTAGTAATCAACCAAGTAGTACTCATGGAGTAATTGGGTGGGTAAGGAAAGATCAACTTTCCACTTATACTCATACAAGCGTCGATTCTAAAAAAAAGGTGTTTTACTTAAATGGGAGAGGGGTTGCATATAATAAACCTTGGGGGGGAAGTAAGGATGTAGTATATAATTCTTCTCAACTAGATAAACTAAATGGTTACAAATTCGAAGTTAATTTAACAAATAATGTAGGTAATAATACTTGGTATAAGGGGTTACTAAATGGAAAAACAGTATGGATTCATTCGAATCATCTAACAAGATCTAGTGAAATAAGTAGATTAGGGAAATTTAAAGATGTGGATGCAAAAGTTTATTCTGCCCCGGGTAATGAACTAGATTATAACTATGCTGGGAATGAACTTATAAATAAGGTGTATTACATAAAAGAATCTATTAATTTGAACGGTCAGCTATATTATTTAATTAGTAACCAACCCAGCAACTCTACAGGAACTATAGGATGGGTTAGAAAAAATGATTTGCTCTCTTATACTCATGAAGGATTAGACAGCAAAGAAAAAACTTTATATTTAAAGGGAAAAGGCATAGCCTATAATAGGCCGTGGGGTGGAAAAGAAAACATAGTTTATAATATAAACGATTTAAAAAAGAGACAAGGAATGATATTTCAAGTTAACTTGACTCAAAAAGTAGGTAATAACCTATGGTATCGAGGGATACTAGAAGGGAAAACAGTATGGATTCATTCGGATCATGTAAAATCGCCTCAATCTACAAGTAAATTAGGGAAGATTAAGAGTAATAAAGAGAAAATTTATTCTTCACCAGGTAACGAGTTAACAGCTAGTTCTGCAGGGTCAGAAAATATAAATAAAGTTTTTTATATTAAACAGCAAATTAATTTAAATGGCATTCTATATTATAATATAAGTAATTATCCAAGTATCCATAAAGGAACAATTGGTTGGGTAAAAGAGGATAGTATGCTTTCGTACACCCATGTAAATGTAGATAACATTTCTAAAATATTCTACTTAAGCGGAAAAGGTGTTGCTTATAACAAACCATGGGGAGGCAGTCAGAATGTAATCTATGATTCTGAAGCTCTTAAAAATATGCAAGGCTATGGACTAATTGTTAACTTGACTAATAAAGTAGGAGATAATATATGGTATAGAGCCAATCTAAAAGGTAATAGTATATGGATTCATTCAAGCCATTTAATGAATATAACTGGTAGTGCAACAAGTAGGTTAGGGAAAATTAAAAGTGAAACCGCTAAGATCTATAAGGGGTTAGGTGATGAAACAACAACAATCAATGCTGGAAGTACGTACACCAACAAGGTTTTTTATATAAAAAGAAAAAGCCAAATAGACAACAAAATCTACTATTTGTTAAGTAATAAACCTAGTAGTACAGAAGGAACAATTGGTTGGGTAAAAAAAGAAGATGTTAATTCATATACTCATGAAGGAATTGATAATAATTCAAAGAATTTATATTTAAAAGGAACAGGTCTAGCCTATGATCGTCCATGGGGTGGAAAAGAAAACATTATTTATAATAATACTGAAATTAATGCTATGGAAGGCTATAGTATTCAGGTTAATTTGACTCAAAAGGTTGGCAACAATATATGGTATCGGGGAATAGTTAATGGAAAAACAGTATGGATTCACTCAAGTCATGTAACTGGTACCACTGGAACCAGCACAAGTAAATTAGGGAAATTAAAGAGCGATTCTTCTAAGATTTATAAGAGGCTTGGTGACGAGTCATCAGCTATTAATTCAGGAGAGAAGTATTTAAATAGTGTATATTACATTAAACGTCAAAGTGAAATAAATGGTGAAATTTATTACTTAATTAGTAATTTACCAAGTAGTACTAGTGGAACCATTGGATGGGTCAAACAGGATGAATTAACGTCATACAGTCACCAAAGCGTAGATAGTAATAAGAAAAAATTAACTTTAAAGGGTAAAGGAATAGCTTACAATAAACCATGGGGTGGAAGTAAAAATATAGTATTTGATTTAAAAGATATGATTAATTTGAAAGGCGAAATACTAGAAGTAACTTTAACAAATAAGGTGGGAGGTCAACTTTGGTATAAAGGGCAATTACAAGGGGAGACGGTTTGGGTACATGAATCTCATTTAGAAAAAAATACTGCAAACTATTCTTATTATGATTTAACACTAAGCGAAGCTGTCTCTATACAAATGAAGGCTACCCCAAAAACAGATAAATATGTGCATTATGTACATGGTGATTATATACAATACAATAATAAAGGTAATTACTATTATGTTACCGCAAGTACTTTGAATGTAAGAGGTGGTCCGGGTACTAATTATTCAATAGTTGATACTTTAAATTATGGGGAGAAAGTTTCTATAAGAAAAAAAGTTGGAGACTGGTATAGATTATATTGGGTTAACGCTAAGGAGGAAGATGTTAGATATTATTTAGATCCGAATAACTTTATTAATGATGATGTTCAAAAATTTCAATTCTTAGACCTATCAAGGTCCAGTGATATATCTGCTTCTGTACTAAATGATTTCTTATCGGGAAAAGGAACACTAGCCGGACAAGGGCAGGCATTTATTGATGCAAGCATAATAAATAGTATTAATGATGTCTATCTAGTATCTCATGCTATTTTAGAAACGGGTAATGGTACCTCTACTCTTGCCAGTGGTGTTAAGTATAATGGGAAAACGGTCTATAATATGTATGGAATCGGGGCATATGACAGTTGCCCGGTTGATTGTGGGGCTAAAAAGGCTTATGAAGAAGGGTGGACTACTCCATATAAGGCCATTGTAGGAGGCGCTAAATTTATTGGACGAGATTATATTTCCTCCGGACAAAATACTTTATATAAAATGAGATGGAATCCTCTTGCTATGGATAATACAGGATCAGCAACACATCAATATGCTACGGATATTGGTTGGGCTTCAAAGCAAATTACAACTATGTATAATTTATATCAACAAATTGGTTCTTATTCTTTACATTTAGATATACCATCCTATAGATAGTGTTTAAGGTAATAAATGAAACACCTTTAGCCGACGAGCGAGTCGGTACCGACCCCAGAAGTTAGAGTGAAAGATCTAATTTCTGGGGGTGTTTTTGTGGCTAAATATAGTGAAGAATTTAAAGTGAAGGTTGTCACTGAGTATATATAGACGGAAACCTTTCATTTCGTTCCTTAGAGAAAAAAATATCATATGGGAGCTCTGCACCAATTGTCAACAATGGTTTAGAATTCCCTTCAACGGAATCAAATTCCCTATTATCGGAAATTTTGTCTGGCTTGTTGCCAGCCTTTTTCTTTTCCATCAGATGATAAGAGTCAGCTTTAATATTAAAGATAGTGAAATGATGGATTAGACGAT
>NZ_JAJERH010000028.1 GCF_016919725.2 Virgibacillus sp. AGTR
CGTTCGTCTTTTATTGTTTCTTCATTCTTTTGTCTCTGTCTCTACCAATTTACTAAGACATGCTTTTTGTAATTATTTTTCTAAGCTTGCTTGAATTTCATCAACCATACCCTGAACAGATACAAGTCCGCCACCAGATAAGTACCAGAATTCAGGATCAAGGTACACGATATTATCATTTTCATAAGCTTTCGTGCCTTGAACTAGTTCGTTCTCCACAATTTGCTTTGCAGAAGATTCTTCTCCAATTGCTGCACTACGATCAATAACATAAAGTAAATCAGGATTCTTTTCAACTACATATTCAAATGAAACATTTTGACCATGAGTAGATGCTTCGATATCTTTATCTACTGCAGGCACATTAAACACATCGTGAATAATACCAAAACGTGAACTAGGACCATATGCGCTAATCTTATCATCATTTGCTAGAATGATTAATGCATTCTCATCAGCTTGTTTTGCTTTTTCTTGTATTCCTGCAATCGATTCATCGATTGTTGCTAGTTCTTCTTCTACTTCAGACTGTTTATCAAAAATCTTACCAAGTGTACTCATGTTTTCTTTAAATGATTCCATGTAACGAGTAGTATCAACACCTAAGTAAACAGTAGGAGCTAATTCTGATAGCTGATCATATACAGATGACTGACGCCCTGAGATAAAGATGACATCCGGATCAATTTCAGCAATTTTCTCAAAATCTGGTTCCTTTAAGCTTCCGATATTTTCATATTCTTCCCCTTCATATTTTTCTAAATACGATGGGATATTACCTTTGGCAACACCCGCTACTTCTACTCCTAATTTATCTAATGAATCAAGTACACCATAATCAAAAACAACTACTTTTTCAGGATTCTGCGGTACTTCTGTATCGCCAAGTTCTTGCGTTATCTTTATATTTTCTGTTTCAGCAGTTTCCTTTTCCTTACTTCCGCTATTCCCTTCATCACTACTTTTTTCTTCATCTGAACCACAAGCAGCCAATGCGAAGACCATTATGCTCATGAATAGTAACAATAGTAATTTCTTCATCATAAACTCCCCAATCTTTTTAATTTAATATTTTTTATATTAACCATACCGCTTCTTACCATTCAAAGTAGATTTCCAGTGTCATTTTTGCCCAATCTCTTTTGTACCGGGCTCGTTATATGAAAGCATTCCAAGAGCTTTTTTTCTTAAACCTATTTACCTGTGCCAAAACATACGATAAAATTAAAATTGTCAGCATTCCTTCATCATGACCTTAGTTTTCTCTAACATCATGATGGGGGGATTTTTTATATTGGAATCACTTCAAATGGTATTAAGCCATGTAGATGATTAAAAATAAACACATATACGTTTATCATCAATGTCTTGAATATCAATGTCCATATCATAAATATCTTTTAGGACACATTTATCAATGACATCACAAGCCTTACCTTGTTTTACTACCTTTCCATCCTTCAAAGCCACAATATTATCTGAGTAGCATGACGCAAAATTAATATCATGAATAACAATTAATATTGTTTTCCCAAGCTCATCTACTAAATTTCTTAGTGTCTTCATGATTTGAACGGAATGGCGCATATCCAGATTATTTAATGGCTCATCCAAAAGAATGTACTCTGTATCCTGTGCAATTACCATGGCAATATGTGCACGTTGACGTTGACCACCACTTAGTTCATCTAAAAACTTATCCTGCATCTCACGAAGCTCCATATAATCAATGGCTTCATCCACTTTTTCCCAATCATAGCTATTGAGCTTACCTTGAGAGTAAGGAAATCGTCCAAATGATACGAGCTCCCGAACTGTTAGTTTTAAGTTGATCGAATTAGATTGTTTTAGTATCGATATCTTCTTAGCCAGCTCATTGTTTTTAGTTTCCATAATGTCTTTGCCATCAATGGATATATTTCCATTATCTTTTGCGATAAGACGACTAACCATAGAGATCAACGTACTTTTCCCAGCACCATTCGGTCCGATGAAAGAAGTAATGGTCCCTTTTTCAATGTTTAAAGAAACATCTTCAATCACTTTCTTCTGGTTATACGACTTAAATACATTTTTTATGTCTACCATGATTTATTCTCCTTTAACAAAAGATATATAAAGTAAATACCACCAATAAAGTTAATGATGACACTAATAGTTGTTTGGAAAGTAAATACTTTCTCCACAATAAATTGACCACCTAGTAATGCGATAATGCTAATTAGCATCGAACCAATAAGAATGTAAAAATGACGGAACGTTTTTAAAAACTCATAAGCTAAGTTTACGACGAGCAACCCAAGAAACGTCATGGGTCCAACTAGTGCTGTTGCCATGGAAATAAATATGGCAACAATGATTAGTAAATGTTTAACAACACGATTATAGGGCACACCTAAATTAATTGCATTATCCTTCCCTAACCCCAATACATCTAAATATTTATAATACCGCATTAAATAAATAATAAGCAGTACAAATATCACAATGGAGATATAAACAAGATTGGTATTTACATTGTTAATACTTGCAAACATACGATCCTGTGCTACCATAAATTCATTTGGATCGATCAGAACTTGCATAAAGGAAGTGATACTGCTAAAGAACGTTCCCAATATCATACCAACGAGCAAGAGAAAATAGATATTGTTGCTTTCTCCTTTAAAAAGTACTTGGTAGAGTAATAAAGAGAAAACAACCATTCCTCCAATTGACACGAGGTAGTTAACATTACTATTCATCATTATTAATGAATTGGAACCTATGGTAAAAATAATTAACGTTTGGATAAGTAAGTACAGTGAATCCAGTCCTAATACACTTGGTGTCAAGATGCGATTATTTGTTATGGTCATAAAGATGGTTGTTGCAAAAGCAATTGCACCACCTGTAAGTAATATAGCAACTACTTTCATAATTCGCCTTGGTAGGATATAGCCAATATTTCCACTTAGATCATAAAAGATATAGAGCATTGTTAATAAAACAGCAATTATGGCTAGTACGAGTGTTTTCTTTTTATATCCCATATTTTTTTCTCCTAAACAGCAGATAGATAAATAACCCACTACCTATCACGCCAACGGTTAAGCTAATTGGTATTTCATATGGATATATAATTACTCTGCCAATAATATCACATATAAGAACGAATAAAGCCCCTAATAATGCTGTATGTACCAAGCTCTTCTTTAAATGATCACCTTGATAGATGGTTACGATATTCGGAATAATCAAACCAAGGAATGGAATCACACCTACCGCCAAGACTACGGATGCAGTAACTAATGCTACTATAATTAGACCTAAATTAACTACTTGTCGATAATTTAAACCCAAGTTTTTGGAGAAGTCCTCACCCATTCCAGCAATGGTAAATTTATTGGCATAAAAAAAAGCCAATAGCAGGATCGGAATGCTAACATACATTAACTCGTAGTTTCCACTCATAATCATAGAAAAATCGCCCTGCATCCATGACGATATATTTTGAATTAAATCATACTTGTATGCGATGAAAGTGGACATGGAGCTAATGATATTTCCAAACATCAGTCCAATAAGCGGAATGAATATGGCATCTTTAAATTTTATCTTTTCCAGTATCTTCATAAATGCAAATGTACCTAAAAGCGCAAATGCGAATGATACAAGCATTTTTTGAAATGGATTGGCAGCTGTAAATACAACCATGGAAACGAGGATACCAAGCCTTGCTGCATCTAATGTACCAGCAGTTGTAGGTGAAACAAATTTGTTTCTACTTAACTGTTGCATAATTAGTCCACATATGCTCATGCTCATTCCAGCTATTAATATACTAATAAGTCTTGGAACTCTTGATACCATTAATACTTTTGCCTGATCCTCTGATAATCCAAATATATCTAATGGAGATATATCAGAAACACCAATAAATAAAGATACAAAGGAAAGTAGTATAAGTGCTAGTACTAAGTAACGTATTTTCATAGACTGACCTTCTCTTCCAACTTTCCTATATTAATAATTATTCTTACTTTTGAATCGTTCTAATTAATAATGATATTCATTATCAATTAGATTCTTCTATAAGTATAACAGATTTCCCCTTCACGTCAATAAAAAAAGGCTTTCGTTTATATTTTATTCACAAATAAGCCAAAAGAATGAAGCGCTTTCTTATATATGTGGGAAAGTACATTTTTTATTTAAAAATCTTCGCGTGCTATAGTATGGAGAATGTGATAAAAGGATTATTAAGAAGGAACTTCTCAATAATCCTTTGAGAACGGCTTATTCTGTCTCGCAGCCTTCGTCTGTGCAATAGGTCGTTTTTGAGGATTTAGGGTTTAGTGATTTTAATTTGCTTTCTTGTTGCTCTTCTTCCCATACTTGTTCAAGTACTTCCGCAAATACTTCCTGTGGCTGTGCTCCTGAAAGGGCGTACTTTTCATTAAACACAAAAAAGGGTACACCCTGCACACCAATTTGTCGGGCTTGTTCCTCATCTGCGCGCACATGAATCGCGTAATCATCTACTTTAAGCAACGTTGTAACCGCATTTTCATCCAAGCCCACGTCAATCGCAAGCGCAATTAATGTTTCATAATCACTAATTAACTTTGACTCTGTAAAGTAAGCATGCATCAAGCGTTCTGCCATTTCTATACCTTTTCCTTGTTGTTCCGCATATTTTGCAATACGATGAGCGTCAAAAGTATTGGTATGTTGCATCGTATCAAAATGATAGGTTAAACCAACTTCAGCCGCTTGCTTTCCAACACTCTCATTCATTTGCTTCGCTTGTTCTATCGACATTCCTTTTTTTTCTGATAGATATTCATGAATTGATTTATTAGGAGTTGCTTCGGTATTTGGATCCAGTTCATAGCTTTTAAACTCAAGTATTATTTGATTTTCATGTGGAAAAGTTTTCATTGCATTTTCTAGTCTTCTTTTTCCAATATAACAAAAAGGGCATACAAAATCCGACCAAACTTCGATTTTCATAACTACACCTCATTTCTCCTTACATTGTAGCATAGCTATTCTAAAGGAATGAAGAATTGTGCTTGTTTCGTAGCAGCTATGTCTTAATGTTTAGGTGAAGAGCGATCTGTATCTACATATCTTCCCTGATTTGGAACAGCGATGTCTTCAAAATAATCAACAAGCTTTTGTAATCCTTTTGTTAGTTTTTCACCTTCCATAGCGACACCATGTCCAGGTATAACAACTTGTGGATCAAGCGCTGCTAGTTTCTCAACAGATGCTTGTGCAGCTTTCCAATCCGTCGTAAAGTACTTAGGTGGACCACTCACCTCTGCTGTTTGCATAAATACACGAGAGAAAGATTCCTGACGAACTGTAATGAATGCATCACCAGAAAATAAAAGGGAATCACTTTCACGAAAATAGGATACATGCCCAGGCGAATGTCCTGGCGTGTGAATCCATCTCCAACCATCTAAATAGGGAACTTGATGATTATCAGGTAAGGGCTGAACTACATCTCCTAAGTCAATTGGCTCATTTGGATATAACGAAGATATCTTGGCTAATATTCCACTATCAACTGTTGTGTCTGGTTCCGGATAACTTTTTTCGCCACGTAAAAAAGGTAATTCGTTTGCATGTGTATAAATAGGTACCTCCCACTCTTCTGCTAAATCTGCTAGCCCTCCTACATGATCAAAATGCCCATGTGTTAAAAGGATTGCTTTTGGTTTACTTCCCTTACCAAAGCGATCAACTACAACGGATTTTATCTCAGGAGCTGCATTGGGTAATCCTGCATCTATAAGCACCCATTCTCCCTTATCGGGATATCCGATAAAACCAATATTAACTATTTGATCTGTATAGTAATAAACATCACTTTTTACTTGAATACCACCACCACTTGTAATAGATGTCATCGGAATGAATTTATGATGTTCCTTTTGATGAAAATCTTGATCCATCTAAACACGACTCCTTTGCTAATTAATAAGAATAGTATTTAACATATCTAGAAACTTCATGCAGGAGTTACATGTTTTTTGACTAAGCAATAAGAAAAACCGGGCAAAAACCAGCCCGGTCCTTTCCTGTTTGCCATAGCTAGAGCACATCCGATAGTTTGTATTCGTGTCCTTGTACTCCTTTATAATACTCCGGATACATTTCTCCTCCACATTGTTCACAGCTGAATCTTGGTGGCGTAGTTGGGTCTCCGCCATCCATCAAATCAAACTCTTCTACTACGTTATACTCGACCAGCGATTGGGAACAATCGTATCGAGGAATATGATGGTCAACATGTGACATTCAAATATATGGATAAAGTAGACGGTAAAGAAAAACATGAGACCGTAACGGTAGAAGAATTTATTATTCGATTAATACGTCATATTCCTAATGAACAGTTCAAGACAATTCGTCACTATGGGGTGTATTCTAGAAGGAGTAAGAGCTTAAGCAAAAAGCTATTAGCTACATGGCAACAAGGTACAAGGAAATGGATAGTAAAAGTGAAGAAGACATTACGCCGCCAAACCTGGAGAGAGCGTATTATTTCTAGTGGTCAAAAAGATCCCCTTGTGTGCTCGCATTGCGACAATTACTATGAATACAAGGGAGAAGTGTGTCTAGAGAATGGGAAATTAGAAATAAAGATTGCATTAACAAAAGAAGCAAGGAATTATTTAGAAAGGTTGATTCACTATCGCACAGACCAACAAACGACGCAAAAAAGGGAAGAAGAAAAAAGGAACCGACCACTTACGTCCAAAGAAGACCTACGTCAACTATCATTGTTTCATGTGTCATGAAGAAGAAAAGATACCAACACTCTGGTATAGCCAAATTTTTATACTTTCTTATCTTTGAACAAAAGCGCAAGCGCCCGATTAGGACTGGAGCGAGTCAACGGAGATAAAAGAATCATGGTATGCTTGCGAGCCGATAATGACTTATCGTAAGATGATTCGTGAAATCGACCAGTTTGTGGGCGCTGGAGCTGGACGCGGCTCAACTCGCCCATTTTTATCCACATGGGCTAATTTTATAATTCCTAGACTAAAATAAAAACAGCTAAAACCTAATGGCTTAGCTGCTTTCATCAAGCAAGGATTTCCCCATAATCGTTAGACGTTTTGTATTTTTTAACTCGTTTAAAGAAGTAACACCAATTCCAAACATCACCATTTTCAATTCCAATTCGATTTGTTCCATTGTTTGCATTACAGATTCCACTGATTCTGTTGCAGCTTGCAATAATTGCCTAGCAAATCCAATCACATCGGCTCCAATCGTAATTGCTTTTGCTGCGTCTACGCCTGTTTTCATACCACCACTTGCTACGAGTGGTATGTTCGGTAGCTTACTTTTTACGGACACAATACAATCCTTTGTAGGTATTCCCCAGTTATTAAATGCTTCTGCTGCAGCCTTCTTAAGTGAATCTTGAGATCTTAGCTTTTCGACTTGACTCCATGATGTGCCACCAGCTCCAGCTACATCAATGTACGAAATCCCTGCATCGTATAGTCGCTTAGCTACCGTACCATCTATCCCAAATCCTACTTCTTTCGCTCCAACTGGAACATCTAGACGCTCACATATCTTCTCGATTTTCGGCAATAGTTCATTGAAATTCAGATCCCCTTCATCTTGTACTGCTTCCTGTAAGCTATTTAAATGCAGAACGAGAGAATCCGCCTCCGTCAAATCTACAATTCGTTGTGCTTCTTCGACACCATACCCATAATTTAATTGAACAGCACCTAAATTAGCAATTAATGGAACAGTTGGTGCTTGCTTACGTATTAAAAAAGAATCCTTATGCGAGTCACTTTCCAATAGCGCCCTTGTAGATCCAAGTGCCACCGCCCATCTTTTTTCTTCCGCTGCTAATGATAAGTTTTGATTAATTTGTGCTGCTAGCTCAGACCCTCCAGTCATTGAACTTACTAAGAATGGGGCCTGCAGTGATTTATGTAAAAACGTAGTAGTTGTCTCGATAGAATCAAAATTAATTTCTGGAAGTGCATTATGTATAAATGAAATTCCCTCTAACCCTGTTGATTTATTGATGCCTTCTACATTTTCGGTTAAACAAAGTCGAATATGCTCTGTCTTTCTACGGTTAATTCCTTCTTCCATTTTATAGACCTCCAATTTTAGAACTCCATCCATATCATAACATACCTTGACCAATTGTTCGTATTGTAATGATCTTTCTTTAATAATTTTGCAGACTCAGCTAATCGCTTATTTTGAGTGGTTAATTCCAAATACGAGGCTAATGAAAAAATGCTTTCTTCCAAAAATATATTGACAGCGATTGCATTACAGTTTACATTAAATTAATAAGTTAATATATGGGTCGGAGATAATGGAGAGACAGCTTTATTCCTCTTTTCTTTTATAGAAGAGGCGTTTAAGCATGTCTTTTTTTTTCGTAATTTACACCCATGCCTATTGGAATCAATTTCATAAGTGCTTATCCGAACAATCTATAAAAAGGGAAGCTTCAACCAGGGGAGGAATATTAGCGATTTTATTCGGGTAAATTTAAAATAACTCGTGATTGAAAGATGCTGATTTCATCGATTGTAACATATGGTGGTGACTCTACAGGAAGAGTGCTCAGATGAGACTTAATTGGCATGAATCGATGAGATGACTCACGGTAAGCGTGTGCCTGTAGATGAAATTTACTGTATTCACTATTCACATTCAAGATCACTCGGATTAGGCTACCATTATAAACTTGACTCATTTAACTTAAATATAGGGAAAGAAGGGAGAACAAATGTTCAAATTTTTAAAGCCTGCACCTCATAAAGAAAGGATGCCAGAAGAAAAAATCGACTCTTCCTATAAAAAGCTTCGGTTGCAAGTATTTTTAGGAATATTTATTGGCTATGCAGGATATTATTTAATTCGTAAAAACTTTTCGCTTGCGATACCTTATTTAACAGAGGAAGGCTTTACCAAAGGGGAATTAGGGATTGCTTTAGCAGCAATTTCCATTGCTTATGGTGTAAGTAAGTTTGTGATGGGGACTGTATCAGATCGCAGTAATGCTAGATATTTCCTCACCATTGGACTCATATTATCAGCTATTATCAACTTACTAATTGGCTTCGTGCCATTCTTTACTTCAACAGTGACTATCATGTTTATAATGCTATTTTTAAATGGATGGGCACAAGGTATGGGGTGGCCACCTTCCGGAAGAATATTAGTACACTGGTTTAGCGTTAGTGAAAGAGGCACGAAAACCTCGATTTGGAATGTAGCACACAACGTTGGTGGCGGGTTAATGGCACCACTAGCGATAGCAGGTGTATCCATTTGCACTACTTATTTTGGTGCTGTGTTTGTCGGCTACGAAGGAATATTTATTCTACCAGCTCTTGTTGCAATCGTGGTTGCTATCATTGCGTTCTTGTTAATGAGAGATACGCCACAATCCGTCGGTTTACCACCGATCGAGGAGTACCGTAATGATTATCAAAGCAAGGATAAAAAAACATACGAAACAGAACTAACTACAAAAGAAATATTGTTTAAATATGTTTTAAATAATAAATGGGTATGGACAATTGCATTAGCAAATGTGTTTGTATACTTTGTGCGCTATGGTGTACTTGACTGGGCACCGACGTATTTAAGTGAAGAAAAATCCTTTAATATGGAAGAATCTAGTTTAGCCTATTTCTTATACGAGTGGGCTGGAATCCCTGGGACATTATTATGTGGATATATTTCCGATAAGGTATTTAAAGGGCGTCGTGGTCCTGCAGGTGTCATCTTCATGGTAGGAGTTCTACTCTCTGTTGTTGTTTATTGGCTTAATCCAGCAGGAAACCCTTTAATTGACAACTTAGCACTTATAGCAATAGGTTTCCTTATATATGGACCGGTTATGCTTATCGGCTTACAAGCATTAGACTTTGTACCAAAGAAAGCTGCCGGAACCGCTGCTGGCCTAACAGGTTTGTTTGGCTATCTTGGTGGTGCTGTAATGGCAAATGCACTTATGGGATTTATTGTACAACATGCAGGCTGGAATGCAGGTTTCCTTTTATTAACTGGTTCTTGCATATTAGCCATTCTATTATTTACGTTAACTTGGAATGTTCGCGGACAAGAAGTAGTTAAGCATTAATAATAAATTATAGGGAGTTCCAAAAGCTATGGAAAATGGCTAAAGGGCTCCCCTTTTTATATATCTAAAGTTCAAATGAAACAATCCTTTGTCAAACGCTAGAACAGGACACCTATAGCTGATTTATTTTACCTAATGTGACCATCCTTGTATCGTGTAAATATAGTGGAACAACAGGAACCTAAAAAAATATAATATCGTGCTAAACGTGAGAACTAGACTTCTTTGGAAATAATGTATAACTAAAGCTAATAACAAAATCAATCAGCAATATTAGTGACCAGAGACGAAAGGTTTCAAATAACGCATTTGTCTGTTCCGGATTATTTATATATAAAATGATACCTCCTAAAAATACACTCCCTATGCACCAAGCTAACAAATGACGATACCAACCAACTCGTTCGCTTTTAGCGAATTCCTTTCCATACTTTTTCTTTTTAGACGGCTTCTCACCATCAGCAAACCGATAGGCAAATTGTTGATCCGCCCATTTGATCATACTATGACCATAGCCTATGCTTACACCAATATAAATAGCAGCAATACCGTGAACTGTTGTGGCAATTGCCCCGTTTTTCAAATCAATTACTGTTGCCATTAACAAGATAAAGTCAACAACTGGAGTAAGGATAAGTAATATAGCCCCAAGCCGTCTCTTTTTAAATACATATCTTGCGATTAAACCAGCTAAAACAAATATCCAAAAACCGATCTCACAAGCAATAATTAACCAACCAATCAAAGAATCCACCTCTTTTTAGTACAATCGTATTAATTAAATTATACGTTACTTATTTAAATAATACAACTGTGTTATAATAATGACATGCCAAAAAAAGTAGATCATGAAAAAAGAAAAATTATAATAGCAGAAGCAACATGGAAAATAATTGTAGAAGAAGGAATAGAGCAAGCAACCGTTCGTAATATCGCTCATGCTGCTGATTTATCAGTAGGCGCTTTAAGGCACTATTTCACAACCCAATCGGAGTTGTTGCTTTATTCCATGCAACTAGTCTCCGATAGAGCTCGAGAAAGAATGGCCAGTCAACAGTACGATGGTCCACCACTACAAGTCATGGAGGAAGTTCTTTTTGAATTTATACCTTTAGATAAAGACAGAAAAATAGAGATGGAGGTATGGTTAAGTTTTTCAGCAAGAAGTCTTGTTGACCCAGATTTAATGCAGTTGAATCAAAAGGTATATCATGACTTACGACGTGTTATTATTGCTGTTATTGATCATCTTATCTCCCTGCAATTCGTACCTGATCAGTTTGCTACTGAGATTGAAACTGAACGGTTATATGCACTCATTGATGGACTTGCTATTCATCATTTGCTACAACCAGATAGCCTGTCTAAAGAAATGATGACCTCTGTGATCCAACATCATCTAAAGAGTTTATGTAAACAGGAGGTTTTGGATAAATGAGACAAAAAGCTAAAGCGTTCGCAACAAAGGCACATGATGGACAACGAAGAAAGAGTTCCAATGATCCTTATATCACTCATCCCATCCGTGTAGCAGCAAGGTTAGCAGCAGCTGGTTTTCGTGATGAATTAATTAGTGCTGGATATTTACACGATGTGGCGGAAGACACTTCTTATACTATTAAGGATATTAAGGAACAATTTGGTGATTCAATAGCTCACTTGGTTGCAGCCAATACAGAAAATAAATCTCTAAGTTGGCAGGAAAGAAAACAGCATACAATTGACAACTTGAAATCTGCGGAAAAGGAGATAAAATATTTAATTATTGCTGATAAACTAGATAATTTACTAAGCTTAGAACAGGACTTGAGAGGTCAAGGTGCAATTGTTTGGGACCATTTTAACGCTCCTTTCGAAAAGCAAAAATGGTACAATCAGTCATTAGTTGAAGTAATGTACTATGGTTTACGTTCTGAAGAAATCCCCAATTACTTTAGATTATATGAAGAAACTGTTGCTAGAGTGTTTGAAGGAAAATAATAAAGTAGTATTCCATTGTGTTTTTTCCACAGAATTCTTGAGGAAAACATTGCTTTAGTAAGGCTCTTTCTGTCTGTTACATCTGGGATATATTATAATCTTCCGGAAAGAGTGGCAATCAACTATATGCCTTGACTCGCATACAGTACTGTTCTTGATGATTACTCGACTTCCACTTCATTTTTTATAGATAATAAAGCAGCCTCCGATTTCCAATGAGGAATGGAGGCTGTCTTTCTTTTATTTATATCTACGATTTTTATATCTTGTCTTCATATTTTTGGTAAGCTGCTTCCACTTATTTTTTTCTTCGAGTTGTGCTTTTTGATCCTGCTTTCTCTTTTCATAAGCTAACTCACGCTGTAATTTTAGATAGCTCTGGAAACGTGCTTCAGACAATTCACCTGAATTAAGGGCATCCTTCACTCTACAGCCAGGCTCCGTATCATGCTTGCAGTCGGTAAAATAACATGCGGTAACGAAGGCTTCAATATCCTCAAATGCCGTATCAATAGCATGTTCACCTTCCCAAAGCTGCAGCTCACGCATACCAGGTGTATCAATAAGTAATCCACCATTTTTCAATAAAAACATTTCACGATGTGTTGTTGTATGACGACCTTTACTATCATTCTCCCGTATAGCATTTGTAAGTTGAACCTGTTCTTCCAGTAGCACATTTACCAATGTTGATTTTCCTACGCCAGATGAACCTAAAAGCGCTGCAGTTTTACGTGGAGGCAAATAAGACATAAATTCCGTTATACCTTCTCCCGTTATACTGCTCAATGTAACAATCGGAATCCCAATTGCAACCTCTTCAAGCTCAGACATGATCGTAGCTATTTCATCAGCTTTACACATATCTTTTTTCGTAAGCACTATAACTGGTGAAGCTCCACTCTCATAGGCTGAGATAATATATCTTTCCATCCTTCGTACATTAAGATCATCATTTAACGAACCTACGATAAAAATAGTATCCAAATTTGCAGCAACTAACTGCGCTTCTGTCTTATCACCAGCCGCTTGGCGAACAAATTGAGTTTTACGTGGTAATAGTTCCTTTATTACTGCTTTTTTCTCATCAATTAGTTTCTCCACAACCACCCAATCACCAACAGCAGGAAAATCCATTGATGAATTAACCTCATTAAAGAATTTCCCACTAACATGCGCTATATACTCATATCGACCATCAGATATGCGATAGCTATTCCGTTGCACCGTAATAACACGTGCAATTGTATTCAAATTGACAGATGGTGAAGATGATTCCTCCCATCCTAACTTTACCAAATCGTTCACTATGAAAATTCCTCCTATAATGGAGAAAGCACCCTCATTATACCGACCGTTCCTCCATTTTGTTTGATGTGTACGTACATAAATTTCGTTTTACAGTTGCACTCATAAAACATCACTCCTTTCAAAATGGACCTATCGGTGTTAACCTACAATAGTTATACCCTATATTACTTACTTAGTAAAGTTCTTCTGTACAATTCAGCAAAAAGCCAGACGTAAAAAACACGTCTGGCTTCTCTGCCTATCTAATATTCATTTCGCTCGGCTCCGGGCCTTTACGCTCATTTCGATCCAATCCTTCGATCCTTTTCATATCATCAGTCGTTAGTTCAAAATCAAACACGTTAAAATTCTCTTCCATTCTAGATGGTGTAACTGATTTAGGTATTACAATATTATTATATTGCAGATGCCAGCGAAGAATTACCTGAGCAGGTGTTTTACTATAACTACCAGCAATACTAGTAATTACATCATTTTTTAATACTTCGCCACCTTGCATTAATGGACTCCAAGCTTCAAGATATATATTGTGTTTTTCACAGAATTCCTTTACTTCTTTTTGCTGCAAGTATGGGTGACACTCTACTTGATTAACCGCAGGAACAACATCACATTCATCTATTAATCGTTGCAAGTGCTCCACATTAAAGTTACAAACACCAATCGCTTTCACACGACCATCCTTATATAGCTTTTCCAAAGCTTTATATGTTTCCACATAGTCATCATACTCAGGCGTCGGCCAGTGAATAAGGTAAAGATCAACATAATCTAAGCCTAATCGTTCTAAGCTTTTGTCAAATGCCTGTAGCGTATTCTCATAGCCTTGATCCGAATTCCAAACTTTAGTAGTGATAAAAAGGTCTTCACGTGCAACATTACTGTTTGCTAGTGCCTTACCAACACCATTTTCGTTTTCATAAACTTTTGCCGTATCAATAGAGCGGTAACCAATTTCTAGTGCCTTTTCCACTGCAGGGGTCGCTTCTTCATCCGGTACTTGCCAAACACCAAATCCTAATTGTGGCATTTTCAAACCGTTGTTAAGTGTTATATACTGCATCTTTTAACTCCCTTTCATTTTGGAATATTATTCTTATATTATCACAGCTGCTTATTGGATTTAATCAATATGCATTCGTAATGACCATCCTTAATCTCTCCATTTTCTCCGAGCGAACGTGTAATTTCCTTCATATCTCGATAAGCGTTCCTGATCAATTAAATAGGTTACAGGAAAGAGTCTATCTAAAAAGTATCGATCATGTGATACTGCAATAATTGTTCCATCAAATTGTTCTAATGCTTCTTCTAGAACCTCTTTGGATTCAATATCAAGATGATTCGTTGGCTCATCTAAAATAAGCAAATTATGATTCTGGTACACAAGTTCCGCCAAACGTAGACGCATTTTTTCTCCACCACTTAATTGCTTAACCTTACGGAAAACACTCGGACCAAAGAAAAGAAACCTTGCTAAAATCCCCCTCGCTTCTCCCTCTGTAACAGGTACTTGATCACGAAATTCTTCCAGAACAGATCGAGATCCATCCATTTCTAACATATGCTGTGATAAGAAACCAATAGATAAATTGCTTCCTAGTTGGATCGCACCCTGATCTGGTTCATCTTTCCCTAATAACATTCTTAACAGAGTTGATTTCCCAGTTCCGTTTTCACCTATAATAGCAACACGATCTTGAAAGCGAATATGCATATTGGCTGCCGAAAATAATGGTTTACTCGGAAAACGCTTATACACATTATCCAGCAGAATAACATCCTTCCCACTACGTTTTTCCATTTGAAAATCCAAATTAATACGCTTTTTCTCCAAAATCGGACGTTTCAAGACAGTCATTTTCTCTAAAGCTTTTTCCATACTTTTGGCTCGACGATGCAAGCCATCATTTGGTGGATTTGCTTGATTTGCCCACTCTTTTAAACGTTTAATCGTTTCCTTCATCTTCTTTATTTTTTTCTGTTGATCCTGGTATTGCTGGAATTCTTGCAGTAAACGCGTTTCTCTTTCTTTTACATAATCCGTATAATTCGTATGATATTTCAACAGTTCTCCTTGGTCCATCTCTAATATAGTAGTTACTGTTTCATCTAGAAAATAACGGTCATGAGAAACAATGACAACTGTTCCATGGTATTGATTTATAAAATTTGTTAGCCATTCAATCGCAAGGAAATCCAAATGATTCGTCGGCTCATCCAACAGCAGAAGATCTGGCGCTGTTAATAATAGCTGCGCTAAACCAACCTTTGTTCTTTCTCCACCACTTAGGTTCTTCCACTTCTTATTGGCTAAATGCTCCATTTGTAAGCCATTCATTACACGCCTTACTTGAGCATCCATTTCGTAACCACCTTGATCCTGGAATTGCTCTTGAAGCTTTCCGTACTTTTCAATAAGAAGCATTAATTGATCAGCTTCCGTTTCCGAAGACATACTAGCTTCCAATTCAAGCATTTGTGATTTTAGTCGATTAAGCTTTGTAAAAACTTGAAATAACAGTGATTCAACCTCAGCTTCAGCTTCTAAAGATGGGGCTTGCTGTAATAAACCAACGGATAAATTCTTTTTCCATGTAATCGTACCTTCTGCTGGCTCCGACTTCTTTGCCAATAAATCTAGTAAGGTTGTCTTTCCTTCTCCATTCCTTCCAATTAACCCAATTCGTTCTCCTTCTTTAATTTCAACTGTAATATCCTTAAATATAATATTTGCACCTAATATTTGCGTCACTTGCTGTAAACTGCTAATAATCATCTTCTCTTCCTCCGTTTGCCGAAGAGACACTTACTACACATAGAAAGAAGTATTTTTATTAGATTGCTATTCAATTTTTACATCATAAAGAACAATCTTTTAAAAACACCAAAAAAAGACGCAAAGAGTTCTCCCCTTACACGCCTTTTTCACTAGATATATGGAAGCGTTAGTCTATTCCACTTCAGAGGAAGCCAACGATTTTCCATACGAATCCGCTTGTAGGTAGATGTCTCTTACTGGTATTTTTCCTAATGTTGTAGTAAAAAAGGGCATACTTATCCCTCAAGCAACATTTCCGGAAAAAATCGCATAACGAAACCAAAGATATTCTTTAATCTTCGTTACACTACCAGTATGATTCATCTAACCCACCTCCTTTTTAATTATGTCTAGTATACTTAAAAATTCAGAAAGGTGTCAATGCTAAACGTCACCTTTTTTTACGATAAAGTTATTTTGCAAAACAGGCCAATTTTGGGGAAATGGAATACCTAATACCCAGTAACTAGCCCCTCTTATATCATAATCTCTTAGTATATCGTATTTTGCTTGGATACTTCTTGCATCCTCAAACCATACTTCATGCTGCTGACCATCTCCATCCGTATAACGGAAGTATGGTGATTGATAGGTATCATTATATTGGATCTCCGCTCCATAAGTTGCAGCTAGTTGGATGGCTTCTTGTGAACTAACTGTTCGAGCTACAGTACCTTCTTGCCACGGAATTCTCCAGTCTCTTCCATACAACGGTATTCCCATCATAATTTTATCACGAGGTATGACTGTAATTGCATAATCTAGTACCTTACGTACCTCATTAATTGGCGCTATCGCTAATGGTCTTCCTCCTGCCCATCCCCATTCATAAGTCATGAGCACAATAAAATCAACAATTTCTCCCTGTGTTTTATAATCATGAGCCTCATAGAGCAATCCTTCTTGATCACTTCTAATTTTGGGAGCAAGAGCCGTAGTAACCAGATATCCATTAGGATGAAGGCGAGCTACAACACGCCGTAAAAAGTTGTTATAGTTCTCTCGATCCTCAGGATAAACATATTCAAAATCAAAATTTACTCCTTGATATCCTTTTTCTTGCATTTCTTCTAATAGAATCGTTATTAACTTCTCTTGTAACTCAGGGCTCCGTAATAATGTTGCTGCTAAATCAGAGTCAAAGTCCCCTTCAACGAAATTTGTTAATACTAAAAGTGGCAGCACATTTGTTGCCTCTGCCGCTTCAAGAATAGGTAAATCGTTTAGCTCGGTAATCGTACCATCTGATCGAATACTATACGTAAATGGTGTTACGTACGTTAGTAGCCTTCCATAGGCCAATATTTCCTGAGCACCTTGTGCTCCCGTTTTTGTAGCATATGCATTTATTTCTTTAACCGGCCTGGATGGTTGAGGAATTTTTAATACTTGACCTGGATAAATAAGCGATGGATTGGTAATTGCATTCATCCTCATTAATTCATTAACTGTAACACCAGTCTGTTGGGCTATTTCCCATAACGAATCTCCAAGCTGTACGATATATGGATAATAAGGTATTTCTAACATCTGTCCTACAAATAACAAATTAGGGTCTGTTATTTGATTGACTGCCGCAATCTCCTGTACAGGTATTTGATATCGTTGGGCTATCATCCACAATGTATCTCCAGACTGCACAACATATTCTCTACGTGGATCTGGAATGACAAGTGCTTGCCCAATCACTAATATATTTGGATTATTCAATTGATTTAATACAGCTATTTGTCGATAATCAGAACCATAACGCTCCGCAATGTTCCATAATGTATCATTTCGTTTAATCACATGAATTTGCATTTGTATATACGCTCCCAATTCAAGTAACTACTATTCATAGAAATTAGCAAGACCCCATGAATATAGTCTCATTGTTTCTATTGACTATCTTATTCATTAGGTGTTTGTCCTGTTATTACAAACTGTGTTTATTTCAAAAAAACTGCTCCGTTTTTACGGAACAGCATCAATTATTAATCCAAAGTATTTCACCATATTGTTCTTGATAATCTATTTTCACATCAAAATAATGTTTACTATAAAAATGCTTCAGCCGATTTACATGATCAAAATCCCGCTGAACAATGTCACCAGTGATGTACTGCTTATTCTCATCTCTAGCTATTTCCTTTAAATGCCTCATTAATACAGAGCCAAATCCCTTGTTCTGTTCCCCTTTTATATCTGAAATATGAAGGGTACTTGTATTTTTATATTCTGCTTGAATAGCTGAATCCCAATTACCTCGAAAAGGCTTGGTACATTCATGGAGCATAATTTGGAAAGAATTTGATTGTTTATCTGCATAAATGATAACCCAATTGTCATCTTGTGTTTGGTCAATACTAATAACGTCAGACTTTTTAGCTATTTCTTTTATACTATTTTGCATGCGAAATAATTGGACTTCTAATGAGTCTAGCTCTTGCTTTAATTCATTTTTATCCTTCTCCACGGTTAAAAAAGCTGAATAGTTCATATATATCACCTGTATTTATAGTTATTTCAATTCAAACCACAATTTCACATTTTACATGATACGCATTAAATGAAGCAAATGTTAAAAAATTTTAAATAGTACTTCATACTCAGTTCTTTTATGTCGATAATGAAAGAAAATGCTTTTCTTAATATAACTGGGGGATATATATGAAGAAAAATAAGGTCAAAAAAATAAAACCTAAAGTAAAACAAAAGAAAGAAAAGACAATTAAACAAAAGAACAAAAGCCCTATTAATTGGAAAAATGTAAAAATAGGTCAAAAGTATGTAGCTATTTTTCTTATAACAGCGGCTCTGTTTATCGCTGCAACCACGATCGTTTATGTACAATTAACGAAAGGACAAAAGAATATGGATCAAATCAGCGAGCAAAGTATACGTGTGAACGAGATGACTCAGCTATCTTCTCTGATCCAAGGAAAAGATGTACAAATTGCGGACTATTTACTTTCCGAGGATTATAAATATGTAAACATGTTCAAAGAATACCAAGCGGAATTTGATGCACTTGTTAAGAAAATTAAACCCACGATGAAAACAAACAAGCAAAAAGAAATATTTAAAAAGATTGTAGAAAATGATGCTAGTATAAATGATACGTTTTTTAATGAGATGGTTGCTTCCGTACAAAGTGGAGAAGATACGATGGCAAATTCATTACGCTCTTATTCAACAAGACTACGAACAGAAACAATCCAGCTCGTTAATGATTTAAGCAAGATCGTTCGCCAAGAACAAGAAACATCTGTGAATCAAGCTTCAGAAACAATGAATTATAGTACAATAGTATTAATGATAGCCAATTTAACAGCTATTATCGTTGGAATTTTACTTATGATTCTAATTAGTAAGAAGACATCCCTCCATTTGAGCAACGTTGTAAAAATTACTTCAGAAGTAGCAAATGGAAACCTCCAAGCCACATCGATGAATTATCAAGGAAAAGACGAGATCGGGCAACTTGCACAGTCAGTTAATCAAATGAAGGACAATATTAAAGGGATCCTTTTCAAAGTTCAAAACGCTTCCAATTCTGTCTCATCTCGCAGTGAGGAATTGACTCAATCAGCTAACGAGGTAAGAGAAGGAAGTAATCAAATTGCATCCACAATGGAAGAACTGTCCTCAGGTGCGGAGACACAGGCAACAAGTGCAGGCGATTTATCGGAAAATATGAATGATTTTGTACGAAAAGTTCAATCATCAGAAGCAAATGGTCAAGAAGTGATGCAAAGCTCTCAGAAAGTTCAACAGTTAACTTCTGAAGGTACAGAACTGATGAAACAATCCGTATCACAAATGAAGCAAATAGACTCGATTGTTGCGGAAGCAGTAGAAAAAGTCCAAGGGCTCGATCATCAGTCAAACGAGATTTCCAAGCTAGTTCTTGTTATTAAAGATATTGCAGATCAAACGAACTTGCTATCCTTAAACGCTGCCATAGAAGCAGCTAGAGCTGGTGAACACGGAAAAGGATTCGCAGTTGTAGCTGATGAGGTACGTAGGCTATCCGAGCAAGTTGCATCATCAGTTGGAGAAATAACTACGATTGTTCAAAATATCCAATCAGAAACCACCCAAGTGGTTGGGTCATTAAATAGTGGCTATCATGAAGTAAAAGAAGGAACTGCACAAATTGAAACTACTGGTAAGAACTTTACTACCATCAATCATGCAGTGAGAGATATGACAAATAAGATAAATACAATTTCTGAAAATTTAAAGGAAATTGCAGCAAATAGCGTAGATATGAATCAGCTAATTGAAGAGATTGCCTCTGTCTCCGAAGAATCTGCTGCTGGCGTGGAACAGGCTGCCGCATCTGCCCAACAAACATCTAGTTCTATGGAAGAAGTATCTTCTAATGCAAATGAGCTAGCAGAACTAGCTGAAAAATTAAATGAAGAAATAAATACGTTTAAACTATAAAGTTTGACTAGCAATCAGTGGGATTTTACTGCCAATTATATGCGGGATAGACAAGGATAAGCTAAGAAACACTCTGGTATAGCCAAATTTTTATACTTTCTTATCTTTTAAGAAAAACTGAGCAAAATTCGCTCATTCCTTATCACTAAATGCTCAGATTTACGCTTCCTCTAGTAGCTATTATGGAATAATAGCTACTGCTTGACCACCACTCCGGCTGCCCACTTCCCTTTCCGTGGGGTTTGTCCTTCAGCTAACTTTGCAACGTGTTCTTCTTTGCAAAGTTAGTTGAGGCCGTGCCCGCGGAAAGCGAAGTAATTAGTCGGAGCATTGCCAATATACATCAACCATTTCAAAATAACTACTTGGCTTAACGCAGTCATTGCACTGATTTTATACTTTCTTAACTTAGAACAAAGCGCAAGCGCCCGATTAGAAACATAGCGACTAGAGCGAGAGAAAGGAATCACGGTGAGCTTGCGAGCCGATGATGACTTAGCTTAGGGCGATTCGTGAAGTCGCCTAGTTTCTGGGTGCTGGAACTGGACACGGCTCAACACGCTAAAACTATAAAAAATCGCTTCAGTAAAGGTTGAAGCGATTTTTTGTTGCATTTTATTTACTTCCCTTGATAAAGAAAGCAATCCTTCGTATGATCATTTACCATCCCAGTTGCTTGCATGAAGGCATAACAAATAGTTGGACCTACAAAGCTGAAGCCACGACGTTTTAAGTCTTTACTCATTTGTTCCGATTCCCTCGTAGTAGCAGGAACATCTTTATGTTCTTTCCAGTTATTTATTAAAGGCTCACCTTGAACAAATGACCAAATATAGTTACTAAAACTTCCAAACTCTTTTTGCACTTCAAGAAAAGCTTGGGCATTTGTTACAACCGAATTAACTTTTCGCTTATTCCTAATAATGCCTTCATTCTCTATTAAATCATTTATTTTCGATTCATTATACGCACTTACTTTGACAGGATCAAACTCATCGAATGCTGCCAAGTAATTTTCACGCCTTTTTAATATAGTTATCCAACTTAAGCCAGCCTGTGCCCCCTCTAAACTAAGCATCTCAAATAATTTTTTATCATCATATACTGGCTTGCCCCATTCATTATCATGATAGTGGATATATATATCATCATCGGTTACCCATTCACAACGACATTTGTTCATGATTCTTCTCCTATCGCAACTTCATTTTTTTCATATGATATCCAATCACTGAAGCTTCCTGGATACAATTTTACATTTTTATAACCAAGCGATTTCAAGGCAAGTATGTTTGGACAAGCGGATACTCCCGACCCACAAGAAACTATTACTTCTTCGTCCTTTGCTATATTGGCAAATTGCTTTTCTAAGCTTTCTTTATTTTTCCATTTTCCATCTGCCGAAAGCACATCCTTCCAAAAATAGTTCTCTGCTCCAGGAATATGCCCTGCTCTTGCATAGAGAGGTTCACTATCACCTAAATAACGATCTTTAGAACGTGAGTCGATAAGCACGGCTGATTTACTCATCACTTTTTCTTTCACCGTTTCCATATCAACTGTTTGGTCAGATCGAATGTTAGGGATAAACTGTTTTTCCGTTAACTGAGGGATAACATCTGTCGTCTCATTTCCTTCTTCCTTCCATCGCTCATAACCACCATCTAACACATACACTTTTTCATGTCCCAAATAATGAAATAACCACCATGCTCTAGCAGCAAACATATCATTTTTCTGATCATAAATAATAACTGTCGTCGTATGATCGATACCAATTTTCCCAATTTTAGCTGACAACATCTCAACATCTGGCAGCGGATGATTTCCACCATGCTTTTGTTTTTTTCCAGATAGATCCTTCTCCAAATCCATATACACTGCTTCAGGAATATGATCAGTTAAGTAAGCTTTTCTACCTGCATCCGAATTCATTAGATCAAAACGTGTGTCAATAATTACGGTATTATCCTGACTATTATTCAAACGATGTTTCAAACGCTGGATACTGATTACATAAGACAACTCTAGACCCTCCATTCTGAAATAAGATGTATTTTAATTGTAAGCATAGAATAAAGTGAAACTTCCATCCGTTTTTACTAAAACAAATGCGTACAAAGGCTTCATTCGCCACGTCCTGTGGCAACGCCTTTGTGACCTACTTCCATGTAGGCCCGAACCAATCGGACATTTACTGGCAGTTGAGCCCCACTTATCCTATATTAGCTTCACCTTATTACTTAAAGTGGGAGCTTACTGCCAGTTATATGCGGGATAAATTACCACGTATTATTTTTATTTTAAACGATCTTACTTTGTATTCCTACCCATTATTTCCGTAAAGCAACTATCGTCCATATCCCTTTCTAACGGTGATATACTCTCCTTTAGCACATAATCAAAAAAGTTTTTATTTAGAAAAAATTAATGAATAAGCTATAATAATAAGAACACTAATTAGAAACAACCATATTTCGACATTAGCTTTGGTTATCTTGTTAAATAGGAGATGAAAATTCGAGATGAAGGAAGAGTTAATACAACGTTTTACAACCTATGTAAAAATGGATACACAATCTAAAGCGGGGACGGGTCAAACACCTTCTACTCCAGGACAGTTGGTACTTGCAAAACAATTAGTCGAAGAGCTTAGACAGATCGGAATGGTTGACGTAATGGTTGATGATTTCGGATATGTAATGGCTACATTACCAGCAAACACTGATAAAGATATTCCTACGATTGGCTTCCTAGCACATATAGATACTGCTACTGACTTCACTGGAAAAAATGTGAACCCACAAGTAATTGAATCCTTTGATGGTAAAGACATTTTATTAAATCCAGAACTAGATATTGTATTATCTGCAAAAGATTTCCCTGAGCTTCCTAACTACAAGGGACATACTATCATTACGACAGACGGTACTACGTTATTAGGTGCTGATAATAAAGCAGGAATTGCAGAAATTATGACTGCGATGGATTATCTGATTCAACATCCTGAAATCAAACACGGTAGAATCCGTGTAGGGTTTACTCCTGATGAAGAGATTGGCAAGGGACCAGAAAAATTCGATGTTGAACGATTTGACGCAACCTATGCCTATACGATAGATGGTGGTCCTTTAGGCGAATTACAATATGAAAGCTTTCATGCTGCTGAAGCACGAATTACCTTCAAAGGCAATAGTGTTCATCCAGGAACAGCTAAAGATAAAATGAAAAACGCCGGAAAAATGGCCGCTGAATTTATAAGTAAGTTCCCAGAGGCAGAGGCACCTGAACACACCGAAAACTATGAAGGCTTCTTTCATCTCATTGCAGTCAATGGTGATGTTGAAGCAGCAGAAGTAACTTATATTATACGAGATTTTGATAAAGAAAAATTTCAACAAAGAAAAGATATGGTCAGAACGTTCACGAAGGAAATGAAGAAAAAATATGGTCAAGCATGCATTACTATAGAGATGGAAGACCAATATTATAATATGCGAGAAAAAATTGAACCTGTCAAAGAGATTGTTGATATTGCCTACCAGGCAATGGAAAACCTTAACATTAAACCAATTGTGGAACCAATCCGTGGAGGTACCGATGGATCTCAGCTATCCTACATGGGTTTACCTACACCAAATATCTTTACTGGAGGAGAGAATTTCCATGGGAAATTTGAATATGTTTCAGTGGATAATATGGTTCAATCAACAAAAACGATTATTGAAATCTGTAAACTTTTCGAACAACGTTAAACGATAGCGATAATTAGCCAGGTCCATTACATGGTAACTGGCTTTTTTTATAGTCTAGGAAATTATAAAATTAGCCCATGCTTCCTTTATCTCCGTTGACAGTCGCTACGTTTCTAATCGGGTGCTTACGCTTTTGGTCTTGATATTTTCAATAAAAATCCCGCACCTAATGCAATAAGTAAGCAGCACGACAGTATAAGGAATGTAAGTATATATCCGCCTATCTCTAATAACTTTAGTGAAATGATGGGACCTAGCGAAGCACCTACAAATAGGATAAAAGCATACATCGAAGAAGCGGCTGCACGTTCCTTCCCACCAAGGTTCCCGATAATCATCATAATTATAGGGAAGGTAAAAGATATTCCAGCAACATACCAGATACTTGTTAATATAGTTACTATCAAATGGTTACTAAGAGACAACAACAGTAATCCCGAGCTGGCCATTGCTAAGCTACAGCGTAACATAGCTAGTTCCCCAATAATTTTTACAGCCTTAACAGCAAATGGAGAGCATAGCATACCAATCACACCAAGTACCCGCACATAAAATACCTCCTGAGTAGTGAGATGATAAGGAGAGGACCGTAAATAGTCTCCTAATACGGTATACATACCCAGAAATGTTAGTAGCAGCATAATTGTTATCAAGTAACA
The DNA here is from genome assembly GCF_016919725.2 of Virgibacillus sp. AGTR. Lineage (GTDB taxonomy): Bacteria > Bacillota > Bacilli > Bacillales > Amphibacillaceae > Virgibacillus > Virgibacillus salarius. The sequence goes on from NZ_JAJERH010000028.1 coordinate 25,105, forward strand.
ATATAATAATTGCTTCCGCCTAAAAATACGTGATAGCTGCTTGATATATTTCTTCATCATACCGTCTTTTTTGGATGGAGACGTTGCAGGCAGTAACCAAGCTACCAGTATTGCACTTAGACCATAAATACAAGCAAAAAAATAGAATACAGCATGCCAATCAAGCGTTTGATTAATAACATCAGATAACGATTGTCCAATAATTCCAGCTAGTACATATCCAAAACTAATATAACCAATAACCATTATCCGTTTGCTTGGTGGAAAAACTTCAAATACATAAGAAAGTGCTGTTGGCGCAAACGTAGCTGCAAAGAATCCCTGTAAAGCTCTAAGAACTAAGAGTGTTTGAAAATTATCGCTATAACCAATCGATACTGTACATATTGTAAGCATAACTAAACCAAAGACAATCATTTGTTTTTCACCAATTCGATTCGTAAAAGGTGTAAAAAACAAGAAGCCGATTGCATAAAACATAGAAAAACTACTACTTATCCACGCTGCCTCACTTAATAAAATATGAAAATACATGGAAAATGTATGCGATAGTGGGGTACTGACATACACACTAGAAACGACGATCAGTGCACACCAAAATAAGATCATGGTATATAAATAATATCTTGTTGCTGCTGAAACAAGTAGATCTTTCATGATAGTACACTCGCTTTCCTCTTCACCTCATGTATTTATATGAAAGTCTGTTGTAAATTGTGCCTATCTGCATTCTATGAATATATTATCATTTGTATTGGCGAATTCTTATCATTTATGAGAAAATATAGGTTAGTTAAATTGCAAAGTTGTACAATATGAAAATGGAATAATTCCTTTCGTACCATCGGTATAAAAAGCGTTATTGTAATTAATCTATAGACCATCCTTATGAGACAACCTCAAGGCTATTGCCTTGTTTTAGAACAAGCAGTAAACTATCATGCAGGGAGAGAAAAGCATCATGAAACGAAAGACATTTATAATTATTAGTGCACTGCTAATTATATCGTTAGTAATTACAGCATGTACTAATGATGACAAAGAGAAATCAAATGAAGAAGATACAGCGACACAGGCTAAGGAGCAACCGAAGAAATCCGATAGTGGAACTTTACAGGTTCCAAAAACTGAAATGCAAAAGAAAGACAGCGGTGAGTCTGTTAAAGCTTTACAAAAAGTCTTAAGTGCCATCGGCTATGATATTAAAAATACTGGAAAATTTGATGAATCTACGATATGGGCAATTACAGATATCCAATTACAGCATGAATCATTACCTATAACTGGTATTTATTCAGAGGATACAGCTGAAGTTGTTCATTCGCTTCTGCAAGATTCGAAGGAATATGTTCCGGGAGAAGGGTTGCCATTTAAAGCAGAGCCTGCAGCAACAAAGCATGGTTCAGAAATATTAGCTAATCCTTATGAACAACTGGCATTAGTAAATAAAGAACATGCCCTCCCCGAAGATTATATACCTGAAGATCTCGTGATTCCGGATGTTCGATTCCCATTTACAGAAGACCTACCCAAGAAGCAGATGCGTGAAATTGCTGCATCTTCTTTAGAGAAGCTATTCCACGCTGCTGATAAAGCAGGACTTGATTTATTTGCCCAATCAGGATATCGTTCCTATGATAGACAAGTGTCGATTTTTACAGCAAATGTGAATGAACATGGTGAAGAAGCTGCTAATAATTTCAGTGCTCGTCCTGGGGAAAGTGAACATCAAACTGGTTTAACAATGGATGTAACAAGTCCTGATGTAAACTATCAATTGATCATCGAATTCGGAGAAACAGATGAAGGCAAGTGGCTAAAAGAACATGCTGCTGACTTTGGGTTTATTATTCGTTATCCAGAAGGTAAAGAAGCAATAACCCACTACCAATACGAGCCATGGCACATTCGTTATGTAGGCAAAAAAGCAGCCGAAGACATAATGAATAATGACTTAACTTTAGAGGAATATTTATCGAATTAATCAAGGTTGCAGGGGAAAGAAGGACTCCCAAGGAAGGATTGCACGAAGATTATAATGAGGAATTAAAGAGAAAATCAGACAATTTCTTTTGTCTGGTTTTTATTTATATATTCATCTATTTGCATATCTAAAACACGGATACGTTCTAATGCAACGTGGTCCTCTATCACCTTATAGTGATGATTACCACCAATTTCTTCATCTGCTTCATCAGCCATGTTCACTACTTGCTGTAGTGGTTTTAATTGCAATTCCCCTTTAGGAAGATACGAATCCGTATGAAGTAATATAGCTACAGCAATCTCTTTTGCTGCTTGGCGATCTTCTCCAATTCGAATTAAAAGCTTATGCGCACGACTTGCACCTTTGATAGCATGAATATCATTTTCCTTATAAAGCTCATAATCCCATTTCCCCTCACGATACCACGTGTAATGACCAATATCATGTAGTAATGCCGCTTTTGTTGCGTGATCAGGATTTACATCATGTTTTTTAGCAAGCATAAATGCATATTCCGCTACGGAAATAGCATGAGCGATACCTGATCGTTTTAAATATCTTTGTGTTACGGGGTGTGTAAATACATCTTCTAATGTGACATTTCTCATTAGATCATTCTCCTTTCTAAATTTATTTGAATCTATCCCCACCTTTTATAAATAAGCATGCAGGATAAATTTTATTGAATATAGCATAAATTACCTACACTTTGCAATAGATATTTCCCTTTTTTTCAATTCTTAAACATATCTTAACACCTGCTTCACCCGGTCTTTACGATTTTCAGCCTTTTTCATTATTTTCCTATCAAAGCTTGTTAAGCCACCTATACATTGAAACTTCAATCAGTGGGGGTCTTGCTTCCTGTTATATGTGGGATAAAATGAACTGTCGACTTAAACCAGTTACAGCAACAGCGTTAGCTCGCACAACGAGCAGGTTTTACTCCTGAGGAAGCTGAAATGTTGCCATAGAAAGCAAATATCCTTTTCTTCTAGAAGAAAGATTCGTTTCTCTCTCCGAGCTGATGTTGCCATGTTCGATTTAGAATGGTTTTACAATCATCAGGACAATGATTAGTAGAAAAAGATATTTTCGATTCTTTCAAAGAAAAATAACTTTCTCGATAGCTCTAGATACACAGGCGGTATAGCTACACCCACATATGTATCCAGCAATGCTTTAATTGGTTTAGAGCGAGGAGATAATACAAGCGATCCAAATGCTAATCCAACTATAAAAAGAACAAGGCTCAACACGTACCAGCCTTGCGAAAATAAATATGGCCTAATTACTCCCATTACGAGGCCTGTTATTAACAAAAGCGTACCGCCTATCATCACGAACCGATGCAACATACTTCTAATTTCATAGGCATGGCGTAGCTCTTCCATGGTCTTTGCCCTTGAAACAACCGATATCATAAGAAAAACTGAGTAAAATTCGCTCAGTCCTTATCACTAAATGCTCAGATTTACGCTTCCTCTAGTAGCTATTATGGAATAATAGCTACTGCTTGCTTGACCACCACTCCGGTAAATAATAAAGTTGATAAATGGCTTTACAATCCTCATAATAACTACTCACTGGGAATCTTTCCTCGTAAGCTTGGTAAAATGAATTCGAAAACCCGCCGAATAGCTCAGTAAATGCTAATTCAAAATGCCTGTCCCCAAATAAGAACGAAGGGTCAATTAAGAATGGAGATCCATTACTTCCTACAATCCAATTCCCTCCCCATAAATCACCGTGTAAATAAGATGGAGTAACATGATCGGGAACAAACAAATCTAATTTATCTATTAATTTATTCAACTGTCTTCTTCGTTTACCGGTAATTTGATTTCGCTGTATCCCCAGTTCTAGTTGGCTATATAAACGGCATTCTCGATAATACGCTTGCCAACTTGTATAAAGGCCATTTACTTGCGAGAGTGTTCCCACATAAGTATTACTAGAGAACCCATGCTTGTCTCCTTTATGACAATGCATGCTTGCTAATCGTTCACCCAATAGTCTTTCCGTATCCTTATGTTCTTGCCCACTAACCCACTCCAATACTAAGTATGCTCTCTCTTGTTGATCGGAATAAGCAATTACTTTTGGTACATCAATGGTATTTGTATCCTTTATCAATTGAAGACCCTTGGCTTCCAGCTCAAAAAAACGGTTTGGGGCATTTGGATGATATTTAATAAAATAGTTGTTTCGATCTGTTTTTACAAAATAGCTCTCATTGATAGACCCACCTGCTACGCGCTTAATCTTATAGATAGAACTTTCATCTCCTGCTTGTTTCACTGCCTCTTTCAATAATGGATTCATTGTAATCCCCCTTTGCAAAAACGTTGTGTAAAACTAAACATGTGATTTATCAAATCTCATGTTTAGTGAAGCTTCCATCCGGTTTTTACTGAAACAAATACGTACAAAGGCTTCATTCGCCACGTCCTGTGGCAACGCCTTTGTGACCTACTTCCATGTAGGCCCGAACCAATCGGACATTTACTGGCAGTTGTTCCACACTTCCCATTTCGGTTTCTCTTTATTGCTTGACCGGGGGCTTACTGCCAGTCATATGTGGCGATAAATTTAATAGCCAAAACAAGCTTGAATTACAATAACTAGCCTCTAAAACCTATTTATTCTTTGAATCTATTCATACGTAATCTTCATATCACCAGGTTTAATCAAACCCTTCTTTCTTAGGTATTCAGCACTCAGTAGACTGATAAAAGCTGGGGCTATAATATGTAAAACAATGACACTCCAAACCACATGCATGGAGAAGCCCATGGATTCAAAAGTCATAATCTGACCTACAAAGCCGCTTGTACCCATCCCTGCTCCAGAAGGATTATTCGTTAATTCTAACCATACCGTAGCAAATGGTGCGAGTATTGCCCCAGCAATTGTTGGTGGCAACAGGATAATTGGTTTTTTTAAAATATTAGCAACTTGCAGCATCGATGTTCCAATTCCTTGAGCTATAACTCCGCCAAAACCGTTATCCCGATAACTAGCAATTGCAAAACCGACCATCTGGGCAGAGCAACCAATCGTTGCCGCTCCAGCCGCTACACCATCCAAAGATAGCATAATTGCAATCGCCGCTGATGATATGGGCGCCGTTAAGGCAAGTCCCATTAGCACAGCTACTAAGATTCCCATAATGAACGGCTGCTGTTCTGTGGACCAGTTTATCATCTCGCCAAATCCTACCATAAATTTATTGATAGCAGGACCAATAAATGTACCAACTGCAAAGCCAGATATAATTGTTACCAAAGGTGTTATTATAATATCTACACGCGTTTCTTGATATACCATTTTACCAAACTCTGTAGCTATTAGCGCAGTAACATAACTCCCAGCTGGTCCTCCTAATTCGGCACCAAAGGCACCTGCGAATAATGCTGAGAACAAAACAAGCGGTGGCGCTTTCAATCCATAGGCGATCGCTACCCCTATAGCACCTCCCATTACTTTCGTATCCATTGCAAAATTACCCATCTCAATTAGTGCATTTGCCAAATCAGGAGAAGCCAAAATAATAATCTTTTCTCCTGCTGTTTTTATAATGAGCCCAATAATTAGAGACGAAAACAAACCTAATGCCATATAACTTAACGCTGTTATAAAATACGTTTTTCCAGATAGCGAAACCCCTTTACGCGTCAGAAAATTTTTCATGCTGACCTCCCATTTTTGTGAATTAATTCACATATTTTCCAATGAACGACAGCTTTGCTGTTTAATTCACTATCTATTATTGCGTTAAACGTTTCTCGTATCAAGTAGAAATATTCTAGCAACGAAACAACAGATTAGAAAACAAAGCTAATAGGACTGAGCAAAAATATTTATTCAAAGAAAAACCAATAGAAATGATAATGATTGTTCATGCCTTATTTCGCATTGAAGTATAAAAGATGGCTTCATAAAGTGGAACTTCATTGGTTTCACTTTTGCTTGGAGTGGAGGTCTCCAGTTATATGCGGGATAAACTGATTACTGAACAAAATACTGCAATTTTTGAGCTAATTTGCTTTTCTTCTTTTAATCGGCTACAATTTAACTGAAAATAATTATCAATTAACTGAGAATAATGCAACACAAATATAAGGAGATGTAAACCATGGAATTTACTGCAACTAAATCGCAGCTTGCCAAAGTTATTCGGGAGCGTCGCGCAGTTAAAAAAGGCTATAACCATGAAGAAGTAAAAGAAGAAACGGTATTTGCTTTGCTCCAAGATGCTATCTGGGCTCCAAACCACGGCATGCGGCAGCCATGGCGCTTTATCTTTGTTGGACAAGATAGGCGGCCTGACTTCGCAAAAAAAGTTGCTTCCACTTATCCTGAAGAAAAACAACAAAATCGGGAAGATTATTTGAATGAACCAAATGCAATTTTGGTGGTTGTCATGGAAGAAGCAGAAATACAGAAGCAATGGGAAGAGAATTATGGTGCCGTTGCTTGTATGATCCAGAACTTTTGGTTATTAGCTTGGGAAAAACAGCTCGGCGTCGTTTGGAAAACCAACCCACATATCTATGATCCAGCTGTTAAGGATATATTAAAACTGAAAGAAAATGAAAAGATCATCGGATTCCTTCATTTAGGTTATTTTGATGAAAAACCAGCTATCAAAGAACGAACACCGATAGCAGAAAAATTCACCACATACTAACATAAAAAGGGCAGTCGCAAAAGACAGCCCTTTTTTCTATACAGCTTGTTTCACCGACAATGGTTCAGCCTCCCCTTGTCGTGAGCAATATCCTGCTATTCCAGTGTCTTCATACATTGCTCTCCACAAGAAGTGCCTATATTAAGATATCTTTTTTTGATATCCCCATCTACCATCCTATTAATCCCATTTCGTACTCTTTAATTGGTTATCCTGCTCATGCCGTTCAATGGCAAGCTCAATTAATGTATGAATTAACTCCTTATATGGAAGCCCACTTACTTCCCAAAGCTTTGGATACATACTTATTTTCGTGAAACCTGGTAATGTATTCACCTCATTCACATAAATTTCTTCATCCTCGGTTATGAAGAAATCAACTCTAGCCAACCCTTCACAAGCCAGTGCCTCAAATGCCCTTATCGCCACTTCCTGCACACGTTCTGTCGTTTCCTTAGGTACATCAGCAGGAATGGCTAATTCTGCCCCTTTTTCATCGATATATTTTGATTCATAGGAATAGAATTCGGATTGCGGTAAGATTTCTCCTAGCAATGAAGCCTTTGGTTCTGCATTTCCTAAGACAGAGCATTCAATTTCCCTGCCAATAATATTTTCTTCCAAGATCACTTTATGATCATACTGGAAGGCTTCTTCGATCCCTTTATAAAACTCTTCCTCTGTTGTTACTTTACTTACCCCAACAGACGAACCTTGATTAGCCGGTTTGATGAAAATTGGCGTACTCAATTGTTCTACTGCATATGAATAAGAGATTTGCTGTTTCTTAGCTTTGGAATAAACAAGCCCTTTAGCTACATTTATTCCTACAGCCTTTAAAAGGCGCTTTGCTATATCCTTGTCCATACAAACGGAAGAACCTAATACACTGGAACCAACAAAAGGAATATTAGCTAATCTCAGCATTCCTTGTAGACTACCATCTTCACCTAAAGTACCGTGAACGATTGGAAAAACTGCATCGAGTTGATCAATTTGGATTGCATTTGATGCGTGAATCAATTGGTTATCTCGTTCACCAGGAACTATAGCCACGGTATCGTTCGATTTATTTAATTGAATAAGCTTTGGATTTTCTTCGTGAAGTAAATAGGATGACTGATCATTTAAATGCCATTTCCCTTCTTTATCAATCCCAATTAGCACTACGTCATACTTATCTTTATCAATTGCCTCAACAATATTTTTAGCTGATTGAAGGGATACTTCATGTTCAGCAGACTTTCCGCCAAATATGATACCTACCTTTTTCTTTACCATTCTCCTCCGTCCTTTCCTGCATACAAAACTTTAAATAAAGTGAAACTTCAATCTGTGGGGTTTTGTTTATTCCCCACTGATTGTTAGTACCACAAGGGTATGAGCTAAAGGCCCTAGAACCAATCGGACATTTACTGGCAGTCGACCCTACATCTACTCATATTGGTTTCACTTTTTGCTTGGAGTGTGGTGTCTTACTGCCAGTTATATGCGGGATAAAAACTTCACCACATCGGTGGCAACGCCTTTATAACCTAAATCCATGTAGACTTGAATAAACTAAATTAATTACTGACAGCTATCCCTTCAATTTCAAAATGTTGCTTTGGAGGTAAGGGATATGGTCAATAATTCTATCATATACTAGGATTATAGCGATATAATAAAAATAGCACAAATTAGCTTGGATAAGAAGTTTTACTACTAAAATTGTATTAAATCGCAATACGGATTTATTGTTTATGCCTTTACTAATCGTATTCATTAAACAAGTACGTTTCCTTAAGTGTTGCAGAATTGGATTGCTTAAAATTCATCTTTAGCTGTTCACCATTGCTATTACTTCTCTATAGATCTGGATTCCATAGCATTTTGTATTTCAATTGAAAATAGTATTGGCTTTGCTTTATTTGAAGTATGTAGTTACCTACACGGGGTAGAATGGAAGATGAATAAAGTGAAACTTCAATCTGTGGGGGTTTTACTGCTAGTTATATAATAAATGAATGATCGTTTACGGAGAAAAGTTAGGTATTCATCGTAAAATCTACCATTACACAAAACTCTCTCATTCTCATGAGCTCCCTTCCCTTAAAACGCGAATAACTTCTTCAAACCCCTCTCTACTTTCCGCCAATCCTACATCAAGCTCGGAAATGATCTCATCGATCTTGGCTGATTCAACTTTCTCATTCCTATCGCCCCTATACAGGCCACTATCTAGTTTCATGAACATATACGTTATGATCAATTGAAGTGTACGATCTTCTAAAAAAATAAAGCTATTATTCTGATCCTCCCTGTTTACACTTAACTCTTCCATGTTCTCTTTTATATACTGTTGAAGAAATCGTTTAAAATGTGTATGCATTTCTTGATTATTCACTTTCATCATCCCCTTCTACCTTACCACTAATATTTATATGGTTAAGAGCCTCCATCCCACCTTCGATTTCATCACCATAAGTGAATCCCATCATACTTCCTGTGTAGGAGGATTGCGGATTCCACTTCACTTGAAAATTTGCGAATGACAGCGTCTCTGTTGGATTTAATGCTTGTGATTGAATCGGCTTAAGCCAAAATTCTTGTTTATCGGTAGGGTCATTTATTCGCTCCCATGCATTGGCTAATTTCATTTTCTGCTTTGAGTCCTTATATACATATTTTCCTGAAAAGTCAAACACATTATTAGGAGATACCTTTAGACAAATATAGAGATTAGTTAACGGTTTCTCTCCCACATTTTGAATATGATACGACCCAAGTGCAAAATTATCGAATCCCATTTCATGTTGAACATTTAAGGAATAGGTAAAATAACTAATAACGCGCAAGTCTACATTTTTCTTTGCCTCGGAAGCCAACCATTTTATTTCCTTCATGTATGAATGATTCATTTCTTTCCATTCCGTAATCAGCTGCCTTACTTCTTCTATGCTCCCCAATCCGATCACCTCCAAAAAAGTTAAAGAGAGGAGCTGCTCCTCTCTTTATAACTATGCTGGAAACTTAATCGTTATCACCATCATCATTGTTTGGAAACACTACTGGACACTGCGGCGGAATTGTTGGTGCAGGGCATGGAGGAATTGGAAGCATATCTCTCGGTTCACAGAATTCAGCAACAATTTCAAGTGTCACATCAAATGTTGATTGAATGCTTTGACATAAACGAACAGTAAGCGTGACATCAAGCTCATTAGGATGCATTGTATCGTCACAACAAGCTGTACATACAAAGCAATCTAAATCTGTGTAACTTACATCAATATCTGTTCCTTCTGGTGCACAAAGAATCACTTGTTCACAACGAGTGAATTCTGCCTCCGTTACCTCTACTGTCCCTCCTCCAAGTTCTGGTATTAGATCAACAAAAACAGTTACTTCAAAGTTTTTACGAATGTTTACCAGTTGTAAGGTTACCTCCGTGCCATCAATGACTAACTCCTGATCTACTCGATCCAAAATGACAATTGGCTCCATAGCAGCAGGCGTAACTGTACATGTTACTGTATCGATATCGATATCCTCACATGTTAATTGCTCCCCAGTATTTGGATTATGCGGCAATTCCAAATCCATTAGGTTTAAATCAAATGTTGCTTCATTAAGAATCCAGTCATATACCTTCTCTGTATTAATACATAGGAGTTCCTGACCTCCAGATAAATTATTTGCTTGCATTATTGCAAACACCTCCGAATAAGATTAATTTCTTTCACTGGTAGCCTATGAATAAAGCCCCCAAACGGTATAGTGATATAGCGGAATTGTCATGATAATCGTGGATTTAGGTAAATGTCATAATCATAACGGCATCCGTACAATTTAAACATCAAATGTGACTGTATTTAGCTTAAATCGTGAAAGTTGTGCATAAAATGAGTATGTCAAAACAATTATGTTCTGCTATTTCAAAAATGCACATTTGTCACATATTGATGTTTCATAAATAGTATATTAATGTGCTGTAAAAGGGTGAATGAAAATGTATCGATATGAACTGTATAATGTTGATGATATTGATCAATTAAAAAAGGAGCTCGATGCCTACAAACAAACAGTTAGAGCCATGACAGAGGGAAAATTATTTGAAGATTATTTTAAAACGAAAGATGACTTTTACGATTTAAAGATGAAAATTTTTGAATTAGAAGGAGACATGAAGGCTATGGAAAATAATTATCAAGAAGAAATTTCCAATCATCAAATGGAAGAGCAGCATCTCACTAACCAGCTTACATCTATTACTGATTTCTTACAGCAATTAAGGCAAGACGCACGACTGATTAAACAGCAATTTGAACAACTGCCATTTGTCGAGCTTTCGGAAAAGATAAATCAATTAATAAGTAACCAAAACACAAATGCCATGGAACAGAAAATAGAACTGGAACGTTTGAAAGAAGAAATCTCGCAAATCAAAGAATTATTGAAGCCTAAGGAGGATAATACTGCTAAAAATAATCGTTCAGCTAAGAGGTCAGACTACAAACAATTACAGGGCATACTACAATTCCCCAACAATGTCGAGCAACCCTTAAACAAAAAAAAAAATAACCAAGTAAATAGACAGCACTATAGTCGTACAAAACCAAACAACGAAAAATCTTATTATACACATGCTAACTCACAGGAATCTGAAACAATATCCATGAGTAAGGCAAAGAAGACGTACCGAAATGCTCAATACGAATTAAATAAAAATATTATTACTCGCACAGTAACTCCCAAAAATAAATCACAAGAGCAAAAAGAAGAAAGCCTCGATACAGACAGCACCTTACCTACTACTGAAGACACTACTCCTGTTGAAAATAATCTATCCATTGAAAATAACGTAACAGAAGAAAATATACCAAGTACGGAAATAGAAAAAGAGCCACTAGAAAGTATTACAGAATCCAGTGAAGAAATGCCAATAGAGGCAACGAAAAGTAACTCAGAGCAATCAGACGAATCAACTAAAAAATCAGACTTCACTTCACTTCTTTCCATTTTCAAAAGAGGGTGAGATGAACTGTAAGCAGATCATTATCCCACTATCCATACACAATCAAATGGTTGAACACGGCGTCTCAACCTTACCCTATGAGGCATGTGGCTTGTTAGCAGGAAATCAGACGAACGTTCAATCTATTTGGCAATTAAAAAATGAATGTAAGTCTGATAGACGTTTTTTTGTAAGTAAGCATAATGTTGAACGTACGTTGAACAGAATTAATGAAGAAAAGCAAGATGTTTTAGCTATCTATCATTCTCACCCTTTTACAGCACCAATACCTTCCACATTAGATATGATTAACCACCCCGATACCGATATAAAAATGATCATTATATCCTTTAAAAGAGGTTCTCCCACTGTGAGATGGTATCGAATACGTGATACGAACTATGAAGAATGCCTTTTTCGCATAGAATCCTCACGATAGCCCGACCATTCCCACAAAATAATACTATAATACATTATAAAACCTAAGGAGTTGAGATATGTTGAAGGCAAAAGAAATAAAGAAAGCAAAAAGCAGCTATAAAAAATTAAAGACGCCAACGAAGCCAATTGTATTAAATTCATCTTCATCAATTAAAAGAGGAATGTTTCGAAGAGGCGGCTGTTGCGGTAAAATAAAATAAATTTACGAGAAAACCTATTACATCCTCCGAATAGGTTATAAGAACGGTCTAGAATAAAGATTTTACACTCATTTAAATAACACTTATTTCTAGAGGCTACCTTATTGGAAACTAGGGTTATAGTACATTGAAATGTATATAGTACCTACTTATTATTTATCTATATACACGATTAGACGATAACCCTATTTCTCTAAGGAGCCTCCTTCTTTATATTTTCATAACCCAAATCACTCTTTTGAAACAGCAAAGACAGATTTATCAAATGCCTATTATATATACCTCTCCGAAAACATGAGCTTAAAAAAGTGGAGCTGGTCTAAAAGTCCGCTCCTTATCTACATAACTAAAACATCCGTGGTTATTATTAACAAGACTCCAAAGAATTCTCCAGTTAGACCATATGTTGATTACAGGAAATCATAACTTTGGACAGCCCTTTAACATAACCGCTAATGTGATAAATAAAGTGAACCCTCCATCCGTGGGGGTTTTATTTATCCCCCACGGATTGTTCGTACCAAAAGGGTATGACCTAAAGGCCTTTGAACCAATCGGACATGTACTGGCAGTCGACCCTCCACTTACCAATAGTGGTTTTCCTTTATTGCCTGAAGCGGGGGTCTTACTGCCAGTTATAGGTGGGATAAATAGACCAAAAGATCTGCAGTACATCATACAACCACCTATGTTCCAAGTCCTCGAATTATATGTATGCTGGGGAGATGACTTAATAATTAAAAAGTCCAATCACAAAGCACCTTTAGCTAATAGTATAATCTTGAAAATAATATTTTATTTTCGAAACAGAATTCGTGAAAGGAGGGGGGATGTAATGTCCTCTAAATGTTTCAAAAACGTTGTAGTGGTTGACAAAAAGAAAAAGCACAAACCACAAAAACATCATTCATGCTGTAAACGTGAAACTTGTAAATGTAATTTCAAGAAACCAGAACCTAAAGTAACTAAACTAAACAGTGATTGTTTCGTAGTGAATTCCTTGGTAGGTTCAAAAACCGTTCAGAAGGTAGCAGAGACAACACTTCCGATCACATTATTCCCTAACTTACCTGTTATAGGTGATATTGTGTCAATTACTGTTGTACCAGATTTAGATAATATTACGCAAAACGCTAGAATAATCAAGGATAAAGTAGTAAATATTGGCGTTGTACCAGCAACTATTTCTGTCTCGATTGCCGGTGTAGCTTTACCTGACGTTCTTACTACAACTATCCCATTCCAAGCGCATACGGACTTCCCAGGAGCTTGTCCACAGGATATGCTACAGGAAACGCCACTTGAAGTCGAAGGCATCTTCACGCAACCAGGAGTTGAAGTTGTCGATGCCACTGGTACAGGACTTATCGAAGGTATATTAGTAAAGATTGTATTACGTACAACGATTACCGTTACACGCCAGGTCATCAAAGATCCGGAGGGGAACTTCTGTGATGTAGATCCTAATCGCTGCGAGAAAACAGCTACTCCTCCATCATTTATGCTACCAACACCACCAAATGGTAATGGAGGAGGCTAATAAAAACTAGTCATCCAACAGAATCGGTGACAAAATAGTGTCACCGATTCATCTATTGTATAAAATAAGGGTTGACTTCCAACCTAATTTCTCTTAATATTAATTCCAATAACCATGAATACTAGCAATGATGAAGAGTAGTAATCTAATCGAACACAGAAGAGAGCTGATGGCTGGTGAGAATCAGTGTGCTTCATTAGATGAATGGACTTCTGAGCTTCCAAACCGAACCATACGTGCAGTAGGCTTTGGCGAATTAATCTCATCGTTATCTGAGATACATATATGAAGCTACGTAAAGCTTGATATTGCTAAAGTGAGCTGTATTTCAGCTAATAAAGGTGGTACCACGGTCCCTCGTCCTTTGTCGGATGAGGGACTTTTTGCATTTAAAATGGAAAACTGCTGTTGAAAAGTAAATAGAATGGAAATCGTTGCGTAAGAGAAGTAAGCATTGTAAAAGCATTAAAGAGAGCTAGCGGTGGTGGGATGCTAGTATGTGGAACTGTGCTGAATGGACTTACAAGAGGCCTCCTGAACAGAAGTAGGGATGCACGGAGCTCCGCCGTTATACGGATAGAATATCGGATCAAGCATTTCAATTTTTCGAAAGCATTTTCCCGTATTCGAATAAAGATAAAAAGTCTACACTTTTTAACAGAGGTGGCACCGCGGTCCCCTATCGTCCTCTATAAACACAAATCATGTGTTTATAGAGGATTTTTTTATAGTCTAGGAAAGTATAAAATTTGTCCATGTGGTGTTGAGCCATGTCCAGCTCCAGTACCCAGAAACTAGGCGACTCGCCCTAAGCTAAGTCATCATCAGCTCGTAAGCTCACCGTGATTCCTTTATCTCGGTTGACTCACTCCAGTCGCTACGTTTCTAATTGAGCGCTTACGCTTTTGTGCTTACTTCATCATCTAGGGATGCATGATCTAATCACAACAAAACGAATGATTAATCTAAGAAAGGATGAAATGGCTTTGAAAAAAGAAGCAACGTATAAGCTTATGAAACTAAATGCAGATACATTAACCCCTATTGAATTATTCCAACGATTAACAGGTGAGAAAAAATTCCTACTGGAAAGTACCTTTCAACATGAAACGAAAGGAAAGTATTCCTTTATTGGCTGTCATCCATACGGAGAGATTATTGGCTATGATGATACAACAGAACATATTGATTATATCAACCATACAGATAAGACAATCGATCAAAACGCTTTAACCTACTTGGAGGAACATTTACCTCACATTTCCATTGATTTACCGCTTCCCTTTTACGGCGGAGCAATTGGCTATGTTGGCTATGATGCGATTCGATCGATAGAAGATATTGGTGAAACGTTAACGAATGATTTAGCCATGCCGGACATTCATTTTATGCTATATAAAAATATCCTTGTATTCGATCATGCTAGTGAAATTCTTTATGTGATCGCAATCCGGGTCGATGCAGATCAAGCAAATGATTTGGATTATCAATTGGAGCATTTACGAAAACAGATTCAGCAAACGAACCCTACTAGTAATCAGCAAGAAACACCATTTACCTTTTATCCTGAAATATCAAAAGAAGCTTTTCAGCAACAAGTTGTAGCAGCAAAAAAGCATATTCAGCAGGGTGATATTTTCCAGGTTGTGTTATCTCAACGCATGAAGGCAACATTCGAGGGTGATACCTTTTCCTTTTATCGTCAGCTCCGGAAAGTAAATCCATCTCCGTATATGTTTTATATCGATTTTGGTGAGTATTTAATTCTTGGAGCATCGCCAGAAAGCTTAATAGAAACGCGCGGTAGGAATGTAATGACGAATCCAATTGCAGGAACAAGACCTCGTGGGAAAACACCGGTTGAAGATGAGCGGCTTATGAAGGAACTATTAAAGGATGATAAAGAAATTGCCGAACATCGTATGCTCGTCGATTTGAGTAGAAATGATCTTGGTCGTATATGTGAGATTGGAAGTATTCACATTCCAACCTACATGACCATTGAAAAATATCAGCATGTCATGCACATCGTCTCAGAGGTGCACGGAAAGCTTCGAAAAGGTTGTAGCTCCTTTACTGCATTAATATCCTGTCTGCCCGCAGGAACGGTATCTGGAGCACCTAAAATTAGGGCGATGCAGATCATTAATGAATTAGAAGGAACAAAAAGAGGTGTCTATGGTGGAGGCATAGGCTTTATTAATTATAATCATGACGTAACGATGGCGCTGGCAATTCGCTCACTTGTAGTCAAGGAGAAGCATGCTTACCTACAGACTGGGGCTGGAATTGTACATGATTCCGAACCTGATAAAGAATATTTGGAAACACTGTTTAAGGCTAAATCACTTATGGAGGTGTCTACTAATGATTTTACTACTGGATAATTATGATTCCTTCACGTATAACATCTACCAATATGTATCTGAAGAAGGTTTCCAGGTAAAAGTTGTCCGAAATAATTGCGTTACCGTTGATGAAGTAAAAGCCCTCAAACCACAGGCAATCATTATTTCTCCAGGTCCTGGCCTGCCAGATCAAGCTGGTGTCTGCCTGAAAATAGTCAACGCATTCTATCAGCAAATTCCCATTTTAGGCATTTGTTTGGGGCATCAAATTATCGGTGAGGCATTGGGTGCTTCACTTCGGCAGTCCAACCAAATTATGCATGGAAAGACATCACTAGTTACACATAATGGAGCTGGTATCTTTCAATATTTATCACAGCCGCTTGAAGTCATGCGCTATCATTCGTACGTCCTTGCTGAAGAATCACTTCCTCCGCAGCTTGAACTAGTGGCAACATCATTGGAGGACAAAGAGGTGATGGCTATACAGCATCCCTTTTACCAAGTATACGGGGTGCAATTTCATCCAGAGTCCATCGGTACAGCCGTCGGTAAGAAAATGATCCATAACTTTATTCAAGGAATAAGAAAGGAGAATCCCTATGAGAACTTATCTTGAAAAATTATTTCATGGACACCATTTAACCGTTGATGAAATGAAAAAGGTGGCGCTTTCCTGCCTGAGTAATTCGATAACAGAATCTGAAATCGCCGCGTTATTAACCGCATTACAGGTGAAAGGAGAAACTCCTGATGAAATAACTGGCTTGGTAGAAGTCATCCGCTCTCAATCATCATATCATACAACAACGATTGAAAATGTCATGGATAACTGTGGAACTGGAGGTGACATGTCGGGAAGTTTTAATATTAGTACCACTTCTGCATTTGTGATTGCTGGTGCAGGAGTTCCAGTTGCTAAACATGGAAATCGTAGTGTTTCTAGTAAAACTGGGAGTGCAGATGTTTTAGAATCTCTTGGTGTTTCTTTATTTTTAACACGCGCACAAGTAGAAGAATCATTGTATAAAAATAACATCGCCTTTTTATTCGCCCCACATGTGCATAACGCACTAAAGCCATTTACAAAGGTTCGCAAAGACTTAGGATTACCGACCATTTTCAATGTCATTGGCCCATTGACTAACCCAGTTACGTTGAACTCGCAATTTATCGGCGTTTACCGTAAAGACAAACTGGAGATTGTAGCTCAAGCATTACGTAACTTAGGTAGAGAACGAGCAATTGTTGTCAACGGTGCTGGGGGTATGGATGAAGCATCACTTTCAGGCGAAAACCATCTTATCTTGCTTGAAGGTGGAAAACTAAAATCCTTTAGCTTACACCCAGAAGAAGTAGGGTTACCTGTTTACTCTTATGAAGAAATTCAAGGTGGGGATGCGAAGAAAAACGCTGCGATTACGAAAGACGTGCTAAAAGGTCATTCAAGCGCTTATTTAGATACAGTCATTTTAAATGCAGGGCTTGGACTCTATGCACATGGGACAGCATCCTCTATTCAGCAAGGAGTAGAGTTAGCGAAAGAGAGTATTCGCTCTGGCAAAGCGTTAGCATGTTTAACAAGCTTAATTGACTTTAGTAAGAAATACGCAAGTGAGGTGGTATGAATGACTGTTTTAGAGAATATTATAGCAAGCAAACAAATCGAGGTAGAGCGGCTATTGCAAGTATCTATCCCCTTCCATGCTGCCAAACAACCGATCCCTTTTAAGGACACAATAGCTACTTCCTCCGAGGTACAGATTATTTCGGAAATAAAACGTGCCTCCCCTTCCAAAGGAGATATAAGAACAGAGATTAATCCAGTTGCACAAGCAAAACAATATGAAGCATGTGGTGCAGCAGCCATATCTGTCTTAACAGATACAACCTTTTTTAAGGGTTCGATGGAAGATTTGCAAGCAGTTTCTGAAGCGGTTCGAATACCCGTATTATGTAAGGATTTTATTATTCATCCCATCCAAATTGATCGCGCTAAAGCCGCTGGTGCTTCCATCGTCCTGTTAATTGTTGCCGCATTATCTAAGCAACAATTACACGATCTATATCATTATGCTATAAACAAAGGGCTTGAGGTTATTTGCGAAGTACATCAAGTCACAGAATTGGAAGTTTTACTAGAGTTAAACCCTGAAATAATTGGGATTAATAACCGAAATTTAAAAACCTTTGAGGTCGATTTACAAACAACAGCAAAACTAGCAGCTCTTATTCCACATAGAGATACATTGATTATTAGTGAAAGTGGATTTCGTACCCGTTCTGATGCGCTTTTGGCACGCGATGCTGGTGCAGAGGTGTTACTTATTGGTGAAACATTAATGCGCGCTACTAACTTATCAAAAGCCTTTAATGAATTAAAAGTTGCAAAGGAAAGGAGTACAAAGCATGCACGTTAAAATATGCGGCATTCAGTCTGTTGTGGCTGCACTAGCAGCTGTTGATGCTGGGGCTGACTTCATTGGCTTCGTGTTCGCCAAAAGCAAGCGGTCCATCACTCCAGAAGCTGCTGCTGACATTGTAAATATCCTTCCTCGTTCAGTTAAAACGGTTGGTGTCTTTGTAAATGAAAGGCTTGAAACAATGAATACGATAGCTTCACAAGTGCCACTTGATTATATCCAGCTCCACGGTGAAGAATCCGCTGCTGCTGCTAACAAATTAAATAGCAAAATCATTAAAGCATATCCAGTGGATGCTCAACACGTATCTCGTATCGAAGCCTATCCATGCGATTTCTTCTTATTAGATGGACCCGTACAGAAAAGCCCAGGTGGTAATGGCATTCCATTTGATTGGAATTTATTTAATCATTTACCAATACCAAAAGACAGAATCATGATCGCAGGTGGTCTTACACCGGAAAATGTTGGAGACGCCATTCGAACACTTCATCCATATGCTGTTGATGTATCAAGTGGAGTCGAAACGAACGGTAACAAAGATCCAGAAAAGATAAAACAATTTATAGCTAATGCAAAACGAAAGGATGAGTTTCATGATAACCTACACAATGCCTGATTCACATGGGAGATTCGGAAATTTCGGTGGAAGATATGTTCCGGAAACATTGATGCCTGCTTTGCTCGAGTTAGAAGAGGCGTATGAAGAGGCAATAAATGATCCAACATTTTGTAAGGAATTAAACGACTATCTAACCCACTATATAGGTAGAGAAACCCCTTTATATTATGCAGAGAACCTTACAAAGAAGTTAGCGGGGCCACAGATTTATTTAAAACGTGAAGATTTAAACCATACAGGGGCACATAAAATCAATAATACGATCGGGCAGGCTCTGTTAACACTTCGAATGGGAAAGAAAAAGGTTGTTGCAGAAACAGGTGCTGGACAACATGGAGTAGCTACTGCAACGGTTTGCTCTTTGCTTGGTCTCGAATGTGTTGTATTTATGGGTGAAGAGGATATGCGGAGACAGAAGCTGAATGTATTTCGGATGGAACTTTTAGGTGCAGAGGTACGTAGCGTCAAAAATGGAAGTGGCACCTTAAAAGATGCAGTCAATGATGCACTTAGATATTGGGTAGCAAATGTTGAGGATACACATTACATTCTTGGTTCTGTTGTTGGCCCTCATCCATTCCCGAAAATTGTTCGTGATTTTCAGTCGATTATTGGCAAGGAAACAAAACAGCAAATCCTCAAGCAAGATGGTTCATTACCAGATGCTATTATTGCATGTGTAGGTGGAGGCAGTAATGCGATGGGAATGTTTTATCCTTTTATTGAGGATGAGCAAGTAAAGCTGTATGGTGTCGAAGCCGGAGGAGCTGGATTAGATACAAACCAGCATGCATCTGTATTAGTACATCCAAGCCCTGGGATATTACATGGAACGATGACGAATTTACTACAGGATACACACGGTCAAATTCAAGAGGCCTTTTCGATATCCGCTGGACTTGATTATCCTGGCGTCGGCCCGGAACATAGTCATTTAAATGATACGAGGCGTGTAGCATATGTATCTATTACTGACGATGAAGCGGTAACTGCATTTCAAACATTATGCCAAGCCGAAGGCATTATTCCGGCATTAGAAAGTGCACATGCGATTGCTTTTGCTGAAAAACTCGCCATGCAAATGGATTCGGAACAAACCCTAGTAATTTGCCTCTCTGGCCGCGGAGATAAAGATGTTGAGCAAATAAAACACGTATTGGAGGATAAATAGGATGGGAAAAGAGAGACTGGTTAATTACCTCAATCAATTACAAAATGAAAATAAAAATCTTTTTGTACCCTATATCATGGCTGGTGACGGTGGACTGAATAAGCTAAAGGAGCGTACGTTGTTTTTGCAAAATTGCGGTGTAGCTGCGATAGAAGTTGGGATTCCCTTTTCTGACCCTGTCGCAGATGGACCAACGATACAGAACGCTGGAAAACGATCACTTGATAATGATACGACGTTAACAGCAGTGCTAGAAGAACTCGAATCCTTTAAGGATGAGCGTACCGTAACAATAATTATTATGGCATATAGTAATCCTATATATCGGTATGGTATTGAACGCTTTACTGCATCCTGTGTTCATGCTGGGATAGATGGACTAATTATACCAGATCTCCCACTAGAGGAAGAAAAAATGGTAACAGATGCGCTCCAACAAAGTTCTGTTGCATTCATTCGGCTGGCAGCGTTAACTAGCTCTAGGGAGCGAATTAAAACGTTGGCTCATCGGTCAGAAGGGTTTCTTTATGCCGTCACCGTTACAGGTACAACAGGCGTAAGAACATCTTATGAAACTAAAGTAAAGACAT
The DNA here is from genome assembly GCF_016919725.2 of Virgibacillus sp. AGTR. Classification (GTDB taxonomy): domain Bacteria; phylum Bacillota; class Bacilli; order Bacillales; family Amphibacillaceae; genus Virgibacillus; species Virgibacillus salarius. Next base: position 46,116 of record NZ_JAJERH010000028.1, read on the forward strand.
ATCTACACCAACTAAAACAACAAAGCCCTGTTCCTGTTTTAGCGGGGTTTGGCGTGTCCACTAGCAAACAAGCAAAAGAGCTTAGTTCTTATTGCGATGGCGTTGTTGTTGGAAGTAAGATTGTCGACCTTTTTCACGAAGGAAAAACAGAAGAAATTAAACAACTGATCCAAGCAAGTATTTAAGTAGATCGGTCTTCACGATTTCTTAGCTTGTAGAAAAACCCCAGTGTTTTCTACAAGCATTTTTTGTGCGTGGTGTGAGTGAACGCCCGCGTCTTCCCCGTAAAAACCACACTGTGTGATCTCGGATCGCCCGCTTTCTACAGGATAAGGGAAGGCTTCTGTAGCCTTCTGTAGCTATACATCGCAAGCAGAAAAAGCACTCTTCTTTTTCAAGGAATCTCCTAGTATTCGCAGCTCTTCACTGAAAGGACATTCCTTTAGCATTTTATTTTCCTCTACGCTTACGAGCCCTTTCGTAGACCTCTTGGCTTATTTCTCCACGCTGATAGCGCCTCTCTAAAAGCTCGAGGGAATCACTCTTCAGATTGTTTTTGGCACGAAAGCGAATAATAATTACGATAATGATAAGTACTAAGCCAATCGACAACCAAAAACGAATGGTTGGATCAATAAAAATTGTATACATTTAACCACCTCTACCCTATTTGCTTTATTTTAAATATCATTCCAAGAGAACATTCATTTCATTCTCTAATGTAGCTACTAATATTTTGAAAATACCATGTGAATACTTATATATTTTTTATATTTATCCATACTACGTAACCAGAAGATTATGAGGAGGCCTTTTATGGTGGTATATATTGGGAAAATCATTATGTTATATCTCCTTACCATTATCATCATTCGACTAATGGGTAAATCAGCCTTTGCTCAATTAACTGCACATGATTTAGCCGGTGTTTTTTTCGTTGTGTCACTAGCTGCTGGTCCTCTAGTTACAAATAGCTTCACTAATGCAATAACAGGCCTTCTTGTTATTGGTACAATTCATATTATCCTTTCAAAGCTTACACTTGTTAATTGGTTAAATAAATTTTTTATCGGTCAGCCAACAATTGTCATCAAACATGGAAAACTAATTAAAGCTAATCTAAAGCGCTCTCATTTCACCTTAACTGGTTTATTGTCAAGTATTCGAGAAAAGGGGTATTCCGATATATCCAATATAGACTATGCCATTATTGAACCTAGTGGAGAAATCAGCATCCTTCTAAAACAAGAATTTTCACCTGTCACTCCAATGCACTTAAACATGGAAACGAAATACCAAGGTCTACCAATAGCTGTCATTATCGAAGGAACCGTACAATATCATAATTTGCAGCTTATGAACAAAAGTGAACAATGGTTAAAAAATAGGCTAGAAGCTGTTGGTTATCCAGACCAAAAAACAATTTTTTATGCTGCTGTTCGTGATACAGATCATTTATTAACCATTGATAATGGTAGTGGCATCCTTGAAGTGCATCAACAAGGAAAATAGCCTCCATAATACAGCAGGTATTTGCTTCCTATTATTTTTTTAGAGCTTATTGTCAATGCTAAGAGAGAGGGAGGTGTGTGAAATGGCAAAAGATGTGCTTTGCGAAGTAAACAATTGCACGTATTGGGGCGAAGGAAATGTTTGTAATGCTGATCGAATCTACGTGGTTACGCACAAACAAACGAAAGCAAAAACAACGGAAGAAACGGATTGTAAGACATTTGTCGCCAAAAGCTAAGCATCTTCACCTCTAGAGAAGAACAAGTATGACCGGGGATGTCTCATATAATTCGTTTAGATACAGCAACTGGATTAATGAGACTCCCTGTTATTTATTTTTGTCATAAACAGTTTGGTTTCTATCTCACTGATTGTTCGTACCACAAGGGTATGACCTAGGCCTTTGAACCAATCGGACATTACATTAACTGGCAATAGACCCCCTATTTATCCATAATGGCTTCCCTTTATTGCTGGAAGCGGGGGCTTACTGCCAATTATTTGTGGGATAAACTTGCTTTTTCATTTGTCTCT
>NZ_JAJERH010000029.1 GCF_016919725.2 Virgibacillus sp. AGTR
CTAATCTATGCACATATTAATAATATTTCTAATGAAAATTATTTACTAGTTGATTTTTATGTACATACACTTTTAACTTTTAAATGATGTTTATTCAAGAAAAGTGTCAGATAATTGAAGATTGCTCCTGAGATAATTAAAAAAACGTTTGAGAAGGAATTTTTATGGGTTTTCACGAAATATTTTAATGGATATAAAAAAGGAGAGATGAGAAGTTATGGACAAACCCATTGGAAAAAGAATTAGCACTATTTTCATCCCAGTAAGTGATGTTAAAAAAGCAAGAGATTGGTATTGCAATTTGTTAGGCATTATGGCAGATGGGGAAATTGCACATGGACATATCTATGTGGTTTCTTTAGAAAACGTTAATCTTGTACTTGATAGTAAAATTTTTGAAAAGTATAAACCTGATGAAATGCCGAGATTTCACTTTGACACCACAGATATTAAGGTTGCCTATGAATACGTCAAATCAAATGGGATTGAGATACTGACCGAGATTGAAGATGGGCACTGGTTCAATATTAGTGACCCGGACGGTAATGTACTAATGGTTTGCCAGTGTTAAGCTAATTAAGTGATTGTCGGAAGTACATCAAATTAAGGTGCATACAACAAAAGTAATAAGTTGATAAAAACTAAATCGCTACATATTATGATAGCAAACATCTCCATTAGTCTATATAATGTCATTTAATACCCTTAAGGTGTCATGTTACATGAAGCCTCTCATTCTTATGAGGGGCTTTTTTTACATAGCTCTCTTCCGTACTGGTCCTGCTGAAAGGATATTTTCTAACTTAAATGTTCTCACTTTTTTACGGTAGTAACAATAAGCCAAAATACTCTTATCATTTACTTCAAGCACACGAATATAACGCTCCGTTACATTGTTATTGCTATCTATATAAAAGATAATGATTTTTTGCTTATTCTCCGCAGAACGATTAAGTAACCCTTTCATGATAAGACCACCTTTAGAACGTTTGTTCTTATTATATCACAAAACACGAACGTGTATACGTGTTTTCTGTTAGTGATTTTTGGTGGTTATATTATTAATTTTTCACAACATAATATAATTGATATCTTATAAAAAGGAGATTTAAAAGTGAACTATGCAGAAATAGGTTTAACTCAACAATCACTTGGAAACTTTATAACCATTATTAGTAAAAATTTTGTGCATGAGGAATCAGATATACCAATTTTTGAAGAACATGGTATTAAAATATTAGCCAACGTTAAGGCGAGACTTTCTCCCCCAAATAGCGTGACCTTAGAGTCGCCTAGTAATATAGCAATTGAACACTTAAAGTTAGTTTTTGAAAAGTTAGAAATTGTTATATCTGTTGATTTACCGCATCGCTCAATTGACTTACCTTTCCTTCCTGATGTGTCAATATTTGGCGATAATCCTGATATTCGTTTAACTATGGGGATAGAAGAATTCATAAGACCAGATATCTCTTTAGCTGTAGGAATTAGTAGTAATTTAAATGATGGTAAGCATAACATTAATTTAGAATTGATTGAAGATAAATTTAAAATACATTCTTTTGGTGTACCTGAAGATTTAGGAAAGATAATTGAAGATAAAATTGGGGAAGAAATTAAAAGAATTATTCCAGGAAGGGTTGATGACATAATATTAGATGTGCTAGGAAATTTAACCAAAATTTTGTCTTTACCAATTCCTTTTGACAACTGGATTGTTAATAAAATAATTGATAGTGAATTTATCAAAAGGTTGGCAAAGAAGAGTATTACAAAAACATTTAAAGAGCAACATATATATTCAATTCCGCAAGAACAACCAATTGGTGAAGGTCCTTACAAAAGAAATTTAACAGTTACTGAGATTCCTATAAGTATTCATGATGGAAAATTAATTATCACCGCAAACCTTTCTGATGTAATCGTATAAAAGTTTAAGAATCTAAAAAATGCTGCCAATAGTCCATTTCAGACATTGGCAGCATAACTTTATATATAGCCCACTCTCGCATACTTGCTACTAACTATCACTAGATTTACTTAACCACAGCACTAGTACCAGAACCAACATAAATATTACGCTTACCTCTTCCTGTCTTAATAGTTACTACATCTGGATATGGTTTATCTAGTATTTTATAAGTTAACCCACCATACCTAGCAGGGGTAAGACTCCAATCACTATTTTTTTTGATCGGTTTAACATTAAGCTTGTACGTTCTCCACGTTTTTGCAGATGCAGGCAAATGAACGGTACCTTTAGCTTGGCTAGGTTTAGACTTACTATTTGATTTATTCCCTTTTAAGGATCCATAAACCTCTTTACCAGCCAATCCATCTCGTTTCAACCCATAATAAGATTGATAACGTTCTACTACATCTTCTGTCTCGTCTCCATAATATTCATCAATACCGTTGTTTTTAGCTAGCATCGTTTGTAATTGTTTAACAGGCTTACCATATTGACCATTTCTAAGTGTCTGTCCTTTCCAATCACCAATAACCTTTATCCAGTTTGTTACTGTTTCGGAATCTACTTTTTGATCTGGTGCTGTAATTGTATCGTCTACTTTACTTGTAAGTTTGGACGTTTACCGGCTTGTAGTTGTGATAAAGTAAGACCACCAGTCATTTGTAAATGAGGATAATCCTTAAAGCTAGACCAATCCCCGCCCCATTCAAATCCTAACGATTTGCCGATTGCTGCAACCCTTTTCCACTTTGCATTAACTGTCCATATAGCTTTTTGACCATCATCGCTAACAATGAAACAGGATTTCCGCAATTTGATGGATGGGCAAAAGGGATTTATAGAGGCGACTTATTTATATCTGCTGGGCGTCATATGGCTTTTAATAACGCTTTAAATAGAATGATCAAAAAAGCAAAGGTGAAACGTAAACGTATTACCCCACATGGTCTATGGCATACACATGCAACGATATTGCTCAATCAAAAAACATCAGTCATAACAGTAGCTAAGCGATTCGGAAATACTCCTGAAGAAGTTTATAAAACTTATGGTCTTTCAGATGATCAAGCAGACAAAAAAGCAGCAACAGTATTCAGTTCTATGATAAGTATTTAAGGTTCACTGGGGGAGGTTTTTTAACCACCCTTTACACCCCCAGTAATAGCAAGGTTTTTAGTCTAAAACCCTCCCTCTTCTGTAAAGGGAGTTGTTACCCAGATTTTTGTATGATTGTTTTTGCTGTTTCATCATCAGTAATTAGTACATCAATATAATTACCTTTTAACATACCTAACAAACTATCAGCTTTATAGTTTCCAGCAACAACCGCTACTACTTGTTTAATTTGTTTTAAATCGTCTAATGATAGACCTACTACTCTTTTATCTCGTGGCAGATGAACAGGCTTTCCATCCTGGTCAAAAAACCTAAATCCCATATCACCTACTACCCCTAATTTCTTAAGTTCTTTAACGTCTTCTTCCTCGAGATAACCGACACTTTTCAAGGTAGAGTGTTCATATGGATTCCCTATACTGATTACCGCCATATCAACATTTCTTCCTTCCTCGATTACTTCACTTATATCCTCCATGCTTCGTAATCGATTCATTAATTCTTCTGATTCAACAATTGCTGGAGCATATAAAAAGGAACATTCTCCTCCCATCTTTTTAGCTAATTCATATGCCAATTGATTAGCATGGATTTCTACCTTTTTTCTCCCCATACCACCTTCAAGAGGAACGACTTTCATGTTTTCTCTTAATTCATATGGATATTCCTTCACAAGGGAAGTTAATGTTTGACCCCACGAAATTCCAAGACTTTGAATGTCTTTCATATTCTTTGATAAATAATATGCTGCTGATCGACCAACCGAATGTAAAGTCAATTCGGGCTTTTTATCAACAGATGGAATAACCAAAGCATCTTTCAAGTTGTATTCAGACTCTAGTCTTTTTTCAAGACTAACTGTCTGTACTGTTTCATCATTAATATAAAATTCAACAATTCCTAAATCTTTTGCTTTTTGAAGAGATTTAGAGATGATTGGCCGAGAAACAGTAAGTTTCTTAGCAATTTGTTCCTGCGTCCAGTTGTCTTCATAATAAAGATTGGCAATCTTCACCAATTGCCTTCTCTCTTCCCAATTAACCATAGCATACTTCCTTTTATATTTTTAAATTCGAATTGCTTAAATTATATATTCGTTATACTTTTACATATCCCTTCTATTTTAAACAAAATACAAAGTTTTAGAAAGACCCGAAACCTGCATTACTTAAATTAGATGTTTAGCAACTGTAAACTGCTATGATTATGGATACTTTGTAATTTTGTTTGTTAAGGACATACATATCAAACCTCATTAAGCGATTTCATTTTTCGGCTGGTACAAAAAGGGTCTTTCCTGCAGGCTGTCAACCGATGTTTCATCCAAAAAAGAGCGCCCAGTTAAAATAAAAATGGTCACGATGAAAGAGCTTGTTCCAGAAAAACATCCCTTCTGCAAAAACGGGCGATCCGAGGCCCCACAGTTTGGTTTTCACAAGGGGGATTCAGCGTTCGTCCGCCCACAAAAAAGCTTGTAGAAAACACAGGGGTTTCTCTACAAGCTAAGAGCATATGCCATTTTTACTTACCAATAGAGTTTAACGCTTCTTTGTATTCATTGTATTTATCTTCTTCTAGGTCACCATTAATTTGTACCAATACATTGTCCTTTTTCATTGTCCAAGAAAATAACATCGCACTTTCTTCACCCATTGAATCATAATACTCTTTCATTTCTTCTAAATCAGCCTGATCACTATACGTTAAAATTCTTCCTCCAGAATCTTCACCTAAAGAAGGAATGAAGAATCTGACACCTTCATCAGCTTTCATTGGAGCCATTCCATAATCATCTTTAGTCATTTCTTTAGGCTCCTCAGCTTCTAAACCTGCATCTTGAAATGCTTTAATAACATCATCAGTTGTTAATTTTTCAGCACTTTCTCCCTCGTCACCGCAAGCTGATATAATTACAACGGTAATAAATAATGTTAATAATGCAATGATTTTTTTCATTATAAATCCCCCTTTTTCTACATTTTACCATAAGATACTTGCTAATATTCTATAATTTTCACACCTAATGATTAATAATTTTTACATTTTATATATATCGAAAAATATACTCATCAATAATTAATGCTCCGACGACTACAATCACTGTAGCAATTATAAATAACACTATGATTTTAATATTTTAGCTTATATGTGATAAGTATCACCATTATCGATGCAATAATCGTGTAAAATAAATAGGAGATAGGAGGTACAGTGAATGACATTATATAAATTTCTCTTATTCATTCATATATTTTCTGCCATTATTGGTATGGGACCAGGTTTGGTTATGACGTTTGTTGTTACTCATTCCAAGCCTAGTAATATGACAGAATTACGGCATGCTTTTAAGATTCGAAATTTATTACATATCTTAACAATGATAGGAGGGAGTCTACTTCTTCTTACGGGAATAGGGATGGGTTTCCTTCATAATTATTGGTTTACACAAGGATGGTATATTACTAGTCTTATCCTATTTTTAATTGCACTAGCATTTGGACCGTATCTTTTAAAACCGAGATCTGTTCCCATTAAGAAATTATTAAGTGCGTATACTGGAGAGAAAATCCCCAAAGAATACTATCAATTATCCAAGAAATTATTCCATGTAGAACATGTTGAAAATATTATTTTTATTATTATTATTGCATTAATGATTTTAAAGCCTTTTTAATAGGGGCGCTGCCGTAACCTAAAATTACATAATAGCGTGCTGAGACTTAACTTCATATATTTTTTGATGGAATGTCCTTGAGAGCCTTTTCCAAGGACATTCCATCGAATAAAAAGAGAACATGTCTAATAGGCGAAGAAATATTACATCATTTGACGTGCAATATTCCTTTCTGAGCAGTTGCTCTCTGGAATAGCTTAGAGATCGACTGCCAGTAGATGTCTGATTGGTTCAAAGTAAAATTACCAGTAACTGTTGGATTTTACAAAAAACTATTAACATAGTAGCGATAATAGCTGCTGTCCAAGTAATTAAAATATTGTTTCCCGTTATACTATCAATTAACGGTCCTCCTGAGCTATTTTCCAACTAATATAATGATCCTAAATCAATCTAACATGTTATGTCTGTTTTTTATCAACTACGATATCAGTAAAATTCCTTAGCAGAGTTTTCATTTGATTACAAAATCCATTTAAAGAATACACTATTTCCAAACGGTGCAGAATAAGAAATATTATCTTTTTTTCAAGAAAAGAGATTAGTACTGCTTTTACATTATCTACTTGTTCTAATAAAGCAAGGCCCTTTCCTCTTTTTTCACTATTTTAAAGCCAATAAATTGAATAAATCTGATGAATATCAACCACCACTGACAGGAGGAATAAATGCTACTGTATCACCGGATTTTACGACATCCTCGTCCGTAGCATACTCCTCATTAATTGCAGTCATAACCCCGTCTAATTCATTTAAATAATATTGGTCTTTCAATTTATGTTTTAACTCGCTAATTTTAATTTGATTTGTCTCTATATCCAGTTGATCTTTCCCTAGTTTTTCTTGTAAATGTGCGAACAACAAGACCTTAATCATTTTTCACATCCTCTACATTTGGTTTTCCATTCGGATAGGAAATCGTTTCTAATTGATTACCAATCCATGTTTCTCCATGTTCCCAATGTTCCCTTTTCCAAATAGGTACAATCTGTTTAATTCGTTCTATTGCATACTCATTTGCTTCATAGGCTGCTTTACGATGTGGGGAGGAAACTGCAATAACCACGGCAATATCTGAAATGTCCAAATGTCCGATTCGGTGAGTAATGGCCACCATTGTATCTGGCCACTTATCCCCTATTTCATCACCGATCTTAGCAAGCATTTTCACAGCCATGGGAATATACGCTTGGTATTGTAGATAAATTGTTCTTTTCCCTTTAGTCCATTCTCTTACCGTACCAATAAAGGTCGTAATAGCACCAGATTCTCTTCTTTCTACTTTTTTTATAAGTGATTCTACTTGAATCGGTTCTTCTACAATTTCATATAATGACTCAGCCATGTTTCTTTCGACTCCTTCTAAGCTTTTTAGCAGGATGCCATAAAGTCCTCCATTGTCGTTCCTTCTTTATCTTCTAATAAGATGACTGCAGCTTCCATTCATTTCTCATAATCATATATTCGTGAAAGAAATAGTATCCCCTTTATAGAGTTTCCGCTTTAATTGCATGTGATTTTTCCCTTGAATTATTTATTATTTTACTACTTTCAACATGAAACAGCATCACAAGTGGTAGGGATCCTCGAATTACTTTTCAAATTGGCTTCAATAGCTTAAGTTAGTTTTTGTCTGTCTACCATAACATCCCCTCATCCTGCCAATTGATTATAGATTGTTTTCGCCTTTTCCACGGAATCTGTACCATGAACTAACGTTCGACCATCACGGAAGAATACGAGACGATAGGATTCATATTCTATTGATAATAAAAAGTCATTATGTTTTACTGGGGCAATTTTTTGTAGACGACTTGCCAATATATCTAAATTTAGTTTTTTAGATGTTCGGATTTGTACGGTATTCCTTCCACAAAGGACTTCTGTTTTAGTACTAGATTCATCGTTTAAATTTGGGTAACTCGGGGTTTTCCCGCATGTTGGACAATCTGTTTTCTTGGCTCGATTAACATTTATTAGATGGTAATGATTATTCCATAGATCAAAGGTTATCAATTTAGTACGAAGTGCTTTTGTATCTTCTACTAGTATTTTTAAAGCTTCCGTAGTTTGATGTGCAACAACCATCTGTACGGCTGGTGAGATGATTCCTACAGAGTCACAAGTTGCACCTGATACCGGTATAGTACCCAGCAAACATTGTAAACACGGTGTTTTATCTGGAAAGATCGTATAACTCATTCCAGTACTCCCTACACAAGAACCGAAAATCCATGGTATACCATGCTTTTGCATTAAATCATTTAACATAAATCTTGTCTCAAAATTATCTGTTGCATCAATAACCAAGTCTATATCCTTTATAATTGGATATAGAGAATTAGAAGTAGCATCTAAGACAAAAGACTCAATTTCAACTTCTGAATTGATTTCTTGTAAGCGGGTTTTTGCTGCAAGTGCCTTTGGAATTTGGTCATGTACATTTTTCTCTGTATATAATTGTTGTCTTTGTAAATTACTTAACTCAACATAATCACGATCAATCAGGGTTAGTTTTCCTATCCCTGCACGTACTAGGTTTTCTGCATTGCCAGAGCCTAGTGCACCACAGCCAATAATTAACACATGTTTCAATACGATATTTTGCTGACCATTTTCTCCTATTGGTTTGAAAAGTATTTGACGAGAATATCTATCAAACATAACCTTTTCCCCCTATCCGCCAATATAAGACATTTCAATTTTTTTCTTGTTTTTTGTCGATTCTTCAGTCCGTTCATCCGAATAACGATCGATACGATTTCCCCAAATGTTCATTATCGCTGATTGTATTTCTTCATCGCTTTTATCGGAACGTAATAACTCTCTAAAATCAAACCCATTTGAAGCGAATAGACAGGTGTACATTTTCCCGTCTGCAGCAATTCTTGCTCTAGTACAAGTTGAGCAAAACGATGCAGATACGGAAGTGATGAAACCAACCTCGCTACCCGATCCTTTATAGCGGTAACGTTTAGCAACTTCTCCTAAATATGCAGGGTCAACGGCCACTAATTCAAAATGCTTAGAAAGCTTCTCGAAAATTTCCTTTTTTGTTATAACTTTACTAAAATCCCAGCTATTAGATTGTCCGACATCCATAAATTCAATATACCGTAACGTAATTCCTTGTTCCCGAAAATACTTTGCCATCGGAATAATTTCCTGTTCATTCATTTCTTTTTTTACAACCATATTCACTTTTACTTCAAGCCCAACTTCTTTAGCCTTTTGGATTCCCATTAAAACACGTTCTGGTCCGACTCCACTATCATTAATGGATTTGAATAATTCACTATTCAACGCATCCAAGCTAACATTTACACGCTTAAGCCCAGCATCTTTTAATTTTTGAGCCATAAGAGCAAGAAGCGAACCATTCGTTGTAAGCCCAATATCTTCTAATCCTTTTATGGCTGTTAATTTCTTAATTAATAAAGGCAAATCTCTTCTTAGAAGTGGTTCACCTCCAGTCAATCTAATTTTTTGGACACCTAAAGCTATAAAATTTCTAGCTAATCGCTCGATTTCCTCAAAGCTTAATAGCTGTTCTTTTGGCATAAATGCAAAATCTCTTCCAAAGATCTCTTTTGGCATACAGTACGTACATCTAAAGTTACAACGATCAATAACAGAGATGCGAAGATCCTTCATCGGCCGACCAAATTTATCTGTTAATAATGACATGCGGATCATCTCTCCTTTTACTTTCCTTAAATACAATATACTTTCTATATTATATAGATATCTGTTACGAATATCATAGGAATATAAAAAATACCAACAGAGTTATTCAGAATTATACTTTTGTAGTCTGCATTTTAACTAATTTATCTTCATATATTCTTCTCTTTTTCACATTCTTATTTCTCTTGAAAAATTCAATAATACCTGTAAATGCTTCTTCTAGAAGCACCTGATTTCGTGCCTTTTCAATTAATTTAAAACCCATTTCGTAATAATGCTCTGCTTGTATGATATCTTTATTTTTTATACTTTCAAAGCAATACGCCAATCGAATAGAAGTGAGTCCCTTTTCTTCCATGCAATTTTCTAGATGTTCATAGATTGATAATGCCTCTTTATAATGGTCATATGCCTCTTCTATCATTTCCTGCTCCAAATAATTAAAGGCAATAGCTTGTAATGTATTGCCATAAGCTAGAGATTTTTTTCGTCCATCCTCTTCTAAACGTTGCAAAAATTCCTGAAACACGATCAACGCATTATCATATACTTTTTCATTAGAATATAATTTCCCTAGTGCATAGAGAAATTGCATTCTGATTTTTGGAAAATGCTTGGATAATTCTAATCCCTTTTCTAGGTATTTCTTTGCTTGATTTAATTTAAATACTTTTATAGAGATGGTTCCGATCTTGGAATAAACATAAACAACTAAAAAATTATTCTCCTTATAGAAACTTGTTAACTGCTTTAAACCCTTTTTATAATAATTAATTGCTCGAGGAAAATTCCCCATATTTTCATCTATTTCAGCTAACATCAAGAGTGCTTTTGTAGTATCTAAATGGTTCATAGCATCCATTTCATCCATTAATTTTATAGATTTTGTAATCATTTTTCGGGCTTCTTTTAAATCAATATAAAAATGTATTTCACCTAACCGTAACCATATTTTTGCTAAAGCGGGTTTATCCTGTAATGTTTCATAGGTTTTTAATAATTCTTGATATAGTTCGATTGCTTTATGATAATGTTCAACTTGAATATATACATCAGAAAGGGTGTGGATAGTTGATGAGATAATTGGATGTGTCATTGGAACTGCTTGTTTAAAATAAGTTAATGCTTTTTCAAGCTGTGTAATACTACTTTCCATGTTTTCTTCATCAAGAGATATTTTTCCTAAGTTGCTGAATATAACGCCATATGCATAGCCATCCTGATAATCATTGGAATCTAGAAATGCCATTAATTTTGCTAATTCCATTCTAGCAGTTGAGCGTTGTCCATACTCTCTTTCCAGTGTTGCATAGTCTAAATAGGTCTCGATAATCACTTGCATAAAGTCTACTGACATCTTTTTGGATAGCTGCAAGGCGTGACGACTATATTTACCCGCTTTATCGTAATTATTTGTTTTATGGTAGTACTTTGCCACTGTACTTAACATAAGAAATTGTTCGTTCAAGGAAATCTCTTTACTAGAGATTAAACGAGCTTCGATTTCCTCGATAGTTTCTTTTATATCAGGGTTATTTTCATTAATCATTTGTTTTCTAATTTCCTCCATTAAAGTAAGGGATTTATTTGGCTGATCCTCCGTTCTTTCTAAGTTACTAAACATGAAATACACACCCTTTATTCCTGTATTTAAATTACAAAAGTAAATGTAAAGAAATGATAAAAAATAAGGAAATCCCTAATCGTAAATGAATCTGACGCATTCGCCCTGTTGGTTTGACAAGTCTCCACCATCCAGTAAGTACCATCAAAATTAAATTTACGAATGCTAACAATCCTGCTAGCATTTTCATATTTTGAAAAGAGAAACTATACCAATGAAGAACAAATACTGCATGTAATAGTATAAAAACCAGTGCAGCAGTTCCAATCCAACGGTGATACGGCATTACCTTCTTTGAAAGATTAGCCAATTTAATTTTTGTTTTCCGTTCTGGAACATTACGAATGGTTGAAAACACTGCATTTCTGGTCCAATTAAATAGGAATAACAAAAATCCAATGAGACCAAATAAAATTGGTAATGAAAAGATCGGAAACGAAAAAGGCTTAACTACCTGCCAAATAGCCATCAGTAAAAGTACAAGATTCATATAAAACCATTTACTCATTCTGAATCTCCTTTAATCTCTAAAGAGAGAATATAGAGTATTATTAAAAACCACTCTCTTCCGTTGCCTTTCTAGGAACCCTTCTCTTATAAATAACATAATTTCTGCTTAAATAGCGAATTGGAAAACTAAACGCATGCACCAAACGGGTAAATGGCCAAACAACATATAACGCAAAGGTACAGTAAATATGAATCTTAAACCAGATAGGTACAGAGGCCATTAACTCCGGCTGTATATTAAATATAAACAAGCCGCGAAGCCAAGGTGCAATCGTTGTTCGATAATCAAATCCATGTGAATCAACATTGAATGAAGTGGCAATTAATCCAGTTATTATTGCCAATAGAATGAAAATCAAGCTGACCCAGTCACTTGGAGAGGTTGTAGCCTTCATACGTTTGATGCTTATTCTTCGATAGGTTAATAAGACTATACCGATAAATGCGGCGATACCTGCTGGAAATCCTAATATGATAGCAACAGTATGGTACATATGCTCAGTAATCCCTAGTGCATTATAAAGCCCTATTGGTATAATTAATCCAAAAATATGGCCACCAAACACGAATATTATTCCCCAGTGAAAAAGAAGAGATCCAACTCTTAATCTTTTTTTCTCAAGAAATTCACTCGATTTCGTAGTCCAGCCAAATTGATCTTTTTGATATCGATAAATATGACCACCAATAAAAATGGTTAATACAATGTAAGGTAATATCCCCCATAATAATAACTCCATTTTATTTTCCTCCTAAACTTTATTCTGTAGCAGTAAGAATTAATCCGTTATCAGACATGTGGAGAAAAAGAGCCTCAAATAATAAAAGATAGTAATTGCCACTTTCTCTCAATTTATTTTGGATTTCACCAATAGCCTTTCCATGCATGGATAACAATTCATTACTCGTTTCTACAGGAACATTTCCGCAAAACTCAAGAATCAGAGGTAAGTAATCAGGTAACTCTTTTTCTGTAACATTAAATCCATGTGCTTCGTAGTATTTTTTCAGTTTAAGTAATTCCAAACCACGTTCTCTCTGCTCTCCTAATTTTAAATATGTTACATATAAATTTGTTAATTTTCCAAAGTCAAAATGTTCGATATAGTGACTGATCCAATCATCCAAAGACATGTTTAAAGATAAACTAATGAATCTATGGATATTTTCTTTTATTACAGGATTTTCTATTTCTTCTAATTCCAATTGGAGCTCTGGTAGTATACTTACCATTTCTTTATTTGGGTAATTTAAAAGAAACGAAACCATTTGATAAATGTTTTGATTCATTATCCGTATCTCCTCTTATTGAAATCAAGATTGGTAAAACCACCTTACCAAACCGATTTCCTATTATCTAATTTATAACACTCGTTTTTTGTAAAGATTGTTACCTTGACTCTGAACGGCTGGTGAGCTCAGTGCCAACAGAATATTGACTTCGGGAGGAATACCACAACTCTTTCTGTTGGACGAGTAACCGCGCAGTTCAAAGACGTGGACGTATATAGCTTTTGTTCCTTTTTACCATGTGCATTACGGAATCTTACCGAGACCTTCCTTCGCTGGGGTAGTACTTCATAACTTTATTTCTTTATTGTTTGGTCCATTTTAAGAGCTTTGTTGAAATTCGAACACTCTGTATATAAATATTGCAATATAGTTGATTTCTACTACACGACGTCTCAGCTTTTATTCCATTCCAAGGAAATCTGTTCCATATATTCACGTACATTGAATTTTATTTAGTAAGTAACTGACAGTAAGACCCTCACTCCAATCCTACGAAGTGAAACTCAGGAGGATTCAACTGCCAGTAAATACTAGATGCTGGTCAGGGTTCTTTTAGTCATATCTTTGTGAAACTAACAATCATCAGGGGGTATAAGAACTACATCGCCATTTGAAACTATTAAGAAAGTACTCCACAGCTTCCTGGTCCACCCGTAAAGTCAAGTCCACAAGCACCTTGTTCTTCATATAAATCTGCTACTTCTTCTTTGTGACTGTGTGGGATAACAAACCTATCTTGATATTTCGCAATTGCTAATAATCGGTACATTTCTTTAATCGCTTTTTCGGTTAACCCTAAATCAGTAATTATATCACGATCAAAGTCCTTTCCAGTTTGTTCTGTACGCATATAGCTTCGCATAACAGCCATTTTCTTAAGCACTTTACGAATATGACCAGTATCCCCAGCAGTTAGTAAGTTTGCAAGATATTCAATAGGAATTCGCATTTCATCAATCGCCGGGAAAATATCTGCTGTTTCCGCATTACTCCCTTTTCCTTCAATCATATTCATGATTGGGCTAAGTGGCGGAATATACCAAACCATTGGCATGGTTCGATATTCTGGATGTAAAGGTAAAGCAATCTTCCAATCAATAATCATTTTGTACAATGGTGATGCTTGAGCAGCTTCAATCCAATCCATTGGTATACCATCTTTTTTTGCCTGTTTAATAACTTCCGGATTATTTGGATCTAGAAAAATACCAAGTTGTGCATGATACAAGTCTTTCTCATCTTCTACCGATGCGGCTTCCAATACGCGATCAGCATCATATAACATAATTCCAATATAACGGATACGTCCCACACAGGTTTCTGAACAAATCGTTGGCTGCCCGTTTTCGATTCTTGGGAAACACATGGTACATTTTTCAGCTTTGTTCGTTTTCCAGTTAAAGTAGACTTTTTTATACGGGCATGAGGTAGTACAGTATCTCCATGCACGGCATGCATTTTGATCAACTAGTACAATACCATCTTCATCTCGTTTATACATTGCACCAGATGGGCAAGAGGAAACACAGGGTGCATTGATACAATGTTCACAGATACGTGGAAGATACATCATAAACACATCTTCAAACTCTGTTTTGATGGATTCTTCCATTTGTATAACGTTCGGATCACGGAGACCTGTAATATGACCACCAGCTAAGTCATCTTCCCAGTTTGGCCCCCATTCTAAATCCATAAATTCTCCAGTTATAGCAGATTTAGCTCTAGCAATCGGTTGATGTTTTCTTTCTTTGCTATTGGTTAACGTCTCATAATCATAGTTCCACGGTTCATAGTAATCATCCATCTCTGGTTGATTAGGATTATAGAATAGATTTAAGAGGCGGTTTGTTTTCGATCCGGATTTTAACCGTAACTCCCCATCTTGAAGTTCCCAACCACCTTTATATTTTTCCTGGGATTCCCATTGTTTTGGATAGCCGATACCAGGTTTTGTTTCAACATTATTAAAATACATATATTCTGCACCCGGACGGTTTGTCCATGTATTTTTACAGGTTACACTGCAAGTATGACAGCCAATACATTTATCCAGGTTCATCACCATTCCCACCTGTGCTTTAATCTTCAAGCCAATCAACCTCCTTCATTTTTCTAATAACCACGTTTAAGTCACGCTGGTTTCCGGTAGGTCCATAATAATTAAATCCATAACTTAATTGTGCATATCCACCAATCATATGTGTTGGTTTCACATGAATTTTTGTTGGGCTGTTATGCGTACCTCCACGATTTTTCGTTAGTTTCGTACCAGGTGTATGAATATGACGATCTTGTGCATGATGCATAAATGCCATGGTTCTAGGAATACGGTGTGAAACAACCGCTCTTGCTACAACTACGCCATTACGATTGAAACATTCAATCCAATCATTATCTTTTACATCAATCTCAGCAGCATCATCTTTATTAAGCCAGACTGTTGGTCCACCGCGAAATAACGTCAGCATCGGCTGTGAATCAAAGTACATACTATGAATTGACCATTTATTATGTGGCGTTAAGTAATTTAATGTAATTTCTTTTCCTTCGACATCTGGGCGTTTAGAACTAAATGGCTTTTGATTTAAAATTGGTTTGAATATGGCAAATGACTCCCCAAATTCCTTAATTATTTCATGATCCAAAAAGTAAGATTGGCGTCCTGTAATTGTTCGAAATGGGATCAATCGTTCAACATTGGTTGTAAATGGTGAATATCTTCTTCCACCTTTTTCTGAGCCACTAAATGCTGGTGAAGTAAGAACTGTTTTCGGTTGGGTGACAATATTATCAAATGTAAATAACTCTTCTTCTCTTTCAGTAGCTAAATCCTTTAACTCTAAGTTCGTTGTCTTTTCTAATGCTTCCCACGCTTTTACGGCAACTTTTCCATTTGTCGTAGAAGAAAGCATTAAGATTGCATCACACGCATCTCTTGCACTAGTGATATCTGGACATCCATCGGCAATACTTCCGTTATCTACCGTGCCAAACGTTCGTTTCGCCTGTTCATATTCATCTTTCATCATCCAATTGATACCTTTGGTTCCATATGCTTTAGTGGCAATATTTGAACCAAGTGCTGTCATTTTATTATAAATTTGTTTGAAATCACGTTCGACAACATGAATTTGTGGCATAGTTTTACCTGGAATTGGTTCACATTCCCCTTTTGACCAGTCTTCAATTTTGCCAAGTGGCTGTGCCATCTCTCCAGGCGTGTCATGATTTATTGGTGTCGCAACTATTTCCTTGATTGTGCCCATACCGATTTCTTGAGCTATATCGGAAACGCCTTTTGCTAAAACTTTGAAAATGTCCCAGTCAGATTTTGCTTCCCATGGTGATGTGATAGCTGAACTAAACGGATGTACAAATGGATGCATATCCGTGCTTGATAAATCATGCTTTTCATACCATGTTGATGCAGGGAGGATAACATCAGAGTATAGAGCTGTTCCAGCCATACGAAAATCTAGATTAATTAATAGATCTACCTTCCCTTCAGGTGCTTCATCTCGCCATTTAATTTCTTTTGGTCGAATACTATCTTCATCAGAGTTCAAGAGCCCATTTGATGCACCTAATAAATGTTTTAAGAAATATTCATGTCCTTTTCCAGAACTTGAAATTAGGTTCGCGCGCCAAACAAACAAATTCCTTGGAAAATTAACCGAATTATCAGGATCCTCAATTGCAAATTGTAATTTCTTCTCTTTTAATTGTTTGGCAACGAAGTTTCCGATCTCTTCTGTTGTTTCATTTCCATTTGCAATTGCTTCATTATATAAATCAATACCGTTTTTATTAAACGTCGGATATGATGGTAACCACCCTAAACGGGCTGCTAAAACATTGTAATCACCAGGGTGATCATATCTAGCTTTGTCTATAGTTGCAGCAGCAAGTTCCGAAATAGGTGTTTCTTCATAACGCCATTGACCTGTTGCAAAGTAGAAAAAGGAAGTACCATTTTGCAATTTTGCCGGCCCTCCCCAGTCTTTGGCGGATTGAATCGTAGTCCACCCTTCAACGGGACGGAGTTTTTCCTGGCCAACATAGTGAGCCCAGCCACCACCATTTACACCTTGTGCGCCGATCATAAGTACAAGATTTATAATTGCACGATAAATCGTATCAGAATTGTACCAGTGGTTAATTCCGGCCCCCATAATAATCATGGAACGACCTTTTGTATCAATGGCATTCTGTGCAAATTCACGAGCAACTTTAATGATTAGATTACGATCCACACCTGTTATTTCCTCCTGCCATGCTGGTGAAAATGGTGCAATCTCGTTATAAGAACTTGCAGCTTCTCCACCAAGACCACGATCAATTCCGTAATTACCAATCATTAAATCATAAACAGTGGCAACATATACTACTTCTCCGTTTAGTTCTACTTTCTTCACAGGTATAGCACGAGGTAGTACTTTTTTCTCCTCTGCATCGAAATACGGCATGTCTACATGAATTACTTCGTCTTCCATATCAAAGAAGCTTAAAACAGGTTCAATCTTTTCATTGGTATTTTCGTCAATAAGTCTTAAATTCCAAGTCCCTTTTTTATCCCAGCGAGAACCCATTGTTCCATGAGGGATGGAAAAACCATTTGTAGCTTGGTTATACATTGCTGGCTTAAATTGATTATTCTCGGATGCTAGGCCAAGATCTTCGGCATTTAGAAATCGGTCTGCTATAAACTTACCATTTACTTGTTTTAATCGAACTGAAAACGGAAAATCTGTGTACTGTTTTGCATAATTTTCAAAATAAGGTGTTTTATTTTTATTATAAAATTCGTTTAAAATAACATGTCCCATTGCCATTGCTGCCGCGCCATCTGTTCCTTGTCTAATGGAAAGCCAGTCATCTGCAAATTTGGTTGATTCTGCATAATCTGGACTAACTGAAACAACTTTTGTCCCTTTATAGCGAGCTTCAACTAAAAAGTGAGCATCTGGTGTACGTGTCATCGGAACATTGGAACCCCATGTCATAATATAACTGGAATTAAACCAATCAGAACTTTCTGGCACATCGGTTTGATCCCCCCAAATTTGCGGAGATGCTGGTGGTAAGTCTGCATACCAATCATAGAAGCTGAGCATTTGTCCGCCAAGCAAATGCATAAAACGACTACCGGCTGCATAGCTTAGCATTGACATTGCTGGGATTGGTGAAAATCCAACATTACGGTCAGGACCATATTTGACGATTGTATAAAGTGTTGAAGCCGCTATAAGCTTAGTTACTTCTTCCCAATCAGCTCTAACTAATCCTCCCTTCCCCCTAGCCTGTTTATAAGACTTTGCTTTTTCCTTATCTTCCACAATACTTTTCCATGCTTCTAATGGAGTGTCATTTGTAGCTAAAGCTTCTCTCCATAAAAGCAATAATTTCTTCCTGACATATGGATATTTCACGCGCAATGGGCTGTAAATATACCAAGAAAAGCTTGCTCCTCTTGGGCATCCGCGTGGCTCAAAATCTGGCATATCTGGTCCTGTCGATGGATAGTCTAAGGCCTGGCCTTCCCATGTAACGATCCCATCTTTTACGTAAATATTCCAACTACATGATCCCGTACAGTTCACACCATGTGTGGAACGAATTATCTTGTCATGCTGCCATCTTTTTCGATATACATTTTCCCAATCACGGTTCCCTTCTTGTAATTGGCTATGATTATTTGAATAAGTCTCTTTTGGTTTTAAATAATTTAATCGTTGCCAAAGTGGAGATGGTTTTTTTTTCATTATTGTCCCTCCAAATAAGTTACTTTGTGAAGCCTATAACTTATTAAAACATTCAAATCTCTACTATAGTGTGAAGTATGTCACACTTTGACAGGTGTCAAAATACGGTCATAAACTTATTAATATTTAAATCATCTTTTCATAATGTAATGCAAATTTAGTACAGTAACGTGTTGTGTATTGTTTGATCAATAGTCTTGCTTTTGAGTGCCTTTTTGTGATTGCTATCCTCTCCGTACAGTTCCTATCCCCCGATTTCTGCATTTTATTCATAGAATAAAAGTGTAAGCGCCCGAATAGAAACGAACGACTGGTGCGAGTCAACGGAGATAAAGAAATCACGGAGAGCTTCGAGCCGATGATGACTTAACATGGGGCGATTCGTGAAGGCGCCTCGTTTCTGGGCGCTAGAGCTGGACAAAGCTCAACACGCCCATCTTTATTCACATGGGCTAATTTTATAATTCCCTTCATTTCCTAGACTACAAAAAAGCTAAGCATCCATCTGCTCAGCTTCTATCTATTTTTCTATAATATTCTTTCCTTTCTTACGCATTGCTCTTGGGATATATACACAATAAGGTTCACTTTCCATATAATCACCTGTTACATTGTATGCTCTGGATCTGGAACCACCACATACATGGCGAAATTCGCAGATTCCACATTTTCCTTTATATTTATCAGGGTTCCTTAAATTTTTAAACACCTCTGATTCTCTATAAATTTCTGATATTGGAGTGTGTCGTACATTACCTGCTCGAATAGGTAATAGACCACTTGGGTATACATCCCCAGTGTGAGAAATGAACACAAACCCATTTCCATCATTTACCCCTTTTGGAGCTCTCCCTAATCCATCAATTTGCCCTGTTTTTCCTGCGATGATAGCATCTTCGTAAAAGATATGTTCTTTATCACTCATACCTCTTTGTTCACGCATTTTCTGCTGTATAACCACACGCCGATAGTGCTGGCCAGCTGTTGTTTTAATATCAAAAGGAACACGCTTTGAGAGTTTGTATAACCATCTAAATACCTTCTCATGTTCAGCAGGTGAAATCATATCTGACTCTTTCCCTCGCCCAGTAGGAACAAGGAAAAACACACTCCACATTACACAATTCAAATTTTCTACTAGCTCTGCCATTTCATCCAAATGCTCATAATTATATTTAGAAATAACCGTATTAATTTGTAAAGGCATATCCAGTTCATGTAAATCGTTAATAGCGTTTATTGTTAAATCAAAGGATCCTTCCGTACCTCGGAAATGGTCATGAACTTCTTTACAATGGCCATCGATACTAAAGGCCCATCTAGCAAGTCCAATATCTTTCGCCTTTTTCATTGCTTTTTTGGTTACATTTGGTGTTGCAGATGGTGTCATGGATAAACGGACACCTTTTTTAATCGCATATTCTGCAATATCAAAAACATCTAGACGTTCCAATGGATCTCCGCCAGTGAATACAAGCATAGGATTGTCCATTTCATAGATATTATCTATTAATTTCTTTCCTTCCTCAAAATTCAATTCTAATGGGTGTCTATGATACTGTGCTTCTGCACGACAGTGTAAACAATGTAACTGACAAGCACGTGTTAGCTCCCATATTACGATAAACGGATTTTCATTATAATCTCTATTAAACATTACTGCCCCACCCTTCTTAAGTCTAGGAAAATTGTAATACAATAAAACTAAACAATTAGTGATATTTATCACATAACTAAATTATGACGTAATACGAATATTTCCAACTAGAAAATAAGAAAAGAGTTGGGACAAAACTTAAATGTTCTTCTAAAAAAACGATAATAAGAAAGTTATAATGTGAAACTTCAATCAGCGGGGCTTTGGTTTATCGGTGGCTCTCCCTATTAGTGTGGAACTACCCATATTATATTTTTAGCTAAGGAACGATATGAAAGAGTTCCATCTAAATACTCCGTGACAAACTTTACAAAACATCCCCAGAAATTAGATTATTTACTCTACTTTCGAGAGGCAGTACCATGGATTGGGTGATAGTTTGGCTTTTGCTTTAACAATCATATGTTTGTCACAGCTCTTACCTTTGTAATCTATTTTTTCTCAATAGTTATCCTCCAAAGTCTCCACTACAATCTGATAAGTATGATATTCTTCACATCTAATTATAAATTGTACGTGATAATATTATGAGATGGAGCACTATATTTGAAAGGATGATAATTATGTATCCAGCATCAGTTAAAAAATTATTACAACGTTTCCCCCTTTTCAAAAGTTTAACAGACTATGAAATTGATCCGATTATAAATATTGCAAAAAATCGAACCTACCGATCGGGAGTCCATATCTTTATGCAAGATGACCTTCTCACTAATGTGTATTTTATACACCAAGGTAAAATAAAAATTTATCGAACTGATATTCAAGGAAAAGAACAAATTATCAATATTCTAAGTGAAGGTGAAATGTTTCCTCACCAAGGTTTTTTTCGTAATGATAACTATCCTGCACATGCTGAAGTAATGGAAGAAGCAGTATTATTTTACATCCCCATCCATTTATTTGAGGATTTTTTAATCAACAATCCAGAGGTAAGTATCAAGATTTTCCGTGTGCTTGGAGATAAGATAGTGGATTTACAGAATCGCTTAGAAGAAAAAATCCTACGTAATACTTACGAACAAATTATTCTTCTATTAATTCGCCTTGGAAAAAAACATGGAATGGAGCATATCAATGAAACAACGACATTGACCACCCGTTTTACGAATAGAGATTTAGCCAATATGATTGGTTCAAGTCGTGAAACAGTTAGCAGAACGATCACCCAATTAAAGAAGAAACAATTAATTCTAATAGATAGTAATGGAAATATGATACTAGATACCAATAGGTTGAAGGAAGAATTATTTCAATAAAAGGTGCATCTCAAGAGAGGTGTTCCTTTTCTAATGGACATGATTTTAATATATAGAGAGCGATCTTTTTGCTTCAATCAGTGGGGGTTTTGTTTTATCCCCCCACTGATTGTTCATACCACAAGGGTATGACCTGAAGACCTTTGAACCAATCAGACATTACTGGCAGTAACGCCCCACTTCGGGAAAAAAGTGAACCTCAGTATTGATAAGTGGAGTTAACTGTCAGTTATATATGGGATCAAACACACACGAATAGAGTATCGTCTAGGTTGTTTTAGTCGCTTTCTAACCATTGCTCATCTAACTTCAATTTTTCCTTAAAAGAGATTACTTACTTAGCAGCAGTGTAAAGAGTAGTTTAGAGTTAGAAAATTAAATTTCTTTTGTAACTGACCACTTTATTACGTCTTGATTCCATCCAAAAGTTTACCATTAATGTCAAAAATAGCATGTTCTGCATCAGTTATAGAAAAGCCTTGTTTTTCGAATAAAGCATTTAGTGAGTCCAGTCTATTCTTAAAGTTGAAAATCCTATTTGACCGATTTTCTTCTATTCTTTGTCTCCAAAAAGACATTATTTCGTTTAGTAATCTTCTGTATCATCAATAAATAGCGATTGGATAAAATAAATTATAATACATAATCCGGTTATTAAAAATGTCCAGCCTAATGCTCTTTGCTCAGTTACTAAATAGTTATTGCACAGCTGTGTAGGGGAAGCAATATAAATCCAAGCCATAATTCCTGATAATACACTAAAGAAGATATACACACTATTCTTTTCAAATTTCATAAGTTTTTGCCAGCTATCTCTTAGTGGTACTCCTGCAAGAAATGGTAAGCTTATAAATTTAAAAATCTCTACTAATGGTAAAGTAAGGGCCTCATCCATAGCACGTGGGAGCATCCAGTAACTCATAATTATCAAAAAAAGTACTATTCCAGGTATACCATTTTGATTCCAAGCTTCAAAAAATCCGGGAAATTTTTTCTTGAGGTATGGTGTAAACATCATTCCAATAATAACCAACAAAGGCATTTGCATATGCATATGAACTACCATTATAGATTCGAATAAAGTAATAACTGGTGGGAGCATCATGAAAATATACAATCCTAATCCATAGATTGCTTGTTTCATCCATTATCTCCCCTCATTTGTTTTCAATATACTTGTTATTTTTTCAACTGCTAAATCAATTTGTTGATAATCCATAACTTCTACTAGCTTGCCTTGGGGATTCACTAAATAAAAAGCAGAGTTATGAGTGAAATTGCCCATATTGTCTGGTATCACAACGACTCCAAAAGAAGTTAATAACTTTTGTAATTCTTGGTTATCAGGGATTCTTGCCATTCTCCAAGTGTTACCATCACTATTAAAATATTGGCGATATTTTTCAAGTATAGCAGGGGTATCTCTCTCCGGATCAAAACTAATACTTAAGAAAACAATATCCTCTCCGATATATTTTTCTGGTATTCGATTATAAACCTGAGCAAGATTCATTTCTAATTTAGGACAAACATCTGTACATGCAGTATAAATAAAAGTTATCATTACATATTTATCTTCAAACTCGGAGAATGCATATAGTCTTTCCTTACTATCTTCTAAGGTAACTTCAGGAAATCTCGGCATCTCTTCCACCAGCTTCATCGTTCTAGCCGTTTCAGCCGTATATGCTCGAAAGCCATCCGTTCCAATTAAGAATAAGATAAAACCAAACGTGATAACTATTACTAGTGATAATATATTACTATTTCGGTTCATTTGATCACGTCCTATTTGCAAATTTTAATAATCAAAAAGACTATGAAATTAGTATTAATCAAAGAAAAAAACAAACAATTAGAAATGATGATTCGTTCAACTAACTCGCTTCGGAAATATACTTTACTTTGCTCAGGCAGCGATATATCGTACGACAAAAGCGCTCTTCTTTTTCAAGGAGTCTATGTATATTTCCGGAGACAGAGTAGTTAGTTGTTCATCATTCGAATTAACCGTTTCAGTTACACCCCATCTCTTTTTCTCAAGCGACATATAATTATGTTTAATTTTCTACCAAGTTCTAAATGGAGGAGAGCCTGGAACATTTAATATATCTGTAAGTGGCATAACATATCCCATGGCTACTATTAGAATAAGTAGTATAATGATCGTTCCCCATCTTTCCGTCCATTTTGGAGTTGATAGTACGTCTGCTTCTGGTTCTCCAATTGGAAATTCTGTGTTTCCTTTTGGCGCAAAGAACATAAGATTAACTACGATATAAACCATAAGTACAACCCCAACAATTAAGAAGGTTCCTCCAACTGCAAGGAAAATTAAGTAAGGATCCCAGCTTAAGGCTGTAGCGTTATCTCCATAAGTTGTATAAGAAGTTCTTCGAGGCGATCCTAAAAGACCAACTAAATGCATTGCTCCTGACATAAATGTCATACCAATAGTCCAGATAATGGTTTGAATGATACCTAGTTTGTTTATTTTTGGTGTTAATTTTCTCTTTGATAGATATGGAATTAACCAATATGTAATACCGAAGAAGGTTAATGCTACCGTAACACCAAGAGTTAAATGGAAGTGTCCAACTATCCAAAGTGAATTATGAACTACTTGATTTAGTTGATTATTTGTTTGTGCAATACCACCAGCACCGGCAGGGATAAATGCAACCATTGCAATAAATGGTGCAAGGAAACGCACATCTCCCCACGGTAATTTTTTGAACCAGTCTAATAGACCCTTAGCACCTTTTCTTCTACCTGCACGTTCAAACACAGCAAACATAGCAAATGCAGTCATCATAGATGGGAACCCAATGGATAAACTCATAAATACATGGATGAATTTCCAGCCTTCTGTAATACCAGGGTCAACAATTTGATGATGGAATCCTCCAGGAATATTGAGTATAACTAATAAAATAACTACTAAACGTGTGATAGCATCACTAAATAGTTTTCCACCAATAATCTTTGGTACAGCGACATACCATGCAGAAATCGCAGTTAAATACCAAATATTAACTAGAGTATGGCCGAAACTCCAAAATAATGTACGACTAAGCATAACATTGATGGTTTCCGTCCACCCTAGTGACCATGGAATTAACATTAACACTTCTATGGTAACACCGATACTTCCCAAGACTAATAAAACGAATACACCAGTTGCAAAGAATGATAACAAAGGAATATGCTGTCCTTTATGATTTCTTCTCCAATTTGCTACATTGATAAACACGCCAAATGCTGCTATCCAAATTCCCACAACAAGAAAAACTAGGCCAATGTAAAATAGAGGAGTTGCTTGCATTGGTGGGTAGAAAGTATACATAACTGATGCATTACCCATGGCAACAGTAGTTGCAACAAACACAACACCAATTACCAATAATCCAAATGCTGTCCAACCAAATTTTCTAACCTTTGGAAGTAATCCTCCCATTGTATGGGAAATTCCAGCATAGAAATACCCAATTACAAAAGTGGTGGTAAATACAAGAACTAATAAGATTCCATGCGTTGTTAGTGTTTGATAATAGTCAAACCATGTTGGCAATTCCATTAGACCTGCACGGTTTAATCCTTGAAAAAGACCTAAAAATCCACCTATTAATAACGCAATAAATGAAACAGTAAAATAGGTTAATGATAATCGTGCATCTTTAGGATTAACTCCTAGAGCCTGTTGCATCTTTCCAAATGGTTTTTCTTTAACTAACTCCATTTATTTCTCCTCCCTTTATTTAACGGTGATAGTTGTCGACATCATTTGGTGACCGACACCGCAGTACTCATTACATAAAACGAGATATTCACCTGGTTTGTCAAAGGTTTGTGAAATTTTTTGTATGTGTCCAGGAGTTACCATAGCATTAATATTGGTACCAGCCACTTGAAAGCCATGTACTACATCTCTAGAAGTCATTGTAAAATGAACGGTTGACCCTACTGGGACTTCAATTTCATTTGGTGTAAAACTAAAGGCTTGTAATATCATAACTACCTCATATTCGTTTTCGCCAATCTCAAATATCCCAGGATTATCAAATGGTGTAGTTTGATCTACTTTTTGAGGATCAATGGTTTCCATTCCACTTGGCGGTGCCATTCCTTGAGCAAATGCCTGATATCCTGTTATCACCATAGAAAGAGCAATAATTCCAATTCCAATAATTAACCAAATTTCTTCAGCACGATGTAATTTCATACAAATACCCCCCTATTAAATTCTCACCATATACAAAACCCATAATAGTAGAATAAAAGCTATAATGGTTCCTCCAACAAATACAATTGAGGAAAATAATGTCCCTTTTAGAGAATACTTTTTATTATCCTTTTCTTTTGCAATAACATTTTTATTATTCGTTTCCATTACTTACCCCTCCCTTATGTTTTTTCTTACTTACATTCTAAATTTTGCACTACTTAACATAAGTGAACTACATCACACTTCAAATGTGATTTAAAGCAAAGCTTATAGATTACGTGACAATAGTTTGAACACCCAGGTTTGAATAATTAGTGATAATAAGGTTAGTGACTATTTTTTAAAAGGTTAATGGGCACAAGCAAGCAGATCCTTCAGCTTACCTACTTCAATCCGATGGTGGATAAACGCCCCCCAACTGCTTGAGGTTCCACTTCATATGAAAAAATACATTCGTTCATAAACTATACAAAGCATCTACATAATTTCTGCAAATTTTTATCTTAGAATAACAGTACGTGTCTTTTAGATTGAAATTAATTATTGTAGGGAGGGTATATATGAGCTTGGAGGAGGCTAAAAAGAAAAAGAAGAACAAAAAAAGAAATCGCTTCATTTTTCGAACAGCTATTCTAGCTGTATTAATAGGTGCTATTGTATTTGCATTAATTTCTAACATACAAGCAGATAACAGCGTTTATCAGATCGGTGATGATGCACCCGACTTTAAATTAAAACAAATAAATAAGAATAATAAAGAAGAAATGATTCAACTTAGTGATTTTGAAGGAAAAGGTGTCATGTTAAACTTTTGGGGAACCTGGTGTAAACCCTGTGAAGAAGAAATGCCTTACATGCAAGCACTTTATCCCAAATATAAAGATAAAGGAATTGAAATTATCGCCGTTAGTTTAGATAATACAGAATTAGCTGTTGACAGTTTTATTGATAAATATGATTTAACGTTTCCGATTCCTCATGATAAAACAGGAGAAGTAATGGATCTATATAAAGTAGGACCTATTCCAAGTAGCTTTTTTATAAACCCTGATGGAAAGATAGAAAGAATAATAAATGGTGCGTTGACATTAGAAAAACTTGATGGATATTTACAAGAAATACTTCCTCAGAAATAAGTCTCTAAACAAAAGGGGGATAAGTAGTTTTGAACGAAATAAATATATTCCTAGCTTTTGGTGCGGGGTTTCTCTCTTTTATTTCACCTTGTGTATTACCACTTTACCCAGCATTTTTATCATATATTACTGGGATGAGCGTAAGTGAAATAAAAGAAGAAAATAAAAAAATAAATAAAAAAGCCCTCTTACATACCATTCTGTTTTTACTAGGATTCTCAAGTATTTTTATAATGATTGGTTTTACCACATCATATATATCCGAATTTTTGTTGACATACCAGGATATCATTAGACAAATTGGTGCCGTTTTAATTATTTTCTTTGGGCTAGTGATTGTAGGAATATTTAATTTTAAAATTCTCATGAAGGATAAAAAAATCTCATTCAAAAATCGTCCAGGAGGTTATTTTGGGTCGTATCTTATAGGAATGGCATTCTCTTTAGGCTGGACACCGTGTACTGGTCCTATATTAGCTATCGTATTATCATTAGCTGCAACTAATCCTGATGTTGGTATGGTAATGATGATTAGTTATGTATCAGGTTTCTCCATTCCATTTCTTTTGTTGGCATTCTTTGTTGGTAAAATAAAGTGGATTAAAAAGCATAATCAAAAATTAATACAAATTGGCGGATACATTATGATTTTTATGGGAGTTGCACTATTCTTTGATTGGATGACCAAATTAACCTCCTTTTTAGCCGGATGGTTTGGTTTCACTGGTTTTTAAAAGGCGGACAAATTGATATGTTCCTTTCTCATCTATTACATATCGTTTGTCTACATATGGTAAAATACTATCAAATTACATTTTATACTTTTAAAATAGGAGTTGAATAATATATGAAAAAAGGCATTCTTGCAGTGATTGGTTTCGTACTCATCTTCATCGTTGCGGCCTGTGATGACAGTGCTTCGAATAAAAAAGAAGGAAAAAATGTAAAAGAAATGGTACATAATTACAGTGTTGGTAGTACCGATGATGTGTCTGCATCCATTACTTCCGAAGAGCTTATTGTTACGGATAGTGGTAATAAAGAGACGACTTATAATCTTCCAGAAGAGGAATTTTTCGTTTCCATTGCACCGTTTATTAATACCACACACCATTGTACCAACCATAGTCTAACCGGATGTCAAGGAGAGTTGGTGAAAAAAGAATTTGATGTGTATATTCAAGATGAAGAAGGTAATGTGGTTGTTGATGAAACCATGACATCATTAAAAAATGGGTTTATTGATTTATGGTTACCAAGAGATAAAACATTTCAAGTTAAAATGGAATATGATGGAAAAACAACAGAATCAGAAATTTCCACCTTTGAAGGCGACAACACGTGTATAACAACAATGCAGTTGTCTTAGCATTATTTTTTCGTAATTACTAAAAAACAGTGTAAGTATGAAGCATATGTATGCTTACTTACACTGTTTTAACATACCTACTACAAAAAGAGAGGCGATGAGTAAATATTCTCTTTCTTAAGGTAATAGGGATAAACAACTTTTCATGTTCACTGCCTATTCGATATATCAGAGATGAAATGAATTGTTTATATGCTAAAGATATTTATCAAATTCTTTTCTTACCTTAACAGTTTTAGCAGGAGTTCCATAAGCTACCTTATAATCTTCAATATCATCCAATACAGTCGATCCTGCTCCTATCACAGTATGTTGACCGATTGTTACAGCATGGATAACATTAGCTCCCATTGCTACGGTTGATCCAACTCCTACTAATACATTTCCCCCTAAGGTTGCGCTTGGAGAAATGGATACATAATCTCCTATCTCACAATCATGAGCTATTGAACTTTTAGTATTTACAATACAATGTTCTCCAATCTGAGCGTCACTATTAATAATAGCTCCCGCCATTACAACAGTTCCTTCACCTATAGTAACACCTCTAGCTATAGAGGTATAAGGATGTATGACTACTGTAAACTTAAAAAATGGGTTTATTTCTTTAACTCTTTTTACAGCTTGTTTTCTTTTCCAGTTATCACCTATTCCAACGATTCCTGTATCTATGCTATTTCGCTTTACATATTCTTCATCACCTAATACTTCATAACCATATAGCCTCTCACCTGGTTGCCGCTGGTTATCTATTATTCCTTTAATCTTCCTATTAGCTTTTTCTAAAGCATCAATAATTAGCTTTGCATGACCACCTGAACTTCCTGAACAAATGATAACTATCTCTTCCAATGTAAACACCTACCTCAGGATATCTAAATTTGCTTGGTTTTACTTAGAGACAACCTGTTAATTAACGTTTTCGATGTGTTCCGGCATCAGCATTCCTGTACAGTAACATAATAGAAATTTACCTTCATGGCAATTTACAATACCAATTTAGAACACTTTACTCCTTATTGGTGTTATGCGCTCGTTAATTGAAGAAGCATTCGCTATATTATCTCATCATAATACTCGGCAAGCTGTTCTTCTGAGATTACTCGTAAGCCATTTCTTTTTAGTAAGGCAGTAGTAACTCCATTTCCAGTGATTTTCTCCCCCATAAATTCACCATTATAAATCATGGAATTTCCACAGGAAGGACTATACTCCTTAAGAACAACCACTGTTGCATTAACAGCCTTAGCTTTTTTTAAAGTCGAGTAGGCTCCTTTTATGTATAGTTCTGTAACATCTCTACCTGATTTCTCGACTACTTTAGCTTTCCCATCCAATACATCTTCCCCATTACCACCTATTATTTCAGCAGGTTCTCTAGGGGTTGAGAAACCACCAAGCAATTCCGGGCATACAGGTATTGCCTTATTCTCTTCTATTAATTTACTAAGCTTGTGATCTAAACTATGCGTATATCTTACCTTTAGTCCTGCTAAACAAGAACTCACTAATATCATTTACTAACTCCTCCATTTAATAGTATGACCTAGTACACCTATCTTCTTATTAATAGAGAAGCTTCGATT
This sequence comes from Virgibacillus sp. AGTR, assembly GCF_016919725.2. Taxonomy (GTDB): domain Bacteria; phylum Bacillota; class Bacilli; order Bacillales; family Amphibacillaceae; genus Virgibacillus; species Virgibacillus salarius. The sequence continues at coordinate 29,874 of NZ_JAJERH010000029.1, forward strand.
TATTTACTGCTAATTTCTCCGTATTTAACTAATGTGGCTCTTATAATGGTTAACAATAATAGAAGCACGGTTGCAAATTAGCTTATTATTCTTTAACTAAAGCTACATTTAGTTGGAGAAGTATTTAAATATTTATGAATTATTTGTTTTAGATTACAGGTTTAATTCAATACATCTCTTTGTTCTTTACATTTTACTCTGCCATTTGGCTATTTTTCTTGTTATAAATTCTTGTAATTCATCTTCACTTTCAGCTACTTTATAAAACAAAGCTAAAGATACAAGAATGACATCTATACATTCTTCTTTTACATCATCAATACCTAATTGTTTATACTCACTTCCGTTGGCTTTTAAATAAGATAATACTGCTTGCGAGGTTTCTCCAGCCTCTTCTGATAATTTTAATGCCATTTGCTCAATTGTTTTTGGTTCTTTCTCACTTAATAGCTTAACCTGCTTCAATAATTTCTCCATCGTCGTATATAACCTCCTATTATTTTTATCATTCGTATTGTAATTCGAATTTTTCTTTTGGATCTTCCTATTTTATGTCTTAGCTTCGTCAAGACGAAAAGATTTAAAATTAACCTCTATTTTATATAATAACAATAATTTTTAACATTTGTATTCTTATACAGAAAATAACGCCCTATTACTTTAAGTACTAAATTTTAGATAGGCTACACTAAATTGGACAGAGAAAATGAGGGCTTGTAAACTTAGATTAATAACTGAAGGGGCATACAGCATACTACGATAGTTCGTCAACGTCGAACTTTTACACCCGAATTTAAACCTGAATTAGTGAAGCTCTATGAAACGGCAAATCGTGTGCAGATATTGCAAGAGAGTATAATATCACACCTTCTACATTAGGTCGTTGGATAAAAAATCATCAAGAAACAGGTTCATTTGCCGCCAAGGAATTGGTTTAATAATATTCGAATTCATGGAACAATAGGATATTTAACACCTGTGGAATTCAAATAACAGCCCCTATAATTTTTGTCTAATTTAGTGTTGACATACCAATATGATGGTCATATAAGAATGACCTTTTTTAACTTTAAATTCCATTTTAAAAAAACTCCTCAATAAATGCGGTTATGCCATTTCCTTTACCTTTTTTCTAAACTCCGTATCTGTGGCAACACTGATTACAAAATCATTAAATATAGTTCTTATCCAATATAAATCTCCCCCCTTATCATCCTCAATAAATAGGGAAACGGATATTGTCGTATCCTGTGATTCTTTATATAAGGCAGAAGTTAGAACGTATGGTGTAGCTCCCCCCTTATACCAAAAATAGTCATCCTTGTCACTTTTTACACTTTTACCTATTACTATTTCACTAAATAACTTTTTTTCCTTTTTGGTTAAGAGTTCCTTTCCTAATCTTAACATTAGATCAGTATATTGATTTGTCGTTGAATAAGCCATTCTTTTAGTGATTAACAATTGCATTTTGCGATCTAGCATGTTAGGCGTTTTTTCTTTAAGATAATCACTCCTATTCGCTTGCATTTTTACAAATAATTCATTTACTAATTCGTGATAGGACTGACTACTCATTGCGTCTAACTTATTTAAAGCTGGCTTCCGTTTATCTGATAAATACCCTGGCATAATAATAGGTGATGTTAAATAAGTTATTTTATCGTGATTTAGCTGGAGCACTTCGATACTTTCATTCACAACGTCTACTCCGATTTTATGTATCAAAAAGTCCGTACAGGCATTAGAACTGTATTGCATCATCCCTTTAGCTATTTCTAATAAAGATACTTCCGTAGGATAGTTTATCGAATATTTCCAATTAGGATGAGCACCTCCATCTGTATCTTTAATGTAGAATTTTTCAAGTTCGTTTAATTTAACCTTTTCAGTAATGGATATCTTGTTATTCATTGCACTCTTAACAAAGTTATATGCTATTATTATTTTCATTGTACTCGCTAACGGATACTTTTTATCCGGGTTTATAGCTAGAGTATTTCGACCATTTTCTTTAATGGTTAAGGATAGAGAAACTTTATGATTTTTAAAGTAATTTAATAAGTCGTATTTATTCTTCTTCATATTATGCTTATTTACTGCAATTCCTGAAACAACAAAAGCGATAATTAGAGTTAGTAATAGTAATAAACCTATGATTAATAGTTTCATTTTCGACCGCCCTAATATATGATATTGAGGATTCATTTTTATTAGCGAAAGTTTTTTAGGAGAAGGAAATATGATGAAGCCACATTAGAATTTATGGCTGTTGAGAACCAAATGTACCTATAAAACACAAAAATTAAAAAGCCAACCCCTTAAGTTTGCTAATAATAAACGTATTCTCATATCACCTTTGATTCCAAACCACCCTGATATAATTCCTAATATTCCGAATACAAATGGTAAGATCCATAAACCTCAATCCCCATAATGGAGTAAGTGCCAATAATAAACAAACAACGGATAATAAAGAAAAACATTTTTGTATTGCTTCGATTTACTCTTTATCAAAAAATAGTAACCAAATATGAATACGATTACTAAAATAGTCCAGATCTATGTTCTTTCCTCCGCTCTCTTTTGATAGAGCGTTATTCTCCAGTAAATCAAGCTTTGACTCTTAAGACAGCAATTTTCGGGTAATTGAAAATGATGGAAAAATTATTTATTACTAGTCTTACAGCCAAACATCGGATTACTAGAATCACGATTAGTCAAGGTTTTAAGGTTATAGTAGATTTAACAAAAAACACAGATTCTTTGATGTTTTATGAATGGAAGCATTGTGTCTTCTTTTTAATAATTATTTCCGCAAAATCTTCTCCATCGCTTTTCCTTTTGCTAACTCATCAATCAGTTTATCCAAATAGCGAATCTCCCGCATAATAGGTTCTTCAATATCTTCCACTCGTACACCGCAGATTACACCTTTGATTAACGTCCGTGAAGGATTCAGTTGAGGAGCTTCAGCGAAGAAGGTCTCAAAGTCTGTCTGTTTTTCCAGTTGCGCTTCTAACTCTTTCTGGCTATACCCTGTCAACCAACGGATGATTTCATCGACTTCTGTTTTCGTACGTTCTTTTTTCTCTGCCTTCGTAACATAATGGGGGTAGACACTTGCGACACTCATTGTATAAATTTTATGTTTGGTCATGATATATCTCTCCTTCAGGTATTTTAATGAATATGTTTCCAATTATATCATTCAATAGTTACCGGATACACATTTTAAGGATATCCTGAAATATAGTTGACCTTTCTGTATGTTCAATTATGAAGTATTTCGAGATTTCCATACATTATCCGAATACCTATCTTTTTTTACTTTCGAGTGCATCTATCCTATTTTCAAGGTTTGCAATCTTTTTCTTCACATTTACATCCCGAGTTCTGATCCGTTCTGTAATCCCTTTACTAATTGCCAAAACAGCTATTATTAAGACAATAATACCAGCTGCAAACATCAAAATTATTTCCATAAACTTCTCTCCTTTCTTGGATTAATCCTGTTCCACCAACCCAAAAACAGAGCAATCCTTATTTTATCTTCGCAAATTACGATTTTTCATTCATACTATAAATCACATAAGCAATAACGCCAATTAAATAGCCGATTACAGTTCCAGAAATTGTTGTAAACAGCAAGTATGGTTCAAAAACGATACCCATAATCACACCAAGAGCACATCCAAAAATCATTCCTAATGGTATCAAACTATCCATTATATCCTCTCTTTAATGATAGCACCAATGATTAGCATAGCTATTCCTAGATAATTCACAATCAGTCCTGTAATAATTAGATCATATTTTATTTCATTAAAGAATAGACCAACAAGTAATAGACATAAACTTATTAAAAACAAAACTAGACTAATGTTAATGTACTTCATTTCTCCTCCACTTTAATCAGTTTAAAAATCTTATCCAAAAATCTGAATCTTATATATAAAGTACGCTAATCCTTATTAGGCAAAGCTTAAATAGATATTCACCCGAATATATTCGTAATATACACACTACTCATGAATACAATCCAGACTATAATGGGGGTTCCTAAGCTTTTTAAAGCATTATTCCATTTATATGTATCTTTTTTACTCAAAATATAATCAGTTATAAAATATAAAATAGATGCTAATAGGCTGTACCAAAGTAAAACTAAACCAAAAAGTATATGTAATGTTATCGTGAAGAATATGTTTAAATTTTTACTTGTGTAATTTGAAATTAAATTGGATATATAGTCGCTTACTATAGAGGTTACTGTACCGTATAATAAAATAATTGGGAAACTATATATAAGATATACAGGAACAGCTAGTACGAACGCTTGAAGGTATTCAGCGACAGAGCTAATCTCTTCACCAAATGGATGTGGTACAAATAAACCTAAAATTATAGCGAATAAGGAACCCGAAATTGTAGCAGATATAATTTTCCTGCATACCAATTGACTAATTTCGCTTTTAAAACTCAACTAAAATCTCTCCTTTATCTCACATTAGAACAGCCGGACTTCTCAATTAATATTCCTTTATATGCATGGTAAACGTTTTCTTTCGTTGAGAAATACGTCCGTTTCTTTACATGTTTTAACGTTTGGTTTTAATCATTTTCTTTCGGAAGTATCTTAACTGCGATTAAATAACCAATTAAGGCTGCTAGCGCACCAATAAAGATTGATATAAAAGAATTGGTATCAGGAAAGAAGTATTCAGAAATAAAAATGATGATTCCTACAAATAAGCCTGTAAGTAGAGCTCTGTCGATATTTCTTATTTTCATATCATCACCTCGATAACTATAAAACACGTTAACTTATTACGCTTAAAGAGTAAAGGATATGAATTTAAATTCTTTCTCTTGAATCGTGTTTGCTTCCTATTACAGAAAAGCTTCTCGAAAGCTAAACGTCATCCGCAGATTCTCAAAAATGAAGAATATGTTGTTCAGACTGTGCTGGCTATGGTATCTATTTTTTCAAGTTCTTACCTGTTAAAAAGAATGTTTATAGGATTTCCTCACAACAATCCAACCGTTGTTAAAAATAGACGGACATCTTGCAATAAAAATTTTGCTTTATTACGAAAGAGCAGCTATACCTAAGAATACAGTTATATTCCAAATGTGCTTTGAACAGCAAACAACATACCCAATATGACATAAAGTGGTGCTCTTTGCATTCTAGTAAAACCCGATATAGCTGATATAATAACGCCCATAGCTACCCAATTGATGAAAATGGAATAACATCTATTAACTGGTTTAGGTATGTCATCTTTCAGGTTTTAGAGTTGTTCTTTGTAAAGGAATGCCTCCCATTGAAACATTTCGCTCTATGAATATATAGGAGCGCCCATCTATTATAAAAATTCCATCACCTTTATAATTGACCTCTCTTCCTTGTTTGACAAGTTCATACTGTATTGCTTTAACATACTCTGCATAATTCACATATCTCTCATCTAAATCGATCGCTATATTCCCTTTCCCATATCCCATCACCCAATTAAAACTAAGCAAGCATAGCACTAAAAATATTAAGAATAAAATCATTTGACACTCCTCAAAATTTCGCTTCCTAATTTCTTCTATAATTAATGTACGATTTATTACATATTTCGTTTCAACTATTTTCTATGTATTCTTTAATTTTCCTTTTACATAAAATGAGCGCTTATCCTTATTACTGATGTGCGTCTGTTAACCTTTGGAATTCGAACCTCTTCTTAGCTCCTTCATTTCGTTTAGAATTTCTTTTTGCATTTCTAAGTTTTCTTTCCATATTGCAATTAAATCATTTGTTCGTTTATTTAATGACTTAGGAAGTCTCAAGGAAAAATCAAGCAAAATGGGATAAATATTGCCATAAGAGCCCTTTTCTCCAAAATTGGAAGTTGATCCTTACACGAGGAGTAATATTGTTCCATCTCTTACAAATACTTATTTATTATCTTAACCCAGCCAACTATTGCTAATGTGAACATAACACCCCAAAACACACTTCTGCGCCATATTCGAGGTATAGCAAACCAGTAAGCCACAATCTTCAACAATAAATTATCTTTTTTATAATTGTTCTTATCGATATGTACCACTCCAATCGTTATGTTCATACTATTAAGGGATAAAAAAGGTTATAGCTTAATCTTGCTCAGTCATTAATGGATGAAACCAAGACTATTCCTTATAGGTAAGATGGCGCGCTGCTTTTTATTCCGTCCTTGTGCCTGTTTAATGTTCGCATTTTACTACCGTCAGGATACTGATACGCTTGAATTGAATGGCTGTTAGATTTTTAAGTAAGTATGTCCAGTGCTCATGTAGGCTTTCTAAGAGCTGTAATGAAACATTACTAGGCAACTCACAATCTATTAACCTTGCCCATTCATTTACTTCATACGTTTTAACTAACGGATTTTCTTCTGTCAAAGCTAATTTCATTCGCATATATCCGTTTAAATGGCTATCTAAAACATGGTGAATAAGTTGACGTATATTCCAGCTATTTTCTCTATATGTTTTTGTTAATTTTGATTTATCTAGGGATACAGTAACGCCTTTATACGACTAGGTAGTGTGCTCATTTCTTTAATCCACATTTGAATATCTTCTTCTCTTACTTCATTAGGACAGTTAAATGACACGGCCTTCAGCTTTATAACAATTACCTTCTTCTTTTGATAAATAGGTACAATAAAATTATAACGAGTAAGATCAGTATAGCGTAAATCACTCTTGAATAAACATCCATATAATCTACAATTGTTTCCCATGAACCACCTACTGAAGCACCTAAGCACACGAGAACAATATTCCAAATCAACGTTCCTAATGTTGTAAATAAAAGAAAGATGCCAACATTCATATTTGACATACCTGCAGGGATAGAAATCAAACTACGAATTAAAGGAACAAAACGACAAAAGAAGACCGTCCAAGGACCATATTTATCAAACCAAGCATCAGCCTTGTGAATATCGTTTTGTGTTATACGAAGAATATGTCCCCATTTACCCACGATCTTTTCTAATCTTGCTACATCAAGTTGTAAACCGATAATATATAGAACAATAGCTCCAATAACTGAACCTGCTGTTGCTGACGTTATTACACCAATAATACTAAGTTTAGAAGTGATTGTCATAAAACCTCCAAACGTTAGTATTACTTCAGAAGGTATTGGAGGGAAAATATTTTCAAAGGCAATTAACAACATAATGCCCATATAACCAAACTCATCCATAATTTCCGCTAACCAATTTTCCATACTCTTCCCCTTTGTTTCAAGATATGCTTGTGTGTATTTTCTTTGTAAAACTCGTTTCCATTCTGAACGGTATCCATATTTCTCTTTAGCATTCCCACTTCAAAACATTCCCTAATTATACCATATTTAGATAGATATATATAAAGAAGATTCAATTCAAATTTTTGTGGATTTGGATAATTTCCATAAAAACCCTATTGAAGAGGGATCCGATACCTTTACCTCCCAACCTACAATATGTACTTTTCTGGTTCACAAATCATTTAACGCAATGACTTTGCCACTGCTTGCATTCACCCCATATTGACAATCTAATTTACCACACAAAACATATTGTTTCTCTTCGAAGTCATATACATAATAAGGCTTTAACTCGTATAGTTCTTTTAATTTTTTATATGCCTCCTCCTTATCAATCGTGGCTTCATCTGATGCTTGAAATTGGTCAAAGATATCCAACATCGGTTTGTTATCTACATAATTTATGGATCGAAAGCTGTTGGCATCAATTATGACAATAAGTTTTCTTTGAAATACGTAATTAACTTGTTTTTTTGCTCTTAAAATTGCATGAATATAACCTCTGTCACGGTACAGCATTTTGAGAATCCAACTTCCTGAGCCATTTGGATACTTTTGAAGTAAAAAGTCTTTGACTGCTAATAAACACTTCTCTTGCTCTTTCTTAGTAATCGGACAAGAATCAGGACTTGGCTCAGATGAAAATGCTTGTTCTGCAGTTACCTCTTCAGTCCAGCTAATTTCTTGTCTTTTAAATGGTTTTTTAATTGTCTTATTCTTATCCAAAAAAATGGTTCTATCGATGTTTATATAGGATCTTACATCAACGATAAATTCAAATGGAATCGCCGTCATTTGATCATTGGTAATATAAACTTCTTCTACTCCATATGTAGGAATTAATCTTTTTTGTTCATGTGAAGGAAATTCAATCAACTTCAATTGTTCCTTTGCCAAATGTTCTATCTTATCAAAAGAGAGTGTATATGTTTCTTCTTTTATAATCTCCTTAGAAGGAAATTGGCCATGAACAGCAAAAAAAGTCAGCTTCCCTTCTGCGTCAAATTCTATTTCAACAGAGCCAGCCGGAGAAACACTAACCCCATCAATTACTTCTTTAAATAGAAGTCTCCCTTCCTCTTCCTTATGAAGTTTCAATTGTCTCCCATAAGTTAATCCAGTTTCCTGTTCCATCCATTTTATGATGTCGTTTGTATGAAGACCTGCAAAGCTAATTCCGTTATTTGCATATGTCTTATCCATTACAAAAATAGCGCTAACAAACTTATGAGAATAGACGTTGACTTCAATAACTGCTGTGCCTTCCGGATTAGAATCATCCTCTGGTTCTTGTACATGATCAGGAAACCATTCCATCGATAATGTATATACGGTTTCGTTGAAGATATTTACATACCGATTAAGTCCGTGTCTTTTTAAATAGTAGTTATCTAAGCCAAATTTCGTTTTTGTAATATCAATTAATTCTTTTATTTTACTATTCATTTACTTCTCCCCTACAACTTGTGTATATGGTTTTAAAAAATTATACCACTATCTGGCTCTATTAATTAACAGTTGTCGCATCGTTATATCAGATTTGCGCCCCTTTGCGGAAAAATAAATGACATTTAAGAACTTCTAACAGGTCGTGTGCGTAAATACATAACAATGTCGTAATAGTAAAAGGCTATGGTTATCCAAAATTCTACATCCAGAAAGAACCAGTGATATTTGCAATACCTATAAGTTTCATACTATCCATCCTCATTAATAATTGGAAGCAACCGATATTCCCAATGAGTTCTACATTCATTCAATTTATAATACCCTTCTGTCTCATCTTTTGAAATATATCCACATTGCTGACGCGCATTATTAAAAACGTCTTGTACTTCATTATTTGATGCTCTATAGTGACTCAAATCTGGAAAAACCTCAATCCATCCCTGCTTGGCATCTTTATCATACCTTGATTTCAAATCATAAATAAGCACACCTTTGACCCCTTCGTTCTTCACTACTCTAATTTCACTTTCACCGTTTTCTCCAGCGACTTTCATAAACGCTTCAAGTATATCTTTATTTTTTAAATGATTATTATTTAATACAATTTCATCTTCATTTGGAACATATTCTTCCAAAGGTTCTTCTTGGCTTTGTTCCCCTGTTGAGTTATTATGTTTTTTCACTTCCTGTTCAAAGTTTGTGCCATCAGCAGAATCCGTTCCTGTCTCTGGTTTGATATTTGATGCATTTTGTGTATCTTCGTGTTCAGATGAGTTGCCATTTGTATTCTGCGTTGCGTGACTATCTGTTAACTCGTTGTTTAATTTAGCATTTGAATCCTCAGATGAGTTTCCGCAAGCAGCTAATATAACTAATAGTACTGTAAACATTATCATTACAAATTTATGATTATTTTTCATCATTACACTACCTTTCTTCTGTAAATCTATTCCTAAACAATAGGGAGAAAACACTTTTTGTAATGTCAACACTAAACTGGACAAAAAGTATAAGTCAGCTTCTTGAATTCTACAGACGTTACATAGCCTATGTGTTCCATAAATCCGAATGTTGTTGAACCAATAAACATAATCATCATTTCTCCTAAAAACTTGGTATTAATTTGATGATATAATTCTCATTTAATTATTTTGAGTGAGTTCTTCTAAAACGAGGCCCTATGGTTGAATGAGCCATTCGTTATTTTCAGCAATTCTTTTTAGTTCTTTAGCACGAGTATCTATAAACCTTTTCATGTATTTTTCCAAAAATAATTTGTCGGCCACCACTCCAAGAATACCGAATGGGGATTTGTATTCAAAAGTATCTATCATAAGGGTCCCTCCTGTTTCTTTTACAAATTGATGTGTATGAGTGAAGGAACTGAAAGCGCCTTTTAGTATAATATCTACAAACTCGTTAGGCTTCTTCATATCTGTCACTTTAGCTGTTAGTCTTTGTTTAATACCAAAATGAGTAGCTTCCCATGTGACAGTATCACTTTCTTCTAATAATCCTCCAGTCACCCCATCTACCACTTTTTCATTTGTTTTTGCTGTGGTTTCAAGATGTATATCTACGTTTCTTGCAAGGTCAAAGCATACTTCTACAGACGTTTTTATAAATTGTTTATGTTTAATAGTCGGCATCTATATTCCCCTTATTTAGAATGTTTCTTATTATTTCTAATAACAACGATAATGGAATATTATGTCAAAGCATCAACTTTGTACCAATCACCAATGACTGTAATTTGTAACTCATCTATAACCTTGCTCTTCATTTTAATGTTTGGATTTAGTAAAATAGTTCCATTCTGAGACAATTCATTTACTTTTGACCTTGAAATGGCAAAGATTTCTGCTATTAGTTTATCTATTCTAAGACCAAAATCATATTTATAGCAAATTCTAATAGTGACTTCGCTAGATAGTGGATTGAGCTTTTCTTTTCTTAACTCGTACCGTATATCTGTATCTACATCATTACATAGCTTTCTTAATTGGTTGATTTGAAAAGCATAGTACCAAATTGTCTCTTTATCATTATTCATAAACTTTTGAATGAGCGTAGACTCAATTTTATTGATATTTACTCTCGATAAAATAGGGTAATTCCAAGTTCCCTCACAATGTATACAGTTATAAATAAGCCAAATATCAACTAATTTCTGATTTGCATTCATCCTGAATTTCTCACTACAATAAAATTCTGTGTTCGTTTTACATTTACTACAATTTCTTTTTATATAAGGTGTTTCCAGAGCAATGATCTCATAAGTAAATAAATGATGAAAACTCATACACACGATCCTCCTAATTATTCAGAGGAACGCAACAACGGTTGAATGGAGAAAGATTTCCCATTTAAAAAAGCGGAATACCTTATAGGTATCCCGCTGGAATTAAAACAACTGACTATCCTGCGTTCCCTGTAATGGTTAAAAATAGGCACACTTCTCCCGTGATTGAACAATCATGTTCAAAAAAAGAAATGTACTATTTAGTTACTCAACCATTACAAGTATGCTGGCAAATCCAATTCCACCTTCCGTATTTCTCCTGTATATAGTATACCACTTTTATGTTTTAAATCAATAATTTCTAATATTTAAATAATAATTGAATCATCAGTATTATATTCATTGCTATATTCCTTTTGGTAAGCAGATAAAATGATGAAAAGAAAAACATAGCAAAATATAAAAATCTTAACTTATGAAAAGTTGCATGATTTTCTGGTCCAATCCATCAAGTCTAACATTAAGCATACTCAATCTTATAGCCGTTATTTACTTGTAAATGTTGTTAGCTGCATCAAAAATAAGAAGCAAAAAGTTTTAGATTAATTCTAAAACGAAAGACGACATTAATCGGGCGGCCCAACATTATCTATTTGCCGTTATCTTTAGTAAATACCTACTTAATCGGATTCTATATACTCAAAACTTTTTCAATTCAATGGCTCATTGAGGAAAATTAACTGTAAGTCCTTTCGGTATAACATTTATTAAACTGTTCAACTTTTTGGTTTTCAAATCATTTTGGTAACCAGAGCCCCTACGGGATCCTATCGTAATCCAACATACCCTGCATTAACGAACCATTAGCTGAAAGCTTCTTTTTGTCCAACCTGTTTGTAATTACCAATATACAATAAAATTATACCTACTAACAAAATCACTGATGCAAAAATTAGCGCTCCATTATAATCACTAGTACGGTATGTCAACATCCCTGCAATGATGGGACCTATAATTTGTCCGATCCCGTATGAAGCTGTTAAGTATCCAATCGTCTTGTTGCTATTTTGAAAGGATAAGCTTTCCCCTTTAGATACAGTCAAAGTAGTAATTCCCATAAATGTTCCTTCGAATAAAAAGGCTCCTAGAAAAACACCAACAGCACTGTGCGTCAGAACCGGTAGTATGACTCCAAGGATCTGGGCTGTGAATGCTCCATACAAAGCGTTACTACCATAAAAAATGCCCGACAAGGATTGACGTTTATGAGCTTCAAGCGTTTCTAACACAATTCCAGAAGCTAAAACAAATACAAGTCCACTGCTTATTCCGGAAACCAGTCTCAAGATCAACCAAAATACAGAATTGAAAGTTACCCCCATTAGGATGGTCGTGATAATGTTAATAACCAGATAGAACTTTAAATAATACGCCTTTCCTTTTTTTCAACTATAAAAGCTGGCAACCAATGCGCCGAAAAGATAACCGAGATAATTAGAGGAGGCTAAATACCCGGCCATCTTTTCGGATAAATGGACGTCGTGTTGCATAAAGGGAAGAATAGGAGTGTAAGCAATTCTTCCGATCCCCATAACAATCATTAAAGAAGCCATTCCAGCTACTAGTGCATAAACAGGTCTCATCCAATATCTCCCCTTTTTCCTTATCTGTATTTCACAAGATCATCAACTTGAGAAACGATGTCTGCAATTATGGAAGCAGCGGATTTTCGTTTGCTTAATCGAGGGCTTTGACCGCTCCAAAGATGGACCCATTCCGGTCTATTTTGTTTGGCTGCCTCACTTCGAATCTGTTTGGTCAATGTGTGTTGCACCGGGTAACCTGGGAGGGACCGTTCATATGGAGCCATTTTCGTGATAAATTCATTTTGAATCCCTCTTGCTGGTTTACCACTAAATGCCGAAGTGATGACTGGATGCTCCTCGGTGCTGGTCAAAATCGCCTCGATTTGTTGCTTATTCGCTCCACTTTCCAAACTGGTAACAAAAGCGGTTCCCATTTGAACGGCTTGGGCTCCCAGTGTAAGAGAAGCCAAAACACCTCTCCCGTCCATTATGCCTCCTGCGGCAATTACCGGAATATTGACATGATCAACTGTTTGCGGGATAAGCGCCATCGTTCCAATCATGGCCTTATCAAATGATGCCGAAAACGTTCCACGATGACCTCCAGCTTCACTTCCCTGCATAACGACCATATCTATACCGTGTTCTTCATTGATCATTGCTTCTTTAACAGTAGTTGCTGTCCCCATAACGATAGTACCTTTCTGTTTTAACTGTTGAACTTCTTCTTTAGAAGGAACGCCGAATGTAAAACTGCAAACAGGCACCCGTTCTTCTAAAATAATTTCCATTTGCTTTTCAAATAAATGGGTCAACGGTTTTGTAACTTTCGGTTCCGTTAATTTTAATTCTTTGCGAAAGGGACGCAATAATTCATTGGCTTTTTCAATTTCCTTTTCGGATACATTCGGTGTTTCAGAAATAAAGACATTGACTCCGAAAGGCCGATTCGTTAATTTTTTGATTTTCTGAATGGTTTGCTTCATATGTTTCGGGTTCATATAACCAGCACCTAGAGTCCCAAGTCCCCCAGCATTGGAAACAGAAGCTATAAGTTCCGGTGTCGTAGTCCCCCCTGCCATTCCTGCTTGAATAATCGGATATTGAATGTCTAGTTTCCTAGTAATCTCGTTCTCATGCCACAAATCATTATTCCTCCTTACAATGGTAATAATTAAAAGGGTTTCCAAAATCCTATATCTTGATTATAATTGGAGTAAAACCACACGTAAAATGATGTTTTTTATTGCTTGTCATCAAAAATATTGATATCTGAAATCAAAAGGGATGTTAGTCATGAATTTGGAAGATCTTCGTGTTTTCACGGAAGTTGCAAAGGAAGCCAATATTACGAAAGCGGCCAAGAGTCTAAATTTTGTTCAATCCAATGTGACTGCAAAAATTAAACGACTTGAAAAGAATTATGAGACCACACTATTCTATCGTCATAAACATGGTGTGAATCTAACCGCTACTGGCGAGATTCTTTTTACTTATGCAGAAAAGGTTCTACGTCTAATGAATGATGTTGAGAAAACGTTAAAGAGCAGCAATAAGCCGAATGGAACGTTGTCCATTGGTTCAATGGAAACAACAGCAGCTACTCGGTTACCAAATATTTTGTCTTCCTATCATAAACAATACCCACAGGTAGAGTTGTCTCTTCAAACCGGTACCACAGCAGATCTAATAAAAGCAACTTTGAAACGCGAAATTGAAGGAGCCTTTGTAGCAGGGGAAGTTAATCATCCAGAGTTGGAGAAAATTGAGGTTGTTGAAGAAGAGTTGGTTTTGGTTTCAAAGAAAAATATCCTCACTAGCATAGATTTTGACCAACTAAACAATCAAACATTCATTGTGTTTAAGTCGGGTTGTTTTTACAGAGATATATTGGAAAACTGGCTGGATTCAAAAGGAATTAGGCCAACCAATATGATGGAATTAAACACCTTGGATGGTGTAATAGGCTGTGTCAAAGCCGGATTAGGCATTTCGCTTCTAACAAAGCCAGTAGCTGACAAGCTTGACAAGGATGGAGATATCACACGTTTTACACTACCAGCAGAATACGGGACGATTACAACAAGGTTTATTAATCATAAAGATATCGTTAAAACATCCGCATTCCGCGAATTTGTATCAGTTATACATTCAAGCGTATGCTTAAACAAAGTCCTAACATCATCATAATTTAATTCACACCTATTAGTTTTCTTTTAAATCAATTAGCCAGTTTCTCATTTTTTCAAGAAGTTTTCCATTAACCTTTAAAATTTTTGAATGGATCCAACCTATTTATAGAATTAGAGGAAACATTGATCAGTTCAAGCATCCAAAATTCTTGTTGCCTATAGGTGGCTATCATAGCGTATGGCAAATTCGTCATTCAATGTAGCTAGAGATATATTGTGTATAATTTCTGCATCATAATATCTATCATTTTGGTCTTTCAAACCAAACGCTGCTGTAGCATTTGAAATAAGGTATGTATTAAAACCTAAATTACCACTTATTCCATATTCAGTATTACAGTTTTCGGTTTCAATCGGTTTATATACACCTACCAAGGATTTATGTATACTGCTCAGGTAAATTACTTGTTATAGTTCTTACATTTTGCATTTAGTACACCACCACACTTCCTGTTTGTTTAGCATTCTGGACCTTTTCAAAAAGAATGACGCTTTTCCTTATTTCAGATAAGCGTGTTCGATTACTTAAAAAGAACTTCTTATTATAATCCCTTGCTTTTTTGCAAATTCATTGACCAGTTTTATGAATTTATTCTTATGTATTGATACGGAATTATGAATTTCTCTTTTGTCATCAATTACATATTCATCAAATATAATAAAGTTTAAATGGTCCATTTTTTTAATAACAAATCGATTACATTCATATTCTCCACTTCTAATATTGAAGGAATATACAAAATCAATGATTCCATCATAAAATTCCTGATCAGAAATTTCATCCTCTAAGAATGATTGTAGTAACTCTTGCATCTTTAATCCCCCTTTACACGAAATGTTACTGGCTATAAGAAAAAAGACTATTGTTGAAAATTGTCATTTATTCGGGGTGCCATATATGATTTCCCACTTCACCCCCCACCTATAATAGTTTTAGTATAGCATATTCCACAATCTGGAACTTTACAGCAATGCCGTCACAGTTCTTTTCCAAACTTGATACCGATCTCTATCTAATCTTATTTCACTTGTATCTCATACATATTTTCTTGTTCCTTATCACGTATTATTATTTTATAAGGAATCTTTTCAATTGATAATTCATTTCTACTTACTTTAACAATTTGTTTTGCATACCTAGCAATTTCTTCAGCTACCTTTTGATCTTGTTTACCTTGTGATAAAGAAGTTTTCAAAATGATTTCAAGTGGTTTTGGATGGAAGGAATAAGCAAATCCGGTCACCTCATTGAATTCTTTATGCGACTCATCCATAACGGATGTGAAAATCTGCTGCCAGCTCTCATCTCTTAATTCTGATTCGCTCTTCCGTGTTACTTCAATTTTTAAATCTAATTGCGTCTTCGCATAAATTGTATCATGTACAAGTTTTTCCATTTCGCCCTTATTTTTATTATATTGCTGCTCAGTTGCTTTAATTTCTATTTGAATACTATTCTTTGAATGATTTATACTCATAATGTTAAAGTTATAACCTTCTTGTTTCAGTACTTCCTCGGTTATTTTAAATAATTGATTAGTAAGCTCCATTTGTTTTTTACTTACATTACCCAATCCTTTCTCTTGCACCTCTACTTCTACTTTAACCTTGTCAATGTTATAGGATTGAGCCAGCTCTTTGATCATTTGCTTTATTTCATGGCCATATTCTTGTTGATATTCTTTGTCCTTCACCGTAACAGTAAATTTTGGCGGTTCGGACGAGAAAAGCCAAGACATGATAACATTTTTCACACCTTCATAATTATTGTCATCCGTCAAAGTTTCATATGTTTTAATTCTCAGGTTTTCCACTCTATCCTTCCGATCTTCGGTTTGCTCCATACTTTGTAAAATTTGATCCAGATAAGGAATATTTGACATCACTTTTGCCATAGTCGGGGAAATAAAAGCTGACCCAATTAACAAACAAAATACGATAGCAGCAGCACTACTACAAAATGTAATTTTCTTGCCGAAACTCCAGTTTTTCTTTTTACCACGTTTAATGGCATTTTCAACAGCAAGATCTAATTTCTTTCCAGGAACTTCTATTTGATCAACATGCTTCTTGAAATCCGGTAGTTCATTTTTCATTTATCGTTTCCCCCTCCTTCAAATCTACTTTTAATTTTTTTACAGCACGGTGTAACCGTGTTTTTACTGTTCCTTCAGGACATATTAGCGTTTCGGCAATCTGTTTAATTGTAAAATCCTTGTAATATCGTAAAATAACAACTGTCTTATATTGCACTTCAAGACGGTTAATTGCTTCAATCAAGTCGATGCTTCCCTCAAGCTCATTATATTCAGTTGTAGACTGCTCCTCCATTTTTTCAGTAGGAATCATTCTCTTATGTTTCCGAATGAAATCCAAAGCCTCATTAATTAAAATTCGAGTTAGCCACGTAGAAAAATATTCTGTTTTCTCTATTGTTTTCATAGATACGTAAGCTTTGTATATGGTTTCCTGAACGATATCTAATGCATCAGCTTCATTTTTCACATACAAATAGGCCATGCGGTATAACTTGTTTTTTTCTTTTTGGATTAATTCCTGAAAAGCTTTGTTGTTTCCTCATATGGCTTTTTTTATTTCACTCTGTTGCAACTTGCTTCCTCCCCCCGTTTAATACTTAGACTCATAATAAGCCTAAAACGTTTCAATAAAAAAGGAATCCCTAAGTTGAGATTCCTAACAGTAATCTATTCTATTAAGTCCGAATGCCTAAGAAGAAAATTGCCTTAGTTCAGGAATGGGGTAGTTGGGTTACACATAGAAAACATTTCAGAGAAGACTAATTATTAACGAATTGAAACCAAGTTCAAAAAATCTATGATTGAGCTCATAAAATATGATTCTAAACTTAAAAATACCAAAACGGCTAAATAATATGAATTCTTCTATGCTTCGTATGGGTTTTGTAGAATGGGTTATGAATGCACCCTTTAAAGAATAGTAAAAGTAACCCGAGATATACAGGAAAACCTATATATTATGGGTTTTTCAAATAGTTATCTATTT
>NZ_JAJERH010000003.1 GCF_016919725.2 Virgibacillus sp. AGTR
ACTGAGCGAATTTTGCTCCGTTTTTTTAATAGTCTTGGAATTTATAAAATTTTACCATGAGGAGGAAGAAGTATCTCTATTACGAAAACATAGCAGCAAGATGGCAATTGATTTAATCTTATCCAACTTGGTTCTAAATTGGCAAATAAGGGTATGCTAGAAACAAATGGAAAAACAAAAAAGTCGAATATTTGTTCGTTTTTGTGTTAAAATGTCTAGCAAATGTGATAAAATAATTGTAGTCATAGATGATCGGAGGAAGTTCTAGTGAAAAATACGTTTGATCTTGTATCAAAGTACGAACCACGTGGTGATCAGCCTAAAGCAATTAAGGAGATTGTTGAGAGAGTGAAGGCTGGCCAACGTCATCAAACATTATTGGGGGCGACAGGTACGGGGAAAACATTTACCGTGTCAAATGTAGTACAAGAAATTAATCGTCCCACATTAGTAATTGCACATAATAAAACGTTAGCTGGACAACTATATAGTGAATTTAAAGAGTTCTTTCCAAATAATGCAGTTGAATATTTTGTTAGCTATTATGATTATTATCAACCAGAAGCTTATGTTCCTTCTACAGATACATTTATTGAAAAAGATGCAAGTATTAATGATGAAATTGATAAGCTTCGACACTCAGCGACATCTGCTCTTTTTGAACGAAATGATGTTTTAATCGTTGCTAGTGTTTCATGTATTTATGGTTTAGGTTCTCCAGAAGAATATGAGAGTCAGGTGCTTTCCATTCGAGTAGGAATGGAAAAAGATCGTGATCAGCTGCTACGTGAACTTGTTGACATTCAATATGCAAGGAATGATATAAATTTTCAGCGTGGTACATTTCGAGTGCGCGGCGATTCTGTCGAGGTCATACCTGCATCGAAGGAAGAGCACTGTATTCGTGTTGAATTCTTTGGAGATGAAAT
This sequence comes from Virgibacillus sp. AGTR, assembly GCF_016919725.2. Taxonomy (GTDB): domain Bacteria; phylum Bacillota; class Bacilli; order Bacillales; family Amphibacillaceae; genus Virgibacillus; species Virgibacillus salarius. The sequence goes on from NZ_JAJERH010000003.1 coordinate 930, forward strand.
TGACCGGATTCGGGAAGTTGATGCATTGACTGGAGAAATTATCGGTGATCGAGAGCATATTGCTATATTTCCGGCTTCTCACTTCGTAACAAGAGAAGAAAAAATGAAGCTTGCGATCAAAAATATCGAACAGGAGTTAGCAGAACGTTTAGAGGAATTACGAGAGCAGGATAAGCTCTTAGAAGCACAGCGATTAGAGCAACGTACTCGATATGATTTGGAAATGATGAATGAAATGGGATTTTGCTCTGGAATTGAGAATTATTCTAGACATCTAACGCTTCGAGAAAGCGGAGCAACTCCGTATACGTTGCTTGATTTCTTTCCCGATGACTTTCTAGTAGTAGTTGATGAATCACATGTTACATTGCCGCAGATTAGAGGAATGTACAACGGAGACCAAGCCAGAAAACAAGTACTGGTTGATCATGGATTTCGTTTACCTTCAGCGTTGGATAACCGCCCATTAAAGTTTACAGAATTTGAGAAAGCTACTAATCAGTTGGTCTATGTATCTGCTACCCCAGGACCTTATGAAGAGGAACATTCACCTGATATGACAGAACAGATCATTAGGCCGACTGGATTATTAGATCCAAAAGTAGATGTTCGACCGATAGATGGTCAGATTGATGATTTAATTGGAGAAATCAATAAACGAACAAGTAAAAATGAGCGTGTCCTCGTAACAACGTTGACGAAAAAAATGTCGGAGGATCTTACAGATTATTTGAAGGAACTGGGAATCAAGGTTGCTTATCTACATTCGGAAATCAAAACGTTGGAACGAATTGAAGTAATTAGAGATTTAAGAGTTGGGAAATATGATGTTCTTGTCGGTATAAACTTATTACGTGAGGGTCTTGATATACCGGAAGTATCCTTAGTCACTATTTTAGATGCAGATAAGGAAGGGTTCTTACGTTCGGAACGATCATTAATTCAAACGATGGGACGGGCTGCACGTAATGAAAATGGCATGGTTATTATGTATGCCGATAAAATAACGAAATCGATGCAAATTGCCATAGATGAAACAAATCGCAGACGTGAAAAACAGATGGCATATAATAAAGAGCATAATATTATACCTAAGACCATTAAGAAGGATGTCCGAGAAGTAATTCGTGCCACGGTTGTTGCAGAGGACCACCAACCTAAATATGATGGAAAAGCGAAAAGTATTAGCAAGTTAGCATCAGAGGATAAAGAGCAAGTCATTGAGCAGATGGAAAAAGAAATGAAGGACGCTGCGAAAGCACTGGATTTCGAAAAAGCAGCTGAACTTCGTGATATTATACTTGAACTTAAAGCAGGAAGGTGAAATTAATGCCAAGTAAATCAATTAAAATTCAGGGTGCCAGAGCACATAATTTGAAAAATGTGGATGTAGAAATTCCCAAAAATAAATTGGTTGTTTTGACAGGATTATCTGGTTCTGGTAAGTCCTCTTTAGCTTTTGATACGATCTATGCAGAAGGTCAACGACGATATGTAGAATCTCTTTCTGCCTACGCAAGACAATTTCTTGGACAAATGGATAAGCCTGATGTTGATGCAATTGACGGATTGTCACCCGCTATATCCATTGATCAAAAAACTACAAGTAAAAATCCGAGGTCTACAGTTGGTACAGTAACAGAAATATATGACTATTTACGGTTATTATATGCACGTATTGGTCATCCTACTTGTCCTAAGCATGGCGTTGAAATATCTTCACAAACGGTCCAACAAATGGTAGATCGAATTATGGAATATCCAGAACGGACGAAAATGCAACTACTTGCACCTGTCGTATCTGGAAGGAAGGGTGAACACGTTAAGGTATTTGAAAGGTTGAAGCAGGAAGGATATGTTCGCATTCGTGTTGACAAAGAAATGCGTGAAGTTACGGAAGAGATTAAATTAGAAAAAAACAAGAAGCATTCGATCGAAGTAGTTGTTGATCGAGTTGTGGTAAAAGCTGGTATAGAAGGACGTTTAAGTGATTCAATAGAAACGGCCCTCTCTTTAGGGGAAGGTAAGCTTATTGTTGATATCATTGGTGATAAAGAATTGACCTTCAGTGAAAACCATGCATGTCCTATTTGTGGTTTTTCCATCGATGAATTAGAGCCGAGATTATTTTCTTTCAATAGCCCTTTTGGAGCCTGTTCTACCTGTGATGGCTTAGGGACAAAATTGGAAGTAGATATGGATTTAGTTATTCCTGACTGGGAAAAGTCATTAAACGAACACGCAATTGCGCCGTGGGAGCCAATCAGTTCACAATATTATCCACAGCTTTTAAAGAGTGTCTGTGAACACTTTGAGATTGATATGGATAAGCCTGTGAACGATATCCCCAAAGATAAAATGGATAAAATTCTTTATGGTAGCGGGAAGGAAAAGATTCATTTCCACTATGTAAATGATTTTGGCAGTGTGCGCGATAGTCATATTGTCTTCGAGGGCGTATTAAACAATGTTAGTAGGCGCTATCGAGAAACATCCTCTGACTATATACGTGAAACTTTAGAAAAATATATGGCGCAGAAGAAATGTCCGAAGTGTAAAGGTTATCGGTTAAAGGAAAGCGCATTAGCTGTGTTGGTTAATGGGTTGCATATCAGTAAAGTTACAGAATTCTCTATTATGGAGGCAAAGAAATTTTTCGATACATTAGATCTATCGGAAAAAGAAAAACAGATTGCTAGCATGATTTTAAAAGAAATAGATAATCGATTAGAATTTTTAAATAATGTTGGACTTGATTATTTAACACTATCTCGTTCTGCCGGAACACTTTCAGGAGGAGAAGCACAGCGTATTAGACTAGCTACACAAATTGGTTCAGCTCTAACAGGTGTGCTCTACGTATTAGATGAACCTTCGATAGGTCTACACCAACGTGATAATGACCGCTTAATTGATACTTTAAAGCGGATGCGTGACTTAGATAATACACTCATCGTTGTTGAACATGATGAAGATACTATGCTAGCAGCGGATTGGCTTATTGATATTGGCCCAGGAGCAGGTGAACATGGAGGGCAAATTGTTGCTAGCGATAGGCCGGAAAATGTCATGAAAAATAAGCAATCACTAACAGGTCAATATCTAGCGGGTCATAAGTTTATCCCGCTACCAGTAAAAAGAAGGAAGAAAGATAAGCGTGTTATCGAAGTAGTAGGGGCAGAGGAAAATAATTTGAAGAAAGTTTCTACGAAAATTCCAATCGGGTTAATGACGGTTGTGACCGGAGTTTCCGGATCTGGGAAAAGTACGTTAGTAAATGAAATTATCTATAAGTCGCTAGCAAAAGAACTGTATAGTGGAAAGCATAAACCAGGTAAGCATAAGAAAGTAAAAGGAATGGAATATATAGATAAAGTAATTGATATCGATCAATCACCTATCGGTCGTACACCACGATCCAACCCTGCTACGTATACAGGTGTGTTTGATGATATCCGTGATGTATATGCTCAAACGAATGAAGCAAAGGTACGTGGCTATAAAAAAGGAAGGTTTAGTTTTAATGTAAAGGGTGGGCGCTGTGAAGCTTGCCGTGGAGATGGGATTATAAAGATTGAGATGCATTTTCTTCCGGATGTTTACGTTCCATGTGAAGTATGTAAAGGTAGTCGCTATAACAGAGAAACATTGGAAGTAAAATATAAAGGAAAAAATATCTCAGAGGTGCTTGGTTTAACAATCGAGGAGGCCTTAGAATTTTTTGCAAATATCCCTAAAATAAAACGCAAGCTACAAACCATTTATGATGTTGGGCTTGGCTATGTAAGACTTGGGCAACCGGCAACGACCTTATCAGGTGGGGAAGCTCAACGTGTGAAGTTAGCAAGTGAATTGCATCGTAGATCAAATGGTAAATCGTTTTATATTTTAGATGAACCAACAACTGGTTTGCATGTTGATGATATTAATCGCTTATTAAGTGTTTTGCAACGACTTGTCGATAATGGTGATAGTGTTTTAATCATTGAACACAACCTTGACGTTATTAAATCTGCTGATCATATCATTGATCTTGGACCTGAGGGTGGAGATCGCGGTGGACAGATCATTGCAACAGGTACCCCAGAACAAATCGCAGAAGCAGAAGCATCCTATACTGGAAAATACTTAAAGCCAGTATTAGAACGTGACATGAAGCGGATGGACAATGCAATAGAAGTAAAGGAAAAAGTAGCTACAAAATAATTGGAAGAGGCTGTGGCAGAACTTAATTGCATATTAACGAATGAACGATTCATTATAATAATAAAATGAAGCAGACTTTAGCATGGTCAATATGCGTAAATGGAAGAGAGCTTTTCTGCATGCGATGTATCGTTGGCGAAGTCATCCTTGTCCTTGCGGGAACAGCACGGTCCGAAGACCTCTTAGAAAGCTCTTTGTGCTTTCTGAGAGGCTATGGGCGGTGCCCATGGAAAGCGAAGCATTTTGAGAGCGATGAAGGAACTACCTATCTTTAAAAAAGTAACCCGAATGTTATCTGAAAGATTTGAGATAAAATTCGGGCTTTTATATGAAATGAAGCATTAGAGTCGGTTTAATTTTTTGACGCCATGCGGTTGTTTCGATAAGCTAAAAGAAGAAGTTGATTGGGAGGAAACTGATATGAAACCAATTGAAGTAGAGAGTGTACAACAATGCTTAGACGATTTTACAAATAAACAGGTCTACATACATGTGGAAACTACAAATGGAGCGTACGCTAGCCATTTTGATGATAAAGCATATAATGTTGGGGCTTATGTGCGGAATGCGCAGGTTACATTTAATCAAGCGAAGATCGTTGGTGATGGCAATGCGTATCGAGTCGGCTTAAAGACCGAGTTCGGCTGGATTTATGCAGAAGGATTAACAGACTGGGTAATTCATGAAGGATCAAAATTATTACTAGCTGGTCATGATCGGGAAGGTAGATTAATGGTTGCGCTTCAGATTAGTGAAACACCGTTTAATAATTAAAAAGACAAAAGAAGGGGATAGGTGATCAACTTGGAAAAACATGTTGTTGTTATATTACCGCATCCAGATGATGAATCATTTGGTGCTGCAGGATCAATTTCACATTTTCGAAGTCAAGGAATACCTGTAACATATTTATGTGGGACCTTAGGGCAGATGGGCAGAAATATGGGATCACCCACTTTCGCAAATAGAGAGACATTACCATTAATTCGAAAGCAAGAGCTTAAAAACGCATGTAAGGTTCTTGATATGGACCTAAAAATGCTAGGTTATCGTGATAAGACCATTGAATTTGAAGATCAAATGGAAATTGCACAGCATTTAAAAGGCATATTAGAAGAGATAAAGCCAAGTTTAGTTATTACACATTATCCTAATTATGCTGTTCACCCAGACCATAACGCACTTGGGGCAGCGGCAATTAAAGCTGTTGAACTGATGGATGAGCGACCAACTGTATGGGCGCAGGCATTTGCACGTGGATTTAAAAAGGAACTCGGAGAACCAGATGTTATTAATGATGTTTCCGCCTATTTTGAGAAAAAAATGGATGCCATTCTTTGTCATGACTCTCAAGCTGGAGGCATTATTGGTCCGCTGAAAAATTATAAGGAACTTGGTGAGGAAGTACTACAAGAAGCGAAGGAACGGTTTGGTACAGAGGAATTTTTTACTTGGCAGTTTTCAGTATGATGAATGATTGGATAGCGAATGGAATACGATGATAATCAAAAGGAGGTAATCCCATGAAAAAGCTATATCGTTCCAATACGAAACGTATGGTAGCTGGTGTTTTTGGTGGACTATCTGATTATTTTAATATAGATGCAACGATTCTAAGACTTGTATTTGTTGTATGTTTGATTTTTAGTCTATTTAGTTTTGCGTTCGTATATTTAGCGGCTGCCTTAATTATTCCTACTGAAAGGGAGAACTATTAATTATGCTACGCTGGATTGTGTCTATCATTTTAAATGCAGTTGCCCTGATTGCTGTTGCACAATTATTTGATTCCTTTCACTTGGACGGATTTGGTACGGCATTGCTTGCAAGTTTGATCTTAGCTGTTTTAAACGTAATTGTTAAGCCGATACTCATATTATTTACTTTGCCGATAACCATTCTCTCCTTAGGATTATTTCTATTTATCATTAATGCTGTAACATTAATGATTACACAGGCATTAATGGATGCTTCTTTTGTTATCGACGGATTTGGTACAGCGGTTTTAGCTGCTATCATACTATCTATCATTAATTTACTTTTGAATAGTGTAGTAAAAGACTCAATTAGATAACAGGATCGCAGGTGATAGATAGCCTGCGATTTTTCATGTGTAAAATTGTTCGTAGTGTTCAATCTGATTGCCATAGGAGTTAGGCGATAGCAAATCTTATAAAGAATATGCTACAATGAAGAAAACTTTTGCCTAAAGGTTATCCGACATTATTTCATGTATTAGGTAAGGAGCATTTCTCAACGAAACTTAATTTAATATATATGTCCAAGCCGTTTAGATAAATATTCTTATCTCACGTAAAACGAATTACGAGTGATTTGCCAGCTGAAAATTTTGATCTTCTTGTTAGAATAAATTTTAAGTGCGATAGACAGAGGCAGATAAGGAGAACGGTGTCTCACAGGATTTTATGGCGCGTGGAAAGCCGATATCTTGTTGAATACGTGTCCATATTGTTTATTGAGATATTCTTTAGAAGGAAAGTATCCAACTAAATAACATGGAGTCTATGTTTTGAATGGCAACAATAAGGAGGATAAATACATGTCAACCGTTCGGACGAAGGATTTATTAGAGAATTTCAATCTGACCCTTGTCGCAGGTGAGGACGGACTACATAGAGAGATTACTACAAGTGATATCTCACGACCTGGAATAGAAATGACAGGGTACTTTAAATACTATCCAAAAGAAAGACTACAGTTAATCGGCAGGACGGAAATGGCGTATTTCTTAGATTTAACAGATCAAGAAAAAGTCGAACGAGTTGGCCAACTCTGTACAGATGTTACTCCAGGAATAGTGGTAACAAGAAATATGGACATACCACAAGTGATGATCGATGCTGCTAATGAATCAGGTGTGCCTATCTTGCATTCACCGCGAAAAACGACACGAGTGATTAGTAGGCTAACAAATTATTTAGAAGCGAAATTTGCCCCGTTTACTGCAATTCATGGGGTGTTGGTAGATATTTATGGAGTTGGTGTGCTGATTACTGGTCAAAGTGGAGTAGGTAAAAGTGAAACAGCACTAGAACTAGTGAAAAGAGGGCATCGCTTAGTAGCCGATGATAGTGTCGAAATACGTCAAGAGGATTATGACAGTCTTATCGGTAACGCTCCACCTTTAATAGAGCACTTACTAGAGATTAGAGGCCTTGGAATAATTAATGTAATGACATTATTTGGAGCGGGATCTGTTAGAAGCTATAAAAAGATTTCATTAATCATTAATTTAGAAATTTGGGATCAAAAGAAACAATACGATCGTTTAGGTCTTGATGAAGATAAAATGAAGATAATGGAAGTTGAATTACCAAAGGCAACCATACCAGTACGTCCTGGAAGAAATTTGGCTGTCATTATTGAGGTAGCGGCTATGAACTTCCGTTTAAAACGTATGGGTGTTAATGCGGCAGAAGAGTTTTCGGAGCGGTTAACAAATATGATTGATCAAGAAAATAGCTAGGAGGAAAATAAGATGAGTTGTAATGCACCAGCACTTGACCGTGTATTTTTACATATAGGATCATTACCGATATATTGGTATGGCGTGATTATAGCAGCGGGAGCCTTTCTAGGCTTATTTTTAGCTACTCGAGAGGCTGACCGCTTAGGTATGAAAAAGGATATCATGGTTGATTTAGTGGTATTTGCCATCCCTATTGCTATTATTTCTGCACGAATATATTACGTTATTTTTGAATGGGATCGTTATGCAGGTGGTCCATGGAGTGATGTCTTTGCTATTTGGGAAGGTGGTATCGCAATCCATGGTGCTCTAATAGGTTCTATTATAACAGCGATTATCTATGCACGTGTTAAACAAGTATCATTTTGGCAATTAGCAGATATTGCCGCACCAAGTATAATTCTAGGGCAAGCAATCGGCCGCTGGGGAAACTTTATGAATCAGGAAGCACATGGCGGAGAGATAGCAGAATCAACATATAATAGCTTTCATCAATACTTGCCTGATTTTATTATGAACCAGATGTGTATAGATGGGGTTATGTACCATCCGACGTTCTTATATGAGTCGTTCTGGAATATTCTTGTGTTTGTATTTCTACTTATATTGCGTAAATTTAACCCTATTCGTGGAGAATTATTCTTAAGCTATGCCATTACGTACTCGATTGGACGCTATTTCATAGAAGGAATGCGGACAGATAGTCTTTATGTCTTGGGATCACTACGTCAGGCACAGGTTATCTCAATTGTCATTATTGTTGTAGCGTTACTATTAATCATTTATCGCCGAAAAACGATTAATACCCGGTATAATGAGGTGGAACATAAGGGGAAAGTGGTAAAAAACACGTATCAAAAGAAAAAAAATAAGAAGAAGAAATAAAATAACATCTAGTTATAAAGAGGCGTTAGAATCGTAGCTAAATGTATACTATTTTAAGGAATTAAAGTTTCATATGAAAGAGGGAATATGGAATGAAGGGGATTTTACTTCGAGGAATGCAGCAGGGATTAAATACATCATGGACATTAGGAAAAGTTATTTTTCCTGTTACGTTAATCGTTACGATTTTACAATTCACGCCCGTTTTACCATGGATTATAAAGCAACTTACTCCTCTAATGGGATGGTTAGGGTTGTCTGGGGAAGCTGCTGTACCACTTGTTTTAGGAAATGCGCTGAATCTTTATGCGGGTATAGCAGCGATTGTTTCATTTGATTTTACGGTTAAAGAAGTATTTATTATGGCGATTATGTTATCATTTTCCCATAATTTATTTATTGAATCTGCCGTTGCCTCTAGGGTAGGTGTTAATTGGTGGTTGATCTCAGGAATTAGAATAGGGTTGGCGCTTTTCGCTGCGATTATCATTAACTTCCTGTGGAATGGCGGGGCGGAACAAGCAGCATATGGATTCATTTCTTCGGCAAATCCTGAATTAACAGGTTGGGGAGAGATTATTCTACATGGTCTGCAAACAGCTATTGTGGCCATTGCTCAGCTAGCTATGATTGTGATACCACTCATGATAGTTATGCAATTTTTACGTGAAAAAGGATGGTTGAATTATCTGTCTACTAAATTTGCTCCGTTTACAAGGGTTCTTGGAATGAAAGAGAATACCTCAATGACCATGGTAGCTGGGCTGACAATAGGTTTAGCATATGGTGCTGGTGTGATGATTCAGGCTGTGAAAGAGGATGGCGTTGAAAAAAAAGATATGATTCTAGCACTCATCTTTCTTGTTTCCTGTCACGCAGTAGTTGAGGATACGGTCGTATTTATCCCATTGGGAATCCCAGTATGGCCACTACTAGTTATTCGACTCATTACAGCAATTTTATTAACAATGGCAATTTCATTCATTTGGAACAGCATAGATAAGAACAAAAGAAGGAAGGAAACCACTAATGAGCATTCGTACAATACTTTTTGATTTAGATGGGACACTAATCGATACAAATGAATTAATTATTGCGTCATTTATTCATACATTTAATGCTTATCATTTAGAATATTCGCGTGAGGAAATTATAGAATTTAATGGACCTCCGTTGGTTGATACATTTACCAAGATTGATGCAAGACGAGCAGATAGTATGGTTGAAACCTATCGTGAGCATAATTTAAAAGAACATGATAATTATGTAAAACCGTTTCCGCATGTAGTTGATACTGTAAAAAAGCTACAGGAGAATGGGATTGAAATGGCGATTGTGACAACAAAGATGAGAAAAGGGGTAAATAAGGGGCTTTCATTAACAGGGCTGGATAACTATTTTGAAACAGTTATTACTATAGATGATGTGATGCATCCAAAACCGCATGCAGAACCTGTGTTAAAAGCAATGGAAGCATTGCAAGCCGATCCCAAGAGGACATTGATGGTTGGTGATAATTATCATGACATTGAAGCGGGGAAAAATGCTGGGGTACAAACAGCAGGTGTTGCTTGGACCTTTAAAGGTAAACAACGTTTACTGGAATATAAACCGACATATATGCTAGATGATATACGTGATTTACTGCAAATTACTGGAGTGTAGCCAATGCGAAAAACAAAGCGTTACCCTGTGCAGAATATGAATGCATTATGGCAAATTTATAATACAGTACCTTTTTGGAAGGTAATGAAAAATTTTATTGTGATTCAGATAGCAAGGTATACACCTATTTTGCCAATGAAAAATTGGTTGTATCGCAAGCTTTTACGGATGGAAGTTGGAGAGTATACAGCATTCGCTTTGATGGTAATGCCGGATATTATGTTTCCAGAAAAAATTAAAGTGGGAAAAAATAGTGTTATTGGCTATAATACAACCATTTTGGCACATGAATATTTAATAAAGGAATATCGTATTGGAACGGTAACGATTGGTGATGAAGTAATGATTGGAGCGAATTCAACGATATTACCAGGTGTAACGATTGGTGATCATGCGATTGTCTCTGCTGGCACGTTGGTACATAAGGATGTACCAGCTGGATCTTTTGTTGGTGGAAACCCGATGCAAGTGAAGTATACAAAAGATCAAGTTAAAGAAAGGGAAGAAAAATTGAAGCTAGAGTAGGTGATTGAATTGAACATACCAACTGGTATTTTACCTGCGATCCGAAAAATGAAAGATTTTGATAAGGCTTTGGATACCCCTCATGAATCCATAGTTATTCTAGAAACTAGATTGGCGCAGATAAAAAGTTTAGTGGACTATTCTAAGCGCGCAAAAAAAAATATATTGGTACACTTCGATCTTATTCAAGGATTAAAGTCGGATGATTATGGTATGGAGTTTTTGTTAAGAGAAATTAAGCCAGACGGTATCTTATCAACTCGAGCAAATGTTATTAGTATGGCGAAAAAGCATCAATTGTTAGCAATCCAACGTGTGTTTTTATTAGATAGCTTAGCCCTAGAGCAAAATATAAAAGTAATTAATCGAGTACAACCAGATTGTATCGAGGTATTGCCTGGACTTATTCCATCAATGGTGCATCAGATCCATGCCAAAACGGAATTGCCAGTAATCGCTGGAGGATTAATTACCAACGAGGAAGAAGTTAAAGCTGCTTTACAAGCTGGTGCTGTTGCTGTTTCAACATCAAATACAGATCTTTGGAAGATGATGTAATTTATTTCATGGTTGTTCGCTGATATAATAGATATAGTTTAAAATTGGCTAGGTAATCGTTAATGTAGATTGACGAGTGCCTAGTTTTTTATCTTTGTGAAAATGTACGCTTAAAGAATCTATTAATAACTTTCTGGAATTGTGGAATACCAAAATATCAACTTTTTTAATGGAGGTATTTTAGTATGTCTGCATTTTTTGGAGAGTTAATTGGTACCATGATTCTAATTATTTTCGGCGGGGGAGTAGTAGCTGGGGTCAATCTGAAGCACACATTATCTGAAGGATCAGGTTGGGTTCTAGTCTCCATAGCTTGGGGTCTTGGCGTTACCATGGGTGTTTACGCAGTAGGTAATATTACTGGAGCCCATATTAACCCAGCTGTTACACTAGGTTTTGCTGCAATTGGTGAATTTCCTTGGGCGCAGGTTCCGTTATATATTTCAGCACAAATGCTAGGTGGCTTTATTGGTGCGATTATCGTTTTTTTTCATTATTTACCACATTGGAAAGAAACGAAAGATCAAGCTACAAAGCTAGGTGTGTTTTCTACCGGACCTGCTATTCCTAATACGCTAGCAAATTTAATTAGTGAAATTATAGGTACGTTTATACTAGTAATGGGTTTATTGTTTATTGGTGCGAATACATTTACAGAAGGATTGAATCCACTAATTGTAGGGTTGCTCATTATTGCTATTGGTATGTCTCTTGGTGGAACGACAGGATATGCGATTAATCCAGCTAGAGATCTAGGCCCAAGAGTGGCTCATTGGATTTTGCCAATTCCTGGGAAAGGATACTCTAATTGGAGCTATGCTTGGATTCCGGTAGCTGGCCCGGCAATTGGTGGTATTTATGGTGGACTTTTTTATGAGGCAATTTTTAAATCTCATGCTACAATAGTATTTTGGGTTTTTACTGCTGGTGTTTTACTATTGTTTATTACTGCATTAGGTAATGAACTAAAAAAGGCTTAATAATTACTAAATAAACGTATGACGGTTTTTTGGGGAGGAATAGAAATTGGAAAGATATATATTAGCACTTGATCAGGGGACAACCAGTTCACGTGCAATTATTTTTAATCATGCTGGTGAGATTGTTGCAACGGGACAAAAGGAATTTGAACAATATTTTTCAAAACCAGGCTGGGTAGAGCATGATGCCAATGAAATATGGACTTCTATACTTGCTTGTATCTCTGATGCACTTCGTAAGGCAGATTTAGAGCCATCTGATTTAGCTGGTATAGGTATAACAAATCAAAGAGAAACAACAGTTGTATGGGATAAAAACACTGGCAAACCTATTTATAAGGCGATTGTTTGGCAATCTAGACAAACTAAGGATATTTGCGATCAGCTTAAAAATGAAGGTTATAATGATGTCTTTCGGGCAAAAACAGGTTTATTAATTGATCCTTATTTCGCAGGGACAAAAGTGAAATGGATATTAGATCATGTCGATGGTGCAAGAGAAAAAGCAAATAATGGAGATCTTTTATTTGGTACGATTGATACATGGCTAGTCTATAAATTAACTGGTGGGAAACGCCATATTACGGACTATTCTAATGCATCTCGAACCCTCATGTATAATATTTATGATCTGAAATGGGATGAAGAATTATTAGAAATTTTAGGAGTACCGAAATCCATGCTGCCAGAGGTAAGGCAGTCTTCAGAGGTGTATGGTACTACGGTGGATTATCACTTTTTTGGACATGAGGTTCCAATTGCTGGAATTGCAGGAGATCAGCAGGCGGCCTTGTTCGGACAGGCTTGTTTTGAAAAAGGAATGGCAAAGAACACATATGGTACAGGATGTTTTATGCTAATGAATACAGGAGAACAAGGAATGCAATCAAAACATGGTCTCCTTACTACACTTGCTTGGGGAGTCGACGGTAAGGTAGAGTATGCATTAGAAGGAAGTATCTTTGTTGCGGGATCAGCAATCCAATGGCTGCGAGATGGCTTAGAATTAATCGAAAACTTGTCAGATACTGAATCACTTGCTCACGCTGTTTCTTCTACAGAAGGTGTATACGTAGTCCCTGCATTTGTTGGATTGGGAACGCCATATTGGGATAGTGATGTCAAAGGTTCTATATTTGGCTTAACGAGAGGAGCTACAAAAGAACACTTTGTACGAGCTACTTTAGAAGCATTAGCGTATCAAACAAAAGATGTTGTCGATGTTATGGAACAGGAAGCTGGTATGAAAGTGAAAAAATTCCGAGTTGATGGTGGAGTTGTCCAAAACAATTTTTTAATGCAATTTCAAAGCGATATGCTTGATGTTGCTGTAGAACGTCCAGTGGTTAATGAGACGACGGCATTGGGAGCTGCTTATTTAGCGGGTCTTGCTGTTGGCTTTTGGGAAAGCAAGGAAGAGATTGCTCAGCAATGGAAAGTAAATCGAACCTTTAATCCTACAATCATAAAAGAAGAAAGAACCAAATTATATACGGGATGGAAACAAGCAATAAAAGCAGCACAAGCTTTTAAGTAAAGTACTATACGAAGTAAATGAATTATGCTATACTATAAGTAAGTTAATAGTGTGGACGGAGAATTGGAGAAGCCGCAAGCAACTAATGTAAGAATTGCATTAGTTTGTTTTGCGGCTTTATTTTTTATGTATTAGGAATTTTTTCCGTCTGCGTATACATGACTATCCAGAAATATGGGTATTGATATGTATAGACATTACTAGAAACGGGGAGTGAATAATAGTGAGTAATTTTTCTAGTCACGAACGCAATCAGCGATTAACAAAGATGGAAAATACAGAGTTAGATTTACTAGTTATTGGTGGTGGAATTACAGGATCAGGTATTGCTTTAGATGCTGTAACTAGAGGATTAACAACAGGGCTAGTAGAAATGCAGGACTTTGCAGCTGGAACCTCCAGTAGATCAACGAAATTAGTACATGGTGGACTACGTTACTTAAAACAATTTGAAGTAAAGATGGTTGCAGAAGTTGGAAAGGAAAGGGCCATCGTTTATGAAAATGGTCCACACGTAACCACACCTGAATGGATGATGCTACCATTCCATAAAGGTGGCACATTTGGTCCATTTACTACTAATATTGGATTACGCGTCTATGACTTTCTAGCAGGAGTTAAAAAAGGGGAACGCCGGAAGATGTTTAACCCAGAAGTAGCGCTAGAGAAGGAGCCTCTTGTTAAGAAGGAAAATTTAAGAGGCGCGGGTTATTATGTTGAATACAAAACAGATGATGCGCGACTTACCATTGAAGTATTAAAAAAAGCCGTGCAAAAAGGAGTACTTGCGGCAAACTATACTAAAGTGGTTGAATTTATTTACAATGATAAAAACCGCGTAAAAGGTGTTGTCGTAGAAGATCAGATCAGTGGAGAACAGTATCGCATTTTTGCTAAAAAAATTATTAATGCAGGTGGACCGTGGGTCGATAATTTAAGAGAAAAAGATGGATCGAAAAAAGGTAAAGCATTACACTTAACAAAAGGGATTCATTTGGTGTTCCCGAAAGAAGTCTTCCCTTTACAGCAAGCGATTTATTTTGATACACCTGATGGACGGATGATTTTCGCTATTCCTAGAGAAAACATCACCTATGTAGGGACAACGGATACTAGTTATAAAGGAGACATCGCTAATCCCAAAATGACAGTCGAGGATCGTGACTATCTAATTGATGCGATTCATTATATGTTCCCTTCCTTAAACATTACAGCGGATCATGTCGAATCAAGTTGGGCTGGTTTACGTCCGTTGATTGCAGAAGAGGGGACAGAAAATCCAAGTGAGATTTCACGGAAAGATGAAATTTTTGTTTCTGATTCTGGTTTAATATCCATGGCTGGAGGTAAATTAACTGGATATCGAAAAATGGCAGAACAAGCTGTTAATACAGTAACAAAACAGCTTCAAGAAGAAGAAGGTATCATGTATTCGAAATCAGATACAGTACATTTACCAATCGCAGGAGGAGAAGTTGGCGGTTCTAAAGGCTTCAAAAAGTATTTAGAGAGAAAAACCGTAGAAGCTGTAGCAGAAGGTTTAGATGAAGCAACTGCTATTTATTTAATTAAGAAGTATGGTGCTAACTTTGATGTTATTTTTGAGTTATATCAAACGAAGCAGGAGGAAGCGAAACAAGCAGAAATTGATCCAGTCGTTTTCGCTCAATTACTTTATGCGATGGAATATGAAGCTGCTTATAAACCAGTTGACTTCTTTATTAGACGTACAGGTGCGCTCTTCTTTGAAATAGAGTGGGTAAAATCACATCAGGAAAAAGTGATTGACTACATGGCACGAACGTTAAATTGGACAGATGATCAAAAAGAAATGTTTACAGAGGAACTACAGCAGCTGCTATATGATGCTGTTCACCCTGTAGCAGAATAAGGTAATAAATATAAAGCGGAGCATTGCAAAAAAGCTATGCTCTGTTTTTTTACGTCGTGGGGCTATTTTCTTATCACGCTATATAAATCACCTAGTAATTATGGTATACTTTGTTCGTATGTTAACAAACTAGGGGGATATACATGCAACACGTTACAAATAATATAAATGGAAAACAAAACAACGTTCTCCCTTTTATTCCTGAAGGTGATTTTTATTTCACAAAAGGTGTAGAAGCATTTCAAAAAAGAAAATTTGATATAGCTGTTAAATGGTTAAAAAAGGCTGTTGAGAAAAAACCATCTGATGCATTGTACCAATGTCAGCTATCAATTATATATACTGAAATAGGTTCTTATCATGCTGCAAACCAATTGTTAACCAACGTATTACAATCATCTGAATATGTTGATTGCTACTATTTACTAGCAAATAATTATGCACATTTAGGGTTATTAAACGACGCCAAAAAATATGCTGATTTGTATTTAGAAAAAGAACCTGAGGGTGATTTTAGTGAAGAAGCCTTTAGGTTATTAGAGCTGATCAATATTGAAGATGATGAAGATATCGATGACTGGGAATTGGAAGATGAGGATGAACTACTTATTTACCAAGAAACCGTATTCTATCATATGGAAAATATGGAATGGGATAAAGCTATTCCGGTATTAGAAGAAATGATGACTTTGTTTCCGGAACATAAAATGACAAAACATGATTATACTCAGGCATTATTTTTCTCTGGACATCCAGAAGAAGCTATTGAGATGGAATTAACTATGTTGAAGGAAGATCCTAATTCATTGTATAGCCATACAAATTTAGCTTTATTTTATTATCAAATTGGAGCACAAGAAGAATATGATTTGCATATTCAGACATTACTAAATGTATATCCAATTCATGAACAACAAAAACTGCGAATCGCTGTTACTTTATCAAGAACAGGTGAGCACCAAGCAGCGTATCCTCGTTTTTCGTCACTTGTCAAAGCGAAAGTAAAAGGACATCCCTCTTACTTCCGTTGGTATACCAAGTCTGCATATTATATTGGTGAACAAGAGAAAGCAACTGTTATTTGGCAAGAAGGCATAAAAAAACACCCCAAATTAACCAAGGAGGAGGCGCCTTGGGAACAAAGTAGTAGGAATTGAGCATAATAATAGACGAAACACGTTGATTTTATTAAGCTTAGTATGGCTGAATTATTATAGTGAAAAAGGGGCGATATCGATGTCCGAAAATCATATGTATGATGTTATTATTGCAGGGGCTGGTCCAGCTGGGATGACTGCAGCGGTCTATGCTTCTCGAGCTAATTTGGAGACATTAATGATCGAGAGAGGAATTCCCGGTGGCCAAATGGCAAATACCGAGGATGTTGAAAATTATCCAGGTTATGATCATATTTTAGGACCGGATCTTTCTAATAAGATGTTTGAGCATGCAAAAAAATTCGGTGCAGAGTATGCGTATGGTGATATTAAAGAAGTTATCGATCATGGAGACTATAAAACAATCGTAGCAGGAAATAAAGAATACAACACGAGAGCACTAATCATTACTACTGGAGCACAATACAAAAAGCTGGGAATTCCAGGTGAAGAAGAATTGAGTGGTCGTGGTGTTTCCTATTGTGCGGTTTGTGATGGTGCATTCTTTAAAGAGAAAAATTTGATTGTTATTGGAGGAGGCGATTCGGCTGTAGAAGAAGGAATTTATTTAACACGATTCGCTGATAAGGTGACAGTTGTGCATCGTCGTGACGCTTTACGTGCCCAACGTATTCTACAAGATCGCGCTTTTGATAATGAAAAGATTGACTTCATTTGGGACACTGTTGTGGAAAAAATTAATGAAGATGGCGGAAAAGTTGGAAGTGCAACTTTGAAAAACAATAAAACGGGAGAAACATACGAGCATTCTATTGATGGAGTGTTTGTATATATTGGAATGGTCCCTTTAAGTGAACCATTTAAATCGTTAGGAATTACAAATGATGAAGGCTATATACCAACAAACGAAAATATGGAAACGACGATTCCTGGTATCTTTGCTGCAGGAGATATTCGTGATAAGACATTACGTCAAATTGTGACTGCTACTGGAGATGGAAGTATTGCAGCAGAAGCAGCGATTAAGTATGTGGAAGATCTACAAGAAGAACTAAAAACCACAAATTCCTAGCTATTAAGAGGGTACTATAGAGAATAAATGAGCGATCACACCGGTAAAAGTCTAACTGGAGAATTACAATAGAACCTACCTTTGTGCTCTCTTTCAATGGAAAAGTTGAACTGATCGTGTTCATCATATCGATGGATGGAGTGTATGCATAGATCATAGTAACAATTGTATGAGACGAAACATCGGTGGGGACGACGAAATTTCACCATGGATAAAGCTTTACTTTATAAAGAAAAATTTACCAATAGTAATTGGTTCTTAATCCTGTTGTAATATGTTCGAAATAATCATGGGTTATAATTAGAAGTAACTAATTGACCCCCTTTTAATAGATAGATTAGTTTTTGGCACAGGTGTGAAAACCTGTGCTCTTTTTTTGTCGAAATCCCCATTATATTGTATACATATAGTCTCATAAATCAGTCGTATGGAAGTTTAATTCGTAAACTAGTATAATAAAAGAAATGGAATTTAGTTGTTCCTCTTCATACGGGGTGATTTGTAATGCAACAGGTAACGAATTGCATAGTAATAGATAATAACCATATATTAGTACTAAAAAAGCCAAGGCATGGCTGGTATGCTATTCCTGGAGGAAAAAAGGAACAAGGAGAAACGATCCAGGAATCTGTTATTCGCGAATATAGAGAAGAAACAGCATTAGTGCTCAAAAATCCAAAATTAGCAGGTGTTTTCACATTTTCTATTATGGAAGGACAAACACTTATAAAGGAATGGATGATGTATACGTTTATATGCCGCAAGTACAGTGGTGAACTTACGGCATATTGTCGAGAAGGTGAATTAGAATGGGTCCCCGTAAATCAAGTTTTAGATTTACCGATGGCAGAAGGGGATCAAATGATTTATAAATATCTGCTTGCTAATGAGCAAGTCGTGTCGGGTGCCTTTTCATATACAGCTAAAGACGAACTAATTAATTTTCGGATTGATCCTATAGAGCAGTAGGATTTAGGTAAAGGGGAGATACAAAATGAGAAATGGAGAACAAGAAACAAAGTTGGTTATCATTACAGGGATGTCTGGAGCTGGGAAAACAGTAGCTGTTCAAAGCTTTGAAGACTTAGGATACTATTGCGTAGATAACTTACCTCCTACATTACTACCGAAATTTATTGAGCTAATGAAGGATTCTACGAACAACATACAAAAAGTAGCTCTTGTTATGGACTTACGAGCTAGGGAGTTTTTTGATACGTTATTTGAGGCACTAGACGTATTGGCTAAAGAAGATTGGCTTGAAGAACATATCTTATTTTTGGATGCAAAGGACGAAAAATTAGTAAGTAGGTATAAAGAAACGAGGCGTTCTCATCCCTTAGATGTTGGTGGTCTTCCGCTAAATGGTATTAGGCAGGAAAGAGAAATTCTTGATGAATTAAGAGGAAGAGCTCAGCGAATAATCGATACGACAAACTTAAAGCCTAAGGATCTACGAGAAAAGATTGTTCAAAAATATTCAGAGGAAAGGCAAGAAGTATTTTCTGTTCATATGGTCTCGTTCGGCTTCAAATATGGTCTGCCAATTGATGCAGATCTGGTGTTTGACGTCCGCTTTTTACCTAATCCTCACTATGTCGCAAATTTACAGCCCTTAACGGGGCTTAATGCAGATGTTGCTTCCTATGTATTTAAATGGACAGATACACAGAAATTTAATGCTAAAGTATTAGATCTTTTACAATTTATGCTCCCTCAATATAAAAAAGAAGGTAAATCACAATTAGTAGTTGCAATTGGATGTACGGGGGGACAGCATCGCTCTGTTGCACTTTCAGAGTACTTTGCCAAAGAGCTATCTTCTCAATATATTACTCATGTCAGCCATCGTGACATCGATAAAAGAAAGGGATATTAATTATGAGTGAAGAAACCCTGCCGCGTGTTGTAGTTGTTGGGGGCGGAACAGGAATGCCAGTTTTACTACGTGGCTTAAAAGATCTGCCTATTCAATTAACGGCACTTGTGACGGTAGCTGATGATGGCGGCAGTACAGGTAGATTACGAAATGAAATGGCAATTCCAGCTCCTGGTGATATTCGTAATGTAATTGCTGCACTATCAGATGCAGAACCAATGCTCATCGAGTTATTCCAGCATCGCTTTAGTGTTGGTAATGGATTATCCGGCCATTCCATGGGAAATTTGCTACTTGCTGCAATGACATCAATTACAGGTAATTTTAATATGGGAATTCGTGAGATCTCACGTGTTTTAAATGTCAAAGGGAAGATTTACCCTATTTCCAATGATAACATGTCATTACATGCGGAGATGGAGGATGGCACTATTATTTCAGGTGAATCAAATATTCCATTATCAAAGAAAAGAATTGAGCGTGTGTTTTTAAGCCCACAACCTGTTCAACCACTACCAAATGCAGTCCGTGCCTTAAAAAAGGCAGATCTAATTGTTATTGCTCCAGGTAGCTTATACACAAGTATAATGCCGACAATCATTATGCCACAAATTGATGAAGCTATCCGTCATACAACAGGTCAGGTAGTTTATGTTTGTAACGTTATGACACAGGCTGGAGAAACAACAGGTTATACAGCAGCAGACCATGTTCAGGCAATACGAGATCATATTGGTGAAAAGAGTGTTGATGCAATTGTGGTGCATAATGAACCAATAGAGCAGACGGTTCGTGATATGTATGCGGAGGAAAATGCAGCTCCGGTTATTTATGATACAGATCGTTTATTAGAAATGGGCTTAAGAATTATTGAAGGGGATATAATTGATCCAACTCAATCTACATTACGACATGATAATCATAAAGTTGCATCATTATTATATTCTATTTTAAAAAATAATGGATAGCTAAGAATACAAGTAAAGGGGGGATATGATTGTCTTTTGCTTCTGAGATAAAAAAGGAATTAACAGCCATCGATATAGATGATTGCTGTATGCATGCAGAATTGGCTGCACTCATCCGTATGAATGGAGCGATATCCCTATCCAAGCAAGAATACACCTTAGACGTACAGACGGAGAACGCAGCTATTGCGAGAAGAATTTATACATTAATTAAGTCAACATATGCTCTACCTGTAGAGTTATTAGTACGCAAAAAAATGAAATTAAAGAAAAATAATGTTTATATTGTTCGGCTAAAGGAAGATGTGCGTTCTTTATTAAAGGATTTAACTATATTGCAAGAGCCCTATACCTTTACAAGGAATATATCCGAGAGATACGTAAAAAAATCTTGTTGCAAGCGTGCCTATTTACGTGGAGCGTTTCTTGCAGGTGGCTCCATTAATAATCCGGAGACATCTTCCTATCATTTGGAAGTATTTAACTTTTATCAGGAGCATAATGATGCACTTTGTGATTTACTTAATGCGTTTGATTTACATGCTCGTAAGCTGGAAAGGAAAAATGGATATATCGTATATATGAAAGAAGCAGAAAAGATTACGGAATTTCTTAGCATTATCGGTGCACATAATGCTTTATTTAAGTTTGAGGATGTACGAATTGTGCGTGATATGAGAAACTCTGTTAATCGACTTGTTAATTGTGAAACGGCTAATTTAAATAAAACGATTGGTGCAGCATTTCGTCAAATAGAAAACATTAACCTAATTGAACGTACAGTTGGTTTAGATCAGTTACCGGAAAAACTCAGGGAAATCGCAGTTTTACGTGTAAAACATCAGGATGTCTCCCTAAAGGAGCTTGGTGAATTAGTTACAAGTGGTAAAATATCAAAATCAGGTGTAAACCATCGCTTGAAAAAAATCGATGCTTTTGCTGAAAAAATTAAAAAAGGTGAAGTTTTACAGTAATTGTTTAATTTGATTACCATTCATGATATAATACGGATAATTTAAAATCTTGTAGTTTAATGTAGCCCTTCGTGATTCAGTGGGAAATTCCACTGAATCACCATATTTCGTTCTATTTATGTAATATTTGATAGCGTTTTCATTTAAGGGGAGGATGAGGTATTTGGTTGAGAGGTCAATTAAGGTGGAACTGACAACTGGCTTACAAGCGAGACCTGCAGCAGAATTTGTACAGGAGGCTAACCGATATACATCTCATATATTTCTTGAGAAAAATGGTAAAAAAGTGAATGCAAAGAGTATCATGGGCTTGATGAGCTTAGCGATAACTACTGGAGAACAGATTACGTTGATCGCAGAAGGAGCAGATGAAGAAGCAGCATTGTCACAACTTACTTCCTTTGTTGCCAAAAAGTAATAAAAAATCCCTTTCTTTTTGTGAAAGGGATTTTTTGAATAAAACTATTCTGGTTTACGTTCCATTATTTTATCAATCAGACCATACTCAACAGATTTATGAGCTGACATAAAGTTATCGCGATCTGTATCTCGCTCGATAACATCTATTGGTTGACCAGTACGCTCTGAAAGAATTTCATTAATTTTTTCACGCATTTGGATGATTCTACGTGCGTGAATTTCAATGTCTGTAGCTTGGCCTTGTGTCCCTCCAAGCGGTTGGTGAATCATAACTTCACTGTTTGGTAATGCAAAGCGTTTCCCTTTTTCACCTGCTGCAAGTAAGAATGCACCCATAGATGCTGCCATCCCTGTGCAGATTGTGGAGACGTCAGATTTAATAAATTGCATGGTATCATATATAGCCATACCAGCAGTGATAGATCCACCTGGTGAATTAATGTATAACGAGATATCTTTTCCTGGATCCTCTGCTTCAAGGAATAGTAATTGTGCTACAATGGAATTTGCCACATTATCATCGATGGCACTCCCTAGCATAATGATACGATCTTTTAGTAAGCGTGAGTAAATATCGTAGGCACGCTCTCCACGATTTGTTTGTTCAATAACTGTAGGTATTAAATTCATGTAAAATCCTCCCTTATCTATTCGAATATCCATTAGATCGGATATATTTATCATAACTAATAGGTCAAAAAAGGTCAAACAAAAAGTTTAACTCGTAACCAATGAAAATACACTTCCATCATTCCCATAATTGTCAAAAATAAACCTATGATAACTAAAAATACTTGTGTAACTACTAATATGACGTTATAATATTCTATGTGTCTTAATTAGTGAATAGTACATGCGCCCGTAGCTCAGGGGATAGAGCAACGGTTTCCGGTACCGTGAGTCGGGGGTTCGAATCCCTCCGGGCGCGTAATTATGATCGTAGAAGAAGATAATAAAATAAGTAATAAAACACGTATAAATCTTGATACTTCAAGATTTATACGTGTTTTTTGTTTGCAATATTTTTTGCAATTTTTTCAGTTAGAAACAGATTAAGATTTAAATGAAGTCAATTTCATTAACCATCCAGCCTATTAAATATAGAATAATTTATATGTTAATAGTGGAATACAGTTGATTTTCACTACAGCCGGACGAGTGCAGTCCGCGGAAGCCTTGTCTTTTTAATTCCTGCGTGTGTCTTAGTTGCACATGTATTCAAGCAAGCGTAGTTACCTTTAATCTTAATAAGTAGAAGCTGTGTCATACCTTCACGAACGATTGTCCTTGTATTTTTGCGAATAAACCGGGGATAATCTACAAAAATTAAGATCATTACTCGAAAATGGAGTTGGATCATATGTCGAATAGAAGTCAAATACCTCGAGAAGAAGGAATAGATCATACTTTAAGTCTTATAAGAGAAGGATATAGGTATATCTTAAATAGACGTCAAATTTTTAGTTGTGATATTTTCGAGACAAGGCTAGTTGGAAAAAAAGCGATTTGCATGGGAGGTAAAGAAGCAGCAGAAATATTTTATGACAACGAGAAATTTAAAAGAAAAGATGCAGCTCCTAATCGGGCAGTACAAACATTATTCGGTAAGAATGGAGTTCAGGCTTTAGATGGACAAGCCCATAGACAACGTAAGGAAATGTTTATGTCGATCATGTCTTCCAATGAACTGGACAGATTGACTGGAATTATAAGAAAACAATGGAAGTTAGCGGTAGATAAATGGGTGCAAATGGATAAGGTTATTTTTTATGAAGAAGTTAAGGAAATTATGTGCAGAACAGCCTGCGAATGGATAAGTATACCCGTGTCAGCAAATAAAGTAAAAGGGGTAACGAAAGATTTAGGGGCAATGTTCGAGTCAGTAGCAGCTATTGGCCCCACCCATTGGCTAGGAAGGAATGCTAGAAATCGTATAGAAAAGTGGGTAGGGAAACTCGTTGAAGAGATTCGTGATGGAAAAGTGAATGTATCTGAAAATAGTATTTTGTACAAATTTATTAGGTATCACGATCCATATGGGAATTCTCTTGATACAGATACAGTTGCTGTAGAAGTGATTAATATCTTACGGCCACTTGTAGCGATTGCTATATTCATCAATTTTATTGCTTTAACAGTTTATCATTATCCAAACGAAACGAAGAAGCTTGAAAGGAGTGATGAGAAATATTCTCTGAAGTTCATACAAGAAGTTCGGCGATTCTATCCATTTTTTCCTTTTGTCGCCGGACTGGTAAAAAACGATTTCATTTGGAAAGGGTTTAAATTTGAAGAAGGTACGTTAACCTTACTAGATCTTTATGGTACCAATCACGATCCAAACATTTGGGAGAACCCTGATGTGTTCAACCCTGATCGGTTTACTACATGGGATGGTGGCTTATTTGACTTTATTCCACAAGGTGGGGGAGATTATTTTATGGGGCATCGGTGTGCTGGTGAGTGGGTGACCATAGAGATAATGAAAGTAAGCCTTGATTATCTAGTAAATCGAATAAACTATGATGTTCCTGATCAAGATTTAAGTTTTAGTATGGTTAGCATGCCAAGTATTCCCCGTAGTAAAATGGTGATAAAAAACATTAGCAAGAGAGAATAAATCCATTTTCTATTCTAATTGCGGTTATAGTGAGAGGCTATGTATAGAGGGCGAACAGTCAATTAATGGTTAATTGTCTCCTATTGAGATATGAAATATGCGGATTAATGGGTGGAATGAGAAGTAAAAAGGAATCCTCATTCCACAACCTTTTGTAAGTAGATTTTAAAAATGGTTTAATTTCGCTTTTTTTATCTTTGGCCATCTGGATTTTGGAACATACTTTATCATTGTTTCAAATAGGGAACCCCATTGCAGTTCCGTTAAAGATGCAATTGGAGTTTCATTATTTATTTGAAGATTTCTTTTTAAATGCTTCATTTGCGGTGGTGTAAATATACCTTTTAATGCAATCTCGATAGGATATTGTGGATGTTTAAGTGCATAATCAGCTAGTCCCCAGAAGATTAAATAATCGCTAATAGGTACAATCGGTTTCGCCTTTCTATTTATTTTAATCACAGCGGAATCAACTTTTGGTGGCGGGGAAAAATTTCTCCTAGAAATTCCTTTAACATACTGAATATCAAACCACATTTTCCAAGCGATCACATATGATTCCTTCACAAAATTTGATGTAAATCTTTTAGCTACACCATTTTCCATTACAATAACCCCACTTTGAAAACCGCTTGAAGGTTTATTAAGAAACATTTTCATAATCGGCGTTGTAATAGCATATGGAATATTCGAAACAACTACAAATGGCTCTTGAGGTAATGAAATACGTAATATGTCTTGCTTTATGATTATAGTGTTTTTCATTTCAAGTTGTTTTAATTTCTTTATGAAGTTTGAATCGTATTCTATAGCGAGAACCTTTCTTGCTCGGGAGCTTAAAATACTAGTAATTGCTCCTTTTCCAGCTCCTAAATCTAATACAAGGTCGCTTTTTGAAATACGAGCAATATTTACAATATCATTTATTAAACGCTTATTGTGAATGAAATGCTTCCCACTGAAATTTGATGGAGTTCCAGTAGACGATTTTTTATGCTGATATCTCTTCCTGCTTCTTGCCATGATTTAACAGTCCTTTCTTAAAATATTTGCATTCGGCTCTGAATGCAAAAAAGCCACAGACATAGGCGTCTGTAGCTTCCAGTAAACGGAATGCATCATTATGCAGAATGAGATATTGTAAAAAAACTAATCAGCACAAAATGAGCCTTCTTATTTAAAGAGCTAAAGCAATTTCTCATATAAATAAAAAGGAAAGATTGTATAATCAGTCCTTCCTCTCATTTTATTAATAAAATATAGTAATGAAGATTGTTAAAAATGAGCAGATTTATCCCGCTTACTCTGTAGCAAAACAGAGCCTTCGAACGTATTAAATTACCGGTTCAAAGTACGGATAATAATAATTCCACCCATAATTTTTTAACAACCCTCCTTCGTTTAGTTTACACTAGAATTCATTTATATTATAAATACTGCTAAAGTGTACGTCAATAAAAATTATACTTGCTACTCAACGTAGTAATAGTTAATTACGATAATTTGAGTAACTCACCATAAAACTTTCGTTCGGATTTATAATTCTTATGTAAAAATATAGTTGTTACATTATCTGTCAATTCATCCTTCACATCAAATTATTTTCCATACATATATCTCTCTAATACTCTTCTTGTTTATCCCGCATATAATTGGCAGTTAGTCTCCAATACCAGTAATAAAGTGAACCCAATATGGATAAGGGGGGCGACTGCCGGTAAATTGTCCGATTGGTTCAAAGAACTTTAGATCATATCCCTCTGGTACTAACAATCCGTAGGTGATAAACCACCCCCCAACTGATTGAAAAAATTCGCTTTGTCGGAAATTAATGCTTAAACATCTACATTACTTGTTAAATTACGAATAAGAGCAGGAATTTGTTAATCAGTGTCGTAATATATAGAATAAGTGATTTACTTCTGTAAATTTAATTTACGAATGAAAATAGTAATGGTTTTAGCTAATGTTTACACCTTCTTCGCATATATATAAGTACGAGCTCCATTATTTTTGTTTTGTGGATTCTTTAATCTTATTGTACAGGGGGTGAGAGACATGGATAGAGGTACGCTTATTCGCACGATTGTCTTAGTATTAGCTTTAATTAACCAATTTCTCATTGCAGCAGATTTGAACCCAATACCTGGTACGCACGAACTTTGGGGTGAAATTATTTCGATGATTTTTACGGTGTGTGCCAGTGTGTGGGCATGGTTTAAAAATAATTATGTAACAGTAAAAGGAAAGAAGCAAAAAGAAGTATTGCAGGCGAATAACTTAATTAATTAAGTTATAAGTGGCAGGGAAAAAACACAACTTCTTTACTCAAAATATGAATAATCATGTTATCAATAGGAGTACCATCGCTGCACCATGAAACTATACGTGCTTTCCGCGGGCATGGCCACTCAGCTCACTTGGTAAAGGAAAACATGTTACCAAGTGGATCTTCGAACTCGTGCTGTTCCCGCTGGATAAGCAAGGCTTCGGAAGCAATACATCGCACGTAGAAAATGCATTCTTCTTTTTCAAGGAGTCTCGCATATTTCAGGTGCTAAATTAATTATTCTAAGAACAAAAGCACAAGCGTCCGATTAGAAACGTAGCGTCTGGAACGAGTCAGAGATAAAGGAAACAAAGGTGAGCTTGTGAGCCGATGATTACTTAGCTTAGGGCGATACGCGAAGTAGTTTCGTTTCTGGTCGCTCTTAACACGCCCATATTTATCTTTGTCATTCCCTATACCATTAAAAAACGAACGATCATTAATTTAAACTAATAATCGTTCGTTTTTTTATTAACCCCATTTTTGTTTTAGTTAAAATAGGAGAAGCAGGTTTTGGGTATCCTATAAAAGGGTGATAAACATGAAAGCAAATGATATGGAAAGCAAACGCTTTGATAAAGCACTTGATGAATTTATTGATTTGTTTAATAATCTGGAAGCGGACACACCGATCATACAATTTGGTCAAGACGTCATTAAAAATATAGAATTAGCAAAACAGAAATATGGTGACGAGGCAATAGATGAAAAAATAAATGCAGTTGTTCGTGAAATGCTGTCCTGGCTAGATTTAGAAGCTGATGCTAAAGCAGAAGAGAATGCTAAAAAAGACGACGAAGATTAACAGGTAGAATGAACCTTTCGCACCATGTAAGTTTTAACGAACTGGAGTGAATGAAATGAAGCCATAGAGTAAGTTTTTTTCTATACATAAATATATTGCCCTATTTTCAAGCAAAAATAGGATTAGATATTATTTTTTGTTACAATGGTATTGTACAATAAGGCTTTCATGGGTGGCGGTTTCACTCCCTGACTGATGAACAGGAGAGGGGGGTGATGCCTATGACAGTGTTCGAAGCACTTGTGCTAATGATCTCGTTTGGTTCATTGGTTGTTGCTTTACTGTCACAAAAAAAATAACCACCCATAAGCCTGGCAAGCATAGTGGGTAGTTATTTTCTATAAACTGTGTGAGCCGCCCCCTTGAAGGGCTATTGTACATGGCCGTTGGTGTACCAGCACCAGCGGTCTTTATTAAAGTTTTTTCTAAGTCTAGATCAAATGCTTTTTTATTTTATTCATATTATCTATTTTTATTATACCCGATTAGCACAAATATGCAAACCTTCAGTTAGTTATTTTGTGGTTCATAAATGTCCCAAGCTGTTTTAAGTGATTTAACAATGTAAGCCGCTGCATCCTCAATCATTAATTGATCAGTTGCAACAGCCGAATGGTGATCTTGATAAATTGATTTCCGTTCTTCAAATAGTGCTTTAATTTCCTTTAAG
This sequence comes from Virgibacillus sp. AGTR, assembly GCF_016919725.2. Classification (GTDB taxonomy): domain Bacteria; phylum Bacillota; class Bacilli; order Bacillales; family Amphibacillaceae; genus Virgibacillus; species Virgibacillus salarius. The sequence continues at coordinate 29,522 of NZ_JAJERH010000003.1, forward strand.
CTTTTGCCTTGCAAAACAGGTCTACTGTCTATGAGTAAGCTAATTCTTTCTTGCCACGACTCCCACGATAAATCTAAATAAAATACGATACATTCTTCCAGACAGACATTTCTTATTTCCTCCTGAAGAAAGGCACCACCGCCTAGAGAAATAATTTTTAGTTTTTGCTTGCAAAGTTTTTGTAAGATTTCTTTCTCTTTATGTCTAAAGACTTTTTCACCATAAGTCTGGAATATCTCAGAAGCAGGCATATGAAACGCTGCTTCAATTTCTTTATCTGCATCAATAAAATCTCGGTAAAGCATTTTTGCCACTTCTTTACCAATAGATGTTTTTCCAACACCCATGAATCCAATTAATGCTATACTTTTTTGTCGTAATGGTGTTTCGTTCGTGCTCATAAGTAACCTCTTTCTTCACAGGAATGTTTCCCTAATTATAAGCGAAATAGTATACACATGCACGTTAATTGAAATAATCTCATATTGGCAATGATTGCTGTAACGATTATAATGAGTAGATAAGTTGCTAGGGAGAGGATAAATGATGAATATCGTATCCGTAAAGGATATCCTTATTGGTAAAGGTATTCCGAAGGTGATTATCCCTTTAATGGGTGTTAATTTACATGAGTTAAAGTCTGAACTCAATGAGGTAAAGAAAGAAAACCCGGATATTATTGAATGGCGTGTTGATGCTTTAAAAGAGGCGGAAAGTATCGAAGCGGTCATTTACGTACTCTCAGAATTACATAAAGAAATGGATGGCATACCACTACTCTTTACATTTCGTTCCTATAAAGAGGGTGGAATGAAAAATTTGAATACATCCGTATATATAAATTTGTTAAGCACAGCAATCGAATCGGGATATCTTGATTTAATTGATCTTGAATTGTTTACAGGCACCGTTGAGATTAAACGTTTGGTGGAAAAGGCAAAGAGGAACCAAGTTATAGTAATTATGTCTAATCATGATTTTGAAGGTACGCCGACGAATGAAGAGATGACTAATCGCTTGATTTCGATGGAAAACGCTGGAGCAGACATCGTTAAGATTGCTGTTATGCCTAATAGCATATCGGATGTTCTCCGGTTGTTAACTGTTGCGGAAACTATAAAAACTACTGCAAAGCAGCCATATATAACTATTGCGATGGGAAAAAAAGGAATATTGAGTAGAATAGCAGGCGAATTCGTAGGTTCTGCAGCAACCTTTGGCTCAGGAAAGCATGCCTCTGCACCAGGACAAATCGCTGCTGAAGAGTTGAAATATTTAATGGAGAGACTACACTATCATTCCAACTGCTGAACACATTTTTTAGCAGTTGGAATTTTAGGCTGAAAGAAATACCCACAACGAAAAAACACCCGCACGAGATATAAAGTTTTACAAAAATTCTACGTTGCATGTTCTAATGATTAAATAAAGTGAAAATTCAATCATAGGGGGTTAGTTTATCTCCAATGATAGTTCGTACCGCGGTATGACCTAAAGGCTCTTAACCCGGACATTTACTGTCAGTTATATACGGAATAAAGCCTATCACTGCAATAAAGAGGTAATAATTACGTTTTTCTTTCTAATAATCGTAAACCAATAGTCAAAGGGAAATGAGGAATGTGTTATGGCAACATTAACGTCTGAGTATAAAGATGAAATTTTTGAAACCGTTTTCGAAAATGCCTATCATTGCTTTGTAGTAGTGGATGATCAAGGCTTGGTTACTTATATGAATAATAGCTATTGTCGTTTTCTAGAGCTGGATAAGCAGGAAGTTATCGGTAAACATGTAGCGGATGTTATAGAAAATACAAGGATGCATATTGTTGTACAAACTGGTAAGGAAGAAATAGCAGATTTACAGTATATTCGTGGTAATCACATGATTGCTAATCGAATTCCGGTTCGTTCTGAAGGCAGGATAGTCGGTGCAGTTGGAACCGTTCTGTATCGTGATACGAAAGAATGGATGCTGATGAACAGTCATATTAAAGATTTATTACTTGAAATTGAACATTATCGGAATCAATTAAAGGAGCAGCATGGCATTACCTATTCACTTCATGATATAGCTGGTAGTTCCAAGCAGATGAGTGAGTTAAAGGAAAAAATAAAAAAGGTTTCACCTGGTGATGTATCTGTTTTACTTCGAGGCGAAAGTGGTACAGGGAAGGAACTATTTGCTCATAGTATTCATCATCTAAGTGAGAGGAATACAAAACCATTTGTTAAAGTAAATTGTGCAGCGATTCCAGAACATTTAATTGAATCAGAGTTATTTGGTTATAAAGAAGGAGCTTTTACTGGAGCAAAAAGAGGGGGGAAACTAGGAAAGTTCCAATTAGCAGATGGGGGGACGTTATTTTTAGATGAAATAGGGGATATGCCATTATCCGCACAAGTAAAAATTTTAAGAGTGCTTCAAGAAGGCGAAATAGAATCAATAGGATCAGAGGCTCCTAAAAAGGTTGACGTAAGAATCATTGCTGCGACAAATCAACCATTGGAACAGTTAATAAAAAAGCAATTGTTTCGAGAGGATTTGTTCTACCGAATTAATGTTGTACAAGTTTTTATACCACCCCTACGTGAAAGACCTGATGATATTCGAATAATTACAAAGTTTATTTTGCATAAAGTAAGAGCAAGGACAGGAAAAAGAGTAATGGATATTGATCCAGCAGCAATGACCCAGCTGACCTATTATAGTTGGCCCGGAAATATTCGTGAATTAGAAAATGTCATTGAATCTGCAGTGCATTTAACCAACGATGAAACAATAACTGTTGCTGATTTACCAGATCGTATGCATCCACCCGCAAATATAGAGAAGCGGACAGGGAATTTAAAAGAAATTCTAGAACTAACCGAAAAGAAAACAATTCAACATGCAATGAAAGAAAGCAAAGGAGACAAAGAAAGGGCAATGCAGATCCTAGGAATTAAAAAATCAAGTTTTTATGAAAAACTTAGAAAGTATGGGCTTTCCTAGCTTCCGGCATTTCGGAATGTGTTCCATAAACTTGGAATCATGTGTAGATGGTAAATAGAAGTAAGGGTTTGCAAATGAATACTAATAATAAATACCCCGTTTTCCATAAACATGGAATCGGGGTATTTATTTATGCCGTTTCTACTAATAAAAGATAATATGGAATGCTATTTATACAAAGGATTGGCGGGTTAAGGAGAAACTTATCGAAAAATTCGTAAGGGTTGGCATGTTATTTGCATAATAATTGTGAAAGGAGTGCAGAGAATGAAAAAAATATATCAATCATTTTTAGAAGCGATAAATAGTATGGAAGATGGAGCAACTATTATGGTAGGGGGGTTCGGTTTAGTAGGAATACCAGAAAATCTTATTTTGGCTTTAGTTGAAACAAATGTAAAACATTTAACCGTAATTTCTAATAATTGTGGTATTGATGATTGGGGCTTAGGCTTATTACTAAAAAATAAGCAAATTGATAAGATGATTGGATCCTATGTAGGTGAAAATAAGGAATTCGAACGTCAGGTATTAACAGGAGAATTAGAAGTAGAACTAGTTCCTCAAGGGACGTTAGCTGAAAGAATTCGAGCAGGTGGAGCCGGGATACCAGCTTTCTATACGCCAGCTGGTGTGGGTACAGCAATAGCTAAGGGGAAGGAAGTACGTCAATTTGCTGGCAAGGATTATTTACTTGAGACCTCACTAAAAGCTGATTATAGTCTCATTCGAGCAGCAATAGGGGATAAAGATGGTAATTTGCAATATGCGAAAACGGCACAAAATTTCAATCCAATGATGGCTGCTGCTGGAAGTATTACCATTGCGGAAGTAGAACAGATAGTGGAAACAGGAATGATAAGCCCGGCTTCTGTTCATACACCTGGTATTTATGTGAATCGATTAATTCAAGGGAAACAGGAAAAGCGAATAGAGCGGTTAACAATAAAACAAGAAGCGTAGTAAAAGGGAGGAAATAATGGTGTTAAAGCAAGTAAGTAAAGTAAACGTAAGAGAAAATATGGCAATAAGAGCTGAGCGTGAAATTGTAAGCGGTTCCTATGTTAATCTAGGAATTGGTATGCCAACAATGGTTGCCAATTATATTCAAGCCGACAAAAAGGTTGTTCTCCAATCGGAAAATGGTCTGCTTGGCATTGGCAGATCTCCTTATGCAAATGAGGTTGATCCAGATTTAATTAATGCCGGAAAAGAGACTGTGACCGCCATAACAGGAGCTTCATATTTCAGTAGTGCGGAGTCGTTCGCTATGATACGTGGTGAACATCTGGATCTAGCAATTTTAGGTGGGATGGAGGTTTCTGAATCGGGCGATTTAGCAAATTGGATGATCCCAGGAAAAATGATTAAAGGAATGGGGGGAGCAATGGATATTGTACATGGTGCCAAAAAAATAGTTATCATTATGGACCATGTAACGAAGGACGGACACCCCAAAATAGTAAAAGCGTGTCAATTACCGTTAACTGGAAAACAGGTCGTTGATCGAATCATTACGGATCGAGCAGTAATTGATGTAACGAGCAGTGGTCTGATTCTTCAAGAAATTGCTAGGGGATGGACAGTTGAAAAAGTAATTGCGTCTACTGGAGCTGAACTTAGCGTAAGTAACCAATTAGTAGAAGCAGCATTTTAACAAAAATGAACAGGAGGAACTATTGATGGTCGAAAATAAGGTTGTTTTTATAACTGGTGCAGCAAGTGGCATTGGCTATGAAATTGGTGTTGAATTTTTGAAAAATAAAGCTTTCGTAGTTTTTACGGATATAAATGAAGAAAAAGTTAAACAATCAGTAAATCATTGGCAAGAAAAAGGCTATAACTGTTTAGGAATTCAATGTGATGTTACAAATGAGGAGCAACTAAAAGAGGCTATCGATCAAACAGTAGATCACTATGGAAAACTAGATGTACTTATTAATAATGCTGGATTACAGCATGTGGCTTCCATTGAGGAATTCCCAACGGAGAAATTCGAGTTTATGACAAAGGTCATGTTAGTCGCTCCGTTTACTGCAACAAAGTATGCTTTCCCAATCATGAAAAAGCAGGGTAGTGGACGTATTATTAACATGTCTTCGATAAACGGAGTAATCGGTTTTGCTGGAAAGGCTGCGTATAATAGCTCTAAACATGGGTTGATTGGTTTAACAAAGGTAGCTGCCTTAGAGGGTGCAGCGGATGGAATCACCGTAAATGCAGTTTGTCCTGGTTATGTGGATACACCATTAGTTCGTAATCAAATGGAAGGTTTAGCAAAAAATCGTAATGTTTCTCTAGAAAAAGTACTAGAGGAGGTTATTTATCCATTGGTTCCTCAGAAACGATTATTATCTGTCCAGGAAATTGCTGACTATACCGTTTTTCTTGCTAGCGATAAAGCAAAAGGTGTAACAGGTCAGGCAATCATTATAGATGGCGGCTATACAGCTCAATAATGGGTAAGGAGTGAAAAATAGATGGAGAATGTATATATTTTAGAAGGAGCACGGACCCCATTTGGTACATTTGGGGGAGGGTTGAAGGATGTAGATCCTACAGAACTTGGCGTAATTGTAAGTAAAGAAGCTATTCAGCGAAGTCAGATTGATGCGAAACAGATTGATTTTACAGTTATGGGAAATGTGATTCATTCTGCAAAGAATGCCCCTTACTTATCAAGGCATATTGCATTAGATACGGGAGTACCTATTGAAAGTCCTTCATTAACGGTGAATCGACTATGTGGATCTGGTCTCCAGGCTGTCATTAATGCGGCGCAGTCTATTCAATTAAAAGAAGGACAGGTGGCATTAGCTGGTGGCGTGGAAAATATGAGCTTAGCCCCTCATGCACTAAGAGGAAGTAGGTTTGGTACAAAATTAGGAACGCCGAAGATGGATGACATGTTGTGGTCCGCATTGACCGATGAGTACATTGGAGCTGGTATGGGCGTGACGGCTGAAAATTTGGCGGAGAAATATCACATTTCTCGAAGTGAACAAGATGAGTACGCCTATCAAAGTCATCAACGGGCGAGTAAAGCTAGACGTGATGGTAAATTTAGTGAAGAAATTGTAGGGGTAGAAGTGAAGTCTAAGAAGGGTTCCCTATGGATCGAATCAGATGAACATATCCGAGAAGATACAACAATCGAACGTTTGTCAACGTTAAAGACTTCATTTAAAAATGAGGGTACTGTTACCGGTGGGAATGCAAGTGGTATAAATGATGGTGCTGCTGCAGTCATTTTAGCTGGAGAGCAGTTCATTAACGAACAGCAACTTAAACCAATTGCTAGGATTATGTCATGGGGGGTGGCTGGAGTTGATCCATCTATCATGGGAATTGGTCCAGTACCTGCGATGAAAAAGGCTTTAGATAATGCAAACATGAGTCTACAAGATATCGATTTAATTGAAGTGAATGAAGCTTTTGCATCACAGTATCTTGCTGTAGAGAAGGAAATGGGATTGGATCGTGCTAAAGTAAATGTTAACGGCGGTGCAATTGCTTTAGGACATCCAATTGGCGCGAGTGGTACGAGGGTTTTATATACACTTATTAAAGAGTTGAAGCGTAGAGGGCAAACATATGGCATGGCTTCATTATGTATTGGTGGTGGCCAAGGGATAGCCATGATCGTTGAAGTAATCTAATATCAAAATGATATGGGGGGATTTTTCATGATTGGAATCATACTGGGGCTGATTGTATTAATGGTGCTTGCCTATTTAGGCTGGTCTATTATTTGGGTAGCTCCAATAGCTGCTGGGGTTGTGGCACTAACTGGAGGACTCGACTTGCTAGATGCCTATAAAGATACATATATGGGGGGATTCGTATCTTTTGCTAAGCAGTGGTTTCCGGTATTTATGTTAGGAGCTATCTTTGGGAAGTTAATGGAAGATACAGGAATGGCTAAATCTGTTGCAGTAGCTTTAACAAAGATTATTGGTACGAAGCGAGCAATATTGGGGGTATTAGTATCGTCGGCAGTTCTAACATATGGTGGAGTAAGCTTATTTGTTGTTGTATTTGCTGTATATCCATTAGCATTAACGCTATTTCGGGAAGCGAATATTAGTAGAAGGTTAATCCCAGCGACGGTTGCTTTAGGAGCTTTTACTTTTACCATGACTGCACTGCCGGGTACGCCTCAGATACAGAATTTAATTCCGATGGAATACTTTCATACAAGTGCAGTCGCTGCACCAATAATGGGAATTATTGCAGCTATTGTTATGGGCGGTGGTGGTTATTTTTATCTGAGCTGGCGAGAAAAGAAATTAACTGCTAACGGTGAAACGTTTTCAGAACCGACAGAACAAAATGTTGAAGATAGAGAGGAATCGACACCAAATTTCCTGTTATCGTTACTTCCATTATTAACGGTATTGCTTACCTTGAATTTATTGAAATGGGATATCGTCATCGCGTTGATATCCGGCATTATCTTAATACTATTGCTTAATGTTCATAAAACGAAGTATTTCATAAAAGCTATCAATAGTGGAGCGGTCGGATCGGTTACAGCTATTATTAATACAAGCGCAGCAGTAGGCTTTGGAACGGTGGTTAAGGTGGTTCCTGGTTTTGAAAAGCTTACTGAAATACTAATGGGTATTAAAGGAAATCCACTAATATCTGAAGCAGTTGCAGTAAATATATTAGCAGGAGCCACAGGTTCCGCTTCAGGTGGAATGGGAATTGCCTTAGAGGCATTAGGCTCAAAATACTATGATATAGCCATGAATACAGGAATATCACCAGAGGCATTTCATCGTATTGCGTCACTTTCATCAGGTGGCCTCGATGCATTACCGCATAATGGTGCAGTATTAACATTGTTAACTATAACTGGAATGTCTCATAAAGATAGCTATAAAGATATTTTCGTAGTGGCAGTTCTTATACCAGTTATATCTGTTATCATAGCTATTATCCTAGCTTCAATTGGATTAATCTAGAAATGGAGCGAGTACGGTTATTCGAAATACTGTACTTGCTCTACTTATTTTCTACTTTCTTTAATTTAATTAGAGGTGCTTGTACTACTCTCTTTTTATATAAAAAAGCAATGCCATTTAAAATACATGCAGGTATCTTCTTAGGAGTGTACTTTTTAAAATACATGGTGGAGAGGGCTAATTTAATGTCATCCCATTGAGAGTCATATGTAGTTTGTCGAAAACGGGCTACGTCAATTAATTTAATCGTTCCCTCTGACGTTAGCATAATATTCCGTAAGTGAATATCAGAAGGATTTAAACCTAATCGTTTAACGGAATGTAAGGCTTCGTCCACCTTTTTAATATTCAATTCCGTAAGTGGAATTCCTTTCAGTAAACAGTCATATAATGTGTATCCGCTAATATAATCGATTAATAGATAGTTATTACCAGCTTCATATAAAGAAGGGAAAAAATTGTTCCCTTCCAATAAAGCATATATTTTGGCCTCTTCTAACGCAATATGTTCAAACACAGGAGGAAATATTTTGAGGGCCATTGAGGTGGATTTAATCTTAAAAACCACAGCACTTCTTCCAATTCCGATGATTTCTAATGAAGGATCTTTCTTAGCAATTATAAACTGTGGTTTGGCAGATATAATTTCTACACTATCGACTAACTCAATAACAGATTGCACATGTACCGCTCCTCCCTATATCTATTCTTATTATAATTATAAAGAAAAAGAACGATTATTTCTGCTTTTAAGACTCATTCAGTTTTCTGTCTGTTCTCTAAGCGCGAGTTGATATGGGAGGAGTACTTGTGCTTTTATTATAAATATTGATAAAATTATTGCTACTGACTAAATGAAAGAGGTGTAGGTATGAAATTAGTCAATTACTGCATAAAGGGAAAAGAAGAATCGCGAATTGGCTGTGTATTAGATAACTACGTATTGGATGTACAGAATGCATATCGGCAATTGCTAAGTTCACATGAAAAGAAAGGTATAATAGCGAATTTAGAAAAATATCTTCCTAGTGATGCATCTCATTTTTTCGCAATCGGTTCATCAGCAATTGAGCGAGCATATGAAGCAGTTCAATACAATCTTGAAAAAGAAGAAGGAGAAAACAGAATCCCTCTAGATGATGTCAGATTAAAAACACCTATTGAAAAACCCAGTAAGATCATCTGTGTAGGCAAAAACTACGCGAATCATGTAGAGGAAATGAAAGGTGAAATGCCCGAGTATCCAGTAATATTTGCAAAGTATAATAATGCTTTAATTGGACCAGAGGATGTAATCGAAAAACCTGCCTTTACAAGCGAGCTTGATTATGAGGTTGAACTTGCAGTTGTAATTGGGAAAAAGGCTTCTAAAGTTCTCAAGGATGACGCACTGAATTATGTTGCGGGTTATGCGATAGCTAATGATACAACAGCTCGAGATCTTCAGAAGCGAACACCCCAATGGTTACAAGGTAAGACATTAGATCGTAGCACACCAATCGGACCATGGATCGTAACAACGGAAGAATTAAAAGATCCATCTAATCTATCAATTCGTTCATTTGTAAATGGGGAAGAACGCCAATCTGCAAACACTAATCAGCTAATTTTTGATGTTCCATTTTTAATACAATTTATTTCGAGATTAATAACCTTATACCCAGGAGATATTATTATGACAGGTACACCGGATGGCGTTGGGTTTGCTAGGGAACCAGCACAATTTTTACATGATGGTGATGTAGTAAAAGTAGAAATTGAAGCTATTGGCCAGATGGAAAATAAGATAAGGGAATAAGTTATAGCAATTATTGGAGAAAGTCCAAGTTCGTCTGTATCTATCTACTTCAGACGATTGGGGCTTTTTTGTTTTTACTACTACTGACTCGAATACAAATAGAATAAAACAATGTAAATGTTTCTATTTCAAAAGCGCTCATTTCTATAAAAATATCGAATATTCTAAATTAACTTATTATTATTTTTGCATCAAATTCGTTGTTTATATTCTCTTTTTATAATCCGTGTGAAGGAAAGTGGTGTGAAATTACCTAAATATCCAGATATTTAATCAAAATTAACCTATTACTTTTAGCCTAATTTATAATAAATTTTTAAAATAGATTGAATATTTATTAAAGTTAGTATACTATTTGAGTATTGAAAAATAGGGTTATGTTTTATCCCGCATATAACTGGCAGTAAGCCCCCACTTCAAGCGATAAAGTGAAATGAATATGGATAAGTGTGTGGTCGACTGCCAGTAAATGTCCGATTGGTTCACCTAACCATCCGTGGGGATAAACAAAGCTCCCCACGGATGGAAGTTTCACTTTATCCCGCATATAACTGGCAGTAAGCCCCCCACTTCAAGCAATAAAGTGAACCCAATATAGGTAAGAGGGGGATCAACTGCCAGTAAATGTCCGATTGGTTCACCTAACCATCCGTGGGGATAAACAAACTCCCCCACGGATGGAAGTTTCACTTTATCCCGCATATAACTGGCAGTAAGCCCCCACTTCAAGCGATAAAGTGAAATGAATATGGATAAGTGTGTGGTCGACTGCCAGTAAATGTCCGATTGGTTCACCTAACCATCCGCGGGAGATAAACACACTCCCCCACGGATGGAAGTTTCGCTTTATCCCGCATATAACTGGCAGTAAGCCCCCCACTTCAAGCGATAAAGGGAAATGAATATGGATAAGTGTGTGGTCGACTGCCAGTAAATGTCCGATTGGTTCACCTAACCATCCGTGGGAGATAAACAAACTCCCCCACGGATGGAAGTTTCACTTTATCCCGCATATAACTGGCAGTAAGCCCCCACCTCAAGTAATAAAGTGAACCCAATATAGGTAAGAGGGGATCAACTGCCAGTAAATGTCCGATTGGTTCACCTAACCATCCGTGGGGATAAACAAACTCCCCCACGGATGGAAGTTTCACTTTATCCCGCATATAACTGGCAGTAAGCCCCCCACTTCAAGCGATAAAGTGAAATGAATATGGATAAGTGTGTGGTCGACTGCCAGTAAATGTCCGATTGGTTCACCTAACCATCCGTGGGAGATAAACACACTCCCCCACGGATGGAAGTTTCACTTTATAAATAATGAAAAATTGAGGGAGGAATGAGCATGAGTGTTGAAAGCGATTTCAAAAAAGAAGAATTTTCGAAAGGTAAGCCAGATTTCATTGCAGTATCTGAAAGTAAAGCATTTAAAAATTTAATTGCTAAACGGAAAAAGTTTATTCTACCGCTTACTGTTTTCTTTTTAGTTTTCTATTTTATGTTACCCATTTTAACTTCGTATTCTACAATTTTAAACACGCCGGTAATTGGCGATATCTCTTGGGCATGGATTTTTGCGTTTTGCCAATTTATTATGACTTGGGTTTTTTGTACCGTTTATGTTAAAAAATCAGCAAGCTTTGACCGCCAATCAGATGAAATCGTTGAAAATCAGCTAGGGGGTAGACATGAATGAATGCTACCGTAGTAACACTCTTCTTAATTATTGTCATAGCTACCTTGGTAATTACCTATTATGCAGCTAAAAAAACGCAAACAACCGGAGATTTTTATACTGCCGGTGGTGGATTAAAGGGGTGGCAAAATGGTCTTGCTATCGCAGGTGATTACCTATCAGCCGCTTCTTTTTTAGGCATAGCGGGAGCAATCGCGCTTTACGGATTTGATGGCTTCTTTTATAGTATTGGATTTTTAATAGCATATTTAGTTGTAATGTTCTTAGTAGCAGAGCCTCTTAGGAACTTAGGGAAATATACATTGGCAGACATGATTAATGCAAGATTTGATGCTAAAAAAGTAAGAGGAATTGCCGCGCTTAGCACGATTACTATTGTCATATTTTATATGATTGCCCAGCTTGTTGGTGCAGGAGCTTTAATTCAGCTATTATTTGATATAGATTATTGGATTGCAGTGCTAATAGTTGGAGTAATGATGACAATATATGTCTTATTTGGAGGCATGACGGCAACGAGCTGGGTGCAAATTATTAAGGCAGTATTATTAATGATTGGTACAGTGATTATTGCATTTATGGTATTGGCGAAGTTTAATTTTAATATTCTAGGCATGTTTAGCGAGATGAAAACGGTAACTAGTCATGGAGCAGATTACTTAAACCCAGGATTGAAGTATAACGTACCACTAGATACAATATCATTAATGTTAGCTTTAGTTCTCGGTACTGCAGGGCTGCCACATATTTTAATGCGGTTCTTTACAGTAAGAAATGCCAAAACAGCAAGAAGTTCTGTCGTAACAGCAACATGGGTCGTTGGTATATTTTATGTATTAACTATCTTTCTAGGATTTGGAGCAGCAGCATTTGTTGGGGAAGAGCTAATTACTGCGGCAAATCCTGCTGGTAATATGGCTGCTCCATTATTAGCAGAAGCACTTGGTGGAAATTTTCTAATGTCATTCGTTTCAGCGGTAGCGTTTGCAACCATACTTGCTGTTGTCGCTGGCCTTGTTTTGTCTGGAGCTTCCGCTTTTGCTCATGATATTTATGGACAAATTATAAAAAAAGGAAAAGCAACGGATAAGCAGCAGATGCTTGCAGCACGTTATGCTTCCTTAGGCGTTTCCGTATTCTCCATCATATTTGCCCTATTTGCACAAACAATGAATGTTGCATTCCTTGTATCGTTAGCATTTTGTGTTGCGGCAAGTGCCAATTTACCTGTGATCCTTTATACAATTTATTGGAAACGATTTAATACAGCAGGAGCAATTACGGCAATGTTATTCGGTCTCGTATCAGCGCTTGTTCTAGTTTCGATTAGTCCAAATGTATTTTCACCTATTGAAGGAGCAGCAATATTTGTTGGTGAACCTATTTTCCCATTAACCAATCCTGCATTGATTTCAGTACCATTAGGCTTTTTAGGCGGGTATATTGGAACTATGCTTTCTAAAGAAGTAGATTTAAACCATTATGCAGAAGTTCAAGTAAAAGCAAATACCGGGTATAGGGAATAGAAATGTAAATATGGCTGGCTCTCCATCGGAGTCAGCTTTTATTTAAATGAATGGCTTTTTTAGATAGTTTATCAGCATGGAAGTTTTGTTTCTCGGGAATCCATTTGATAAAAAAGAAAGAAAAGTGTGCTGCTTCCTCTTGTATTTTCTGTAGTAATGGCAAAAATTTTTGGTTTTTAGTGAATCCTTTCTCAATTACATCGACGACTAGCTTAGAATCAGATCGAAAGGAAAGAATCTCCTCTGGGAATTCTTTTCTGCATAATTCAAGTGCCTGAATTACAGCAAAGAACTCTGCTTCGTGATTTGATAGTATACCTAATGGATACGCATAATGATAATTATTTTTCCCTTTTTTTATAAATATCCCCGCACCACTTGGACCAGGATCTCCATTTGCAGCACCATCTGTGTACACTTCGATCATTCTTGATTACTCCCTTACTTGTGAAATACATTTCAACTGTGTTTTTACTGTCAACTAATCGGAGCATATGCCGAGATCTTAGTGACAGTAGTAGGACTAACTAACAGCGATGGATAAACGAATCGCATTATTGAAGCTTCAGCATTATTATAGCATGCGTAGATAGTAGGGAGAAAACCTATCGTTATTTTTTAGCTAATAAACTAGCTGTAATAAAAAATTTATGGCAAAATAAATGATAGGGGAAGTATTGGGGGGATAGACATGAAATTACAACTTGTAAATGAGCAAGTGTTGCAATGGAAAATGAATCAGTCCCTAATGCAATCCATTCAGGTATTACAAATGTCTAGTATGGAACTGATGGAATATATAAGGGAAATAGAAAAAGAAAATCCAGTCATTGAAGAAATTAGGTATAATGATGAGCATGTTCAGTATCGTTCTTCTGATACCTCTGTTTCTATTGGAGAAATCAATTCATCGGAGTTGACCTTATATGATCAATTAAAACAGCAATTGTTTACGCTTTCTATTTCCGAGGAAATAAGACCTGTTGTCTTGTTTGGAATTGATTCATTAAATGAAAGCGGTTACTTAGATGTATCATTGGACATATGGGCAGCTAAGTGTAATACTACCATTGAAATAGTAGAAGAAGCTTTAAAGCATATACAATCCTTAGAACCAGCTGGTATAGGTGCTAGATCATTATCTGAATGTATTGAGTTACAACTAGCAGCACATTCGTTCGTACCAGCCTTTTTGCAGGATCTCATACAAGAACACATAGAATGGCTGGCAGATGATAATATTCAGCGAATATCAGAACACTATGGAGTGTCTCATTCGTACGTTGAAGAAGTCATTGATCATATTAAAAATTGCCACCCTAAGCCAGGTCAGCTTCTTACAACGAAAAAAGCTGACTATATTATTCCAGAAGCTACTATTTTTAAAGAGGCTGGTAACTGGAAGATATCATTTTATTCGTGGAGCGTTCCAAAAATTACGATAAATACGGATTACCAAAATAGTACCTTTAAGGAAAAACAAACTGCTAACTATGTGAAAGAAAAATTAAATCAGCTAGAATCGTTAAAAAAGGCTATTGTCTATAGAAGTGATACGCTGGAGCGGGTAATCCAGGTGATTGTTGAAAAGCAACATATGTATTTTGAAAAAGGAGCATCTATGCTTAGGCCTCTGACTCTGAGAGAGATTGCAAGTGATTTAGATCTGCATGTTTCCACAATAAGTCGAACGGTAGCTAATAAATATGTTCAAACAACGAATGGGGTACTGCCACTAAACTTCTTTTTGCAATCAGGTATTAAACAAGCAAACGGTTCAAAAGCATCTGCCTTAGCAGTAAAGCAGATGATAGCTGAACTAATTAGCAATGAAGATAAGATAAATCCTTTATCGGATGAGAAGATAAAAAATAAGTTAGCACTTGATTATAATTTGCAAATCGCAAGAAGAACAGTGATGAAATATCGAGAACAATTAAATATTCCGGCATCACTCAAACGGAAGGAGAGATAGCATGCTGAACATCATTTTGTATACGAAAGATTCTTGTCCACTATGTGATGATGCTAAGTTCATGCTGGAAGTTTTACAGAGGGACTATCCATTTAAACTGGAAGAGCGAGATATTTACACGAATGATAAGTGGTTGGAGACATATCAACTGCTTATTCCGTGTGTGGTTATAGATGACATTTCTATTGATGCTGCTCAGCTTAATTTTGCAGTATTAAGTGAGGCTCTAGAAGCTAAGGTATGACATCGTTTATCATGCCACTATCGAATCGTTAAACCTAGTAACTATTATAAGATAGGTAAGCGGTTTACGAAGTAGCAAAAAAACGGTCATACAGAAAGTAGTAAAAGCTTTTTTAGATAAATATACTTTTTAGTTGTGTAATTTTACATCTTTGCTATAATAAAAATTGTAGGAAGGATTTATTTTTTTGGTGCTTCCGGGACGCGATATAACCATCCGGGACTTTTTATGTCCATATATAAAGGAGTCCTTTGATGAGAGAGCTGATTGACTTACAGAAAAAATTATTACCAGATGTTCTAGAAATTATGCAGCAACGCTATGCAATTCTGCGAAGTATTGACTTATTACAGCCAATTGGTAGAAGGGGGCTTGCTGACAACACCAACATGACAGAGAGAAGTGTTCGAGGAGAAATTGACTTACTGCAGCATCAAGATTTAATTCAAGTTACTGCAAAAGGAATGTATATCTCGGAAGAGGGAAAAGTAGTACTGGAGAGCTTAGCTTCATTTATGGGTGAAATCATGGGGTTACGCGTTTTAGAAGAGCAATTACAGGATACATTATCTATAAGTAATGTTATTGTTGTCCCGGGTAATAGTGATGCTTATGGATGGGTAAAACAAGAATTAGGAAAAGCCTGTATTGCCTTTTTGAAAACGATCGTTGGTGAGGATAGTACCATAGCTGTAACAGGTGGAACAACGATGGCAGCAGTAGCGAGTATGATGACACCACTAAATAAAGAAGGTACCTTATTTGTCCCTGCTCGTGGAGGAATTGGTGAAAAAGTTGAAAATCAAGCAAACACAATTGCTGCTGAGATGGCCCGAAAAGCCAACGGTGATTACCGACTACTATATGTCCCAGATCCACTGAGTGAATCAGCTTATCAGTCTATTATCCAGGAGCCATCGATAAATGAGACCTTGGAACAAATAAAGAGTGCTACGATTGCATTACACGGTGTAGGAGACGCACTGACGATGGCGCACCGCAGAAAAACTTCTGAAACTGTTGTGAAAAAACTGAAGGAAAATCAAGCGATGAGTGAAGCTTTTGGCTATTATTTTGATAGCGAGGGCGATGTGGTTCATAAAGTGCGGACAGTAGGGATTCAATTAGAAGATCTAAAAAAAATCCCTTATGTCATAACCATCGCTGGTGGAGAGTCAAAGGCCCAAGCAATAGCATCCTTTTTTAAACAAGGAAAAAGTGATTTGCTAATTACCGATGAAGCGGCGGCAGAAGAGATTTTAAGGGGAACTACTTCCCTTTAAATATAATATTGTAAATAATTTTTTAGGAGGAATATACATGACAGTAAAAGTAGGAATTAACGGTTTTGGTAGAATTGGACGTAACGTATTTCGTCAATCTCTTAAGAATGATGAGGTTGAAGTAGTTGCAGTAAATGACTTAACAGATGCAAACATGCTTGCACATCTTTTAAAGTATGATTCCATTCATGGACATCTTGATGAAGAAGTATCTGTTAATGGCTCTAACATTGTAGTAGGTGGAAAAGAAATTAAAGTATTATCAGAACGCGACCCTGCTGATTTAGGCTGGGGAGATCTTGGTGTAGAAGTTGTCATTGAATCTACTGGTCGCTTCACAAATGGTGAAGATGCTCAGAAACATATCGATGCAGGAGCGAAAAAAGTAATTATTTCTGCACCTGGTAAAAATGAAGATTTAACAATGGTAATGGGTGTAAATGACGATCAGTATGACCCAGCTAAACATAATATTATTTCTAATGCGTCTTGTACAACAAACTGCTTAGCACCATATGCAAAAGTATTACACGACAAATTTGGAATTAAGCGTGGACTAATGACAACAATCCATTCTTACACAAATGATCAACAAATTCTTGATTTACCGCATAAAGATTATCGTCGTGCAAGAGCGGCTGCTCAAAACATTATTCCTACTACTACTGGTGCAGCTAAGGCAGTTGGAAAAGTACTTCCTGAACTGAATGGTAAACTAAATGGTGGTGCAGTACGAGTACCAACTCCAGATGGTTCATTGGTTGATCTAGTTGCTGAACTTGACCAAAATGTTACAGCAGAAGACATAAATGCTGCACTAAAAGAAGCTGCTGAAGGCGAGTTAAAAGGAATTCTAGAATATAGCGAAGAACCGCTTGTATCATCGGATATTGTTGGTAACACTCATTCTTCTATTGTAGATGGTTTATCAACAATGGTACTAGAAGATAACATGGTTAAAGTAATTTCATGGTATGATAATGAAATGGGTTATTCTTCTCGTTGTGTGGACTTAGCTGCATTCCTGAAAAAACAAGGACTATAAGATAAATAAGCGGGGGAGGGACCAAATCCTCCTCCGTTTTCCATGTTTTTATTTGCATGACTAATGATCCCATATAAGGGAATCCCTAAATTGTAATGAGAACTACATATTCCTAAAATAGGGAGGCAGAAGAACATGAACAAAAAATCATTAACAGATCTTGAGCTAAAAGGAAAAAGAGTATTTTGCCGAGTTGATTTCAACGTTCCAATGAAAGATGGTAAAGTAACTGATGATACTAGAATCAGAGCAGCATTGCCAACTATTGAATATCTTTCTAATCAGGGAGCAATAACAATACTTGCCAGTCATCTAGGACGTCCTAAAGGTGAAGTTGTAGAGGAACTACGCTTAGATCCTGTTGCAGACCGATTAAGTGATTTAATCGGTAAAGAAATTGTGAAGACGGATGCTGTTTACGGAGATGAAGTAAACGAAGCTGTTTCACAAGTTAGCGATGGAGACATTGTTTTAATTGAAAATGTTCGTTTTGAAGCTGGCGAAGAAAAGAATGATGAGAATCTTGTACAAGCATTTGCAAGTATGGCTGACTACTATGTTAATGACGCATTTGGAGCTGCACATCGCGCTCATGCTTCAACAACAGGTATTGCTGAGAAGCTTCCTGCTGCTGCAGGTTTCTTAATGGAAAAAGAAATTGAAGTATTAGGGAAAGCATTGGATAATCCGGAACGACCATTTACGGCAATAATTGGTGGAGCTAAAGTAAAAGATAAAATAAATGTCATTGATAATTTACTTGATAAAGTAGATAATTTAATTATCGGTGGCGGTTTAGCTTATACCTTTATTAAAGCACAAGGGTACGAAATTGGTAACTCTTTGTTAGAGGAAGATAAGATCGAACTCGCTAAGGATTTTATGAAAAAAGCAGAGGATAAAGGTGTTAATTTTGTCCTTCCCGTTGATGTGATTGTAGCAGATGACTTTGCGGAAACGGCTAATACGAAAGAAGTAGCAATTGATCAGATTCCTGCTGATTGGGAAGCGTTAGATATTGGACCGGCAACAAGTAAGAAATATGCACAAATCGTTGCTGATTCGAAACTAATCATCTGGAATGGACCAATGGGTGTGTTTGAAATGGAAGCATTTGCCAATGGCACAAAGGCAGTTGCAAATGCATTAGCAACGACAGAAGGATATACTGTAATTGGCGGTGGCGATTCTGCTGCTGCTGTTGAAAAATTTGATCTTAGTGAAAAAATGGATCATGTTTCAACTGGTGGTGGTGCATCCCTTGAATTTATGGAAGGAAAAGTGCTACCTGGTGTCGAAGCATTAAGTGATAAATAATAAAACATAATGAGGTGAGAAGATGCGCAAGAAAGTAATTGCTGGAAACTGGAAGATGAACAAAGTTTCAACAGAAGCGAATCAATTTGTTGATGAAGTCGGAGCAAAAATACCTGAAGATAAGAATGTAGAGGCAATTGTTTGTGCGCCATTCCCATTTTTAGCATCTCTTGTTGATAAAACAAAAGATACAAATCTTAAAGTTGCTGCACAAACGATGCACTATGAAGAAAGTGGAGCTTTTACCGGTGAAGTAAGTCCAGTTATGCTAGAGGATTTAGGTATAACGCATGTTGTACTTGGACATTCGGAGCGACGAGAATATTATAATGAAACGGACGAAACGGTGAATAAAAAAGTTCATGCTGCATTTAATCATCATTTAGTTCCAATTGTTTGTGTTGGTGAAACCCTAGAACAGCGTGAGGCAAATGAAACAATGGATCATGTCGAAAACCAAGTGATTAAAGCTTTAGAAGGTCTATCAGACCAACAAGTGGCTGAAACGATCATAGCTTATGAACCGATTTGGGCAATTGGTACAGGTAAAACAGCTACAAGTGCTGAAGCAAATGAAGTATGTGCATATATTAGACAAGTTATTGCAAAACTTACTTCAAAGGAAACAGCAGACCATGTAGTTATTCAATATGGTGGAAGTGTAAAACCAGCTAATATAGAGGAGTTACTAGCACAATCCGATATTGACGGTGCATTAGTTGGTGGTGCTAGCCTTCAACCAGAATCCTTCTTACAATTAGTGGAGGCAGGTAAAAAATGAAACAGGATAAATTAGCAGCATTAATCATCTTGGATGGCTTCGCTCTTCGTGATGAGGAAAAAGGAAATGCTGTAAAGCAAGCCAATACTCCTAACTTTGATCGTTATTGGAATACCTATGCTCACAACCAATTAACAGCATGTGGTGAGGCAGTTGGTCTACCTGAAGGGCAAATGGGAAACTCCGAGGTCGGGCATTTAAATATTGGAGCTGGGCGCATCGTTTATCAAAGTTTAACTCGTGTGAATTTGTCCATTAAGAATGGCGAGTTCTTTGAAAAAGAGGCCTTTAAAAAATCAATAGAAAATGCGAAGAAAAACAAAAAAGCATTGCATGTTTTTGGATTGCTTTCCGATGGAGGCGTGCATAGTCATATCAATCATTTATTTGCTTTATTAAAACTAGCAAAAGATAATGAGTTGAAAGAAGTGTACATCCATGCATTTCTTGATGGACGAGATGTTGGTCCGCAAACAGCGAAAGAATATATTAAACAAACGCAGGATAAGATCAAGGAATACGGTGTTGGTCAATTTGCAACCATTTCAGGCCGCTATTATTCCATGGATCGTGACAAACGTTGGGATCGTGTGAAAAAAGCGTATGATGCAATGGTATATGGAGAAGGACCAGCATATCAAGACCCAATAGAGGTTGTTGACGATTCATATGCAAATGAAATTTACGATGAGTTTGTTATTCCATCTGTCATCACAGATGAAAACGGTGAAGCAGTTGGGAAAATTAAAGATGGAGATTCTATAATCTTTTATAACTTCCGTCCAGATCGCGCTATTCAGATTTCACGTACCTTTGCAAATGAAGATTTTCGTGATTTTGATCGTGGTGAGCACGTGCCAAAAAATTTGGACTTTGTAATGTTAACGAATTTTAGTGAAACAGTCGATGGCTATGTTGCTTACGAACCTGTTAACCTAGATAATACAGTTGGCGAAGTATTATCTCAGCATAATTTGAAGCAATTACGTATTGCTGAGACAGAAAAATATCCACATGTCACTTTCTTTATGAGTGGTGGTCGTGAGAAAGAATTTGATGGTGAAAAACGTGTATTGATTGATTCGCCAAAGGTTGCAACATATGATTTAAAACCAGAAATGAGTGCTTATGGAGTGACGGACGCGTTGCTCAAAGAACTTGATGCTGGTGAACACAATGCAATTATCTTGAACTTTGCTAACCCGGACATGGTTGGACATTCTGGTAAATTACAGCCGACTATTAAAGCAATTGAAGTAGTTGATGAATGTCTAGGGAAAATTGTTGATAAAATTAAAGAGCTTGGCGGGAATGCCATTATTACTGCTGATCACGGTAATTCTGATGAGGTAGTTACGCTTGAAGGTAAGCCAATGACTGCTCATACGACAAATCCTGTTCCGGTAATTGTGACAGAAGAAAATATAACATTACGAGATGGTGGGATTTTAGCTGATCTATCACCAACCTTATTGGATTTACTAGGTATTGAAAAACCAGAAGAAATGACTGGCGAATCATTAATTAAATAAAAGGAAATTAAAGGAGAGAAAAATTATGCCATACATTACTGATGTATATGCACGTGAAGTATTAGACTCACGCGGTAACCCGACAGTTGAAGTGGAAGTATTTACAGAATCAGGTGCCTTCGGTTCTGCACTTGTGCCAAGCGGTGCATCTACCGGTGAATACGAGGCTGTGGAATTACGTGATGGTGATAAAGATCGTTATCTTGGAAAAGGTGTTCTAAAAGCAGTTCAAAACGTAAATGAAATAATTGCACCTGAATTACTTGGGATTGATGTTACTCGTCAGAATATCATCGATGCGTTAATGATCGAATTAGATGGAACTGAAAATAAAGGCAAACTTGGTTCTAACGCAATTCTTGGTGTATCCATGGCTGTAGCACATGCTGCTGCTAGTTATCTTGAAGTACCGTTATATAACTACCTCGGTGGATTTAATGCAAAAACCCTACCAACACCAATGATGAATATTCTTAATGGTGGTGAGCATGCCGATAATAACGTAGATATTCAAGAGTTTATGGTTATGCCAGTTGGAGCAGAAACGTTCCAAGAAGCACTACGTACGGGTGCTGAAATTTTCCATTCATTGAAAAATGTATTAAAATCAAAGGGGTATAACACAGCTGTTGGTGACGAAGGCGGATTTGCACCAAACCTTGCTTCTAATGAAGAAGCTTTACAAACAATTGTGGAAGCAATTGAAGCTGCTGGTTACAAGCCAGGAGAAGAAGTGAAGCTTGCAATGGATGTTGCTGCTTCAGAAATATATGAAGATGGTAAATATAATCTAAAAGGTGAAGGTGTTGTTCGTACTTCTGAAGAGATGGTTGATTGGTATGAAGACATGATCAACAAATACCCAATTATCTCCATTGAAGATGGACTAGATGAAAATGATTGGGATGGATTTAAAGTATTAACAGATCGTCTTGGTGGACGAGTACAGCTTGTCGGAGATGATTTATTTGTAACAAATACTAATAAGCTTTCCAAAGGTATTGAACAAGGTATTGGAAACTCTATCTTAGTAAAAGTTAATCAAATCGGTACATTAACAGAGACGTTCGAAGCAATCGAAATGGCAAAACGCGCTGGCTATACAGCGGTTATCTCACACCGTTCAGGAGAAACAGAAGATGCAACGATCGCTGACCTTGCTGTAGCGACTAATGCAGGTCAGATCAAAACAGGTGCACCTTCTCGAACAGATCGTGTAGCTAAATACAATCAACTGCTTCGCATTGAAGATGAGCTAGCAGGCATGGGTGAATATGCTGGTAAGACAGCGTTCTATAACCTAAATAAATAGGGAAGAAAACCTCTTAAGGTATGGTGGTTATACTTTAAGAGGTTTTTTATAGGTTTATCCCACACATATAACTGGCAGTAATAATCCACTTTAAGCAATAAAGTAAAACCACTATGGGGAAGTGGAGGATCGATTGCCGGTAAATGTCCGGTCGGTTCAAAGGATTTTAGGTCTGTGGTGCTAACAATCAATGTGGGATAAATAAAACCCCCACTGATTAAAGTGTCACTTTATGCAGAAGTTGCTTCTATGTTCATAGAAGTTTCTATATTTTTTGAGTTTCTTAAACTTGATTAAATGGACGAATTATGTCATAGTTACTATGGAATTAATAATAGAATACTAAAGTTGTAGGGGGACCAGTGTTGCTGGTTGAGATTGTATCCGTAAGGTACTGACTCTTAGAACCTGATCTGGTTTAAACCAGCGTAGGGAACATGTTTGATACATCAAATATTAAGTTGTATATGCCCTAATGGTGATTAACCATCTAGGGCATTTTTTATAGTCTAAGAAATTATAAAATTTGCGTGTTGAGCTGCGTCCAGCTCCAGCGCCCAGAAACTAGGCTACTTCATCATGAATCGCCCTAATCTAAATCATCATCGGCTCGCAAGCTCACCGTGAGTCCTTTATCTCCGTTGAATCGTCGCTGCGTTGCTAATCGGGTGTTTGCGCTTTTATTCTTAGCGAAGGAATTACAGTCAAACAAGATGATACATACGCTGTTCCTTACAATGAGAAAGGTATTCAAGAGGAGGAAAACATTGAAGAAGCTTTTACTGCTTAGTTTAGGGATTACACTGCTTATATTAACGGCATGTGGTACAGAAGAGAAAGAACAAAGTCAGCAGAACAATGACTCAACAGAAAAGAAAAAGATCTCTGTTGTACTTGATTGGACACCAAATACGAATCATACAGGATTATATGTTGCAAAAGAGAAGGGATATTTTGAAGAGCAAGGCCTTGATGTGGACATAATTATGCCTGGTGAAGCGGGAGCAGATCAGTTAATTGCATCTGGTAAAGCAGATTTTGGTGTGAGTTATCAGGAGGGGATTACTGAAGCTCGTGTACAAGATATACCGATTGTTTCCATTGCTGCTGTTATACAGCATAATACCTCAGGTTTTGCCTCACCCAAGAATAAACAGATTACTACACCTAAAGATTTTGAAGATAAAACATATGGTGGCTGGGGAGCTCCAGTAGAAAAAGCGGTTCTAACCTCACTCATGCAGCAGGAAAATGCTAATGTAGAATCAGTTGATATTATCAACATGGGCGATACGGACTTTTTTACTGCGGTGAAAAGAGATATTGATTTTGCGTGGATTTATTATGGTTGGACTGGTGTAGAGGCAGAGCTCCGTGATGAAGAAATTAATATGGTGTATTTAACCGATTATTCGTCAAATTTAGATTATTACACGCCGGTTTTAGCTACCAATGAAAAAATGATCAAAGATGATCCAGAAACAGTTAAGCAATTCTTAGCTGCAGTATCTAAAGGTTATAATCTAGCAATTGAGCAACCAGAGGAAACCGCTGATATCTTAATTAACGCTGTTCCTGATTTGGATGCAGAATTAGTAAAAGCAAGTCAAGCTTGGTTAGCGTCAAAGTATCAAGATGATGCGGACCAGTGGGGGAAACAAAAGCAAGAGGTATGGGAGAATTACGCCAATTGGATGTATGAGAATGAGCTGTTAGATAAACCGTTAGATAGTGAAAAAGCATTTACAAATGAGTTTTTACCAGAAACAAAGGAGGAATAAATGATGGCAGATGCACTAGTTAGTATTCAAATTATCCCGAAAACGAAAAATGGTGAAGATGTTATTCCGTATGTGGATGAAGCGATTAAGATTATCGATCATTCCGGAGTTAAGTATCAGGTAAGTCCACTAGAAACTACAATGCAAGGTGATCTTGCAGAACTATTTGGAATTATTGAGAAGATGAATAAAAGGATGACTGAAATTGGTTGTGAAAATGTTATTTCACAGGTGAAGGTTCTTTATCAACCTTCTGGAGCTTCCATGGAACAATTAACGGAGAAGTATCGCTAATGAGAAGATTGCGAGAAAAGGGATGGCGACCAGCTCTGGTCCTCATCCTTTTCCTTATCAGTTGGGAAATAGCTTGTCGTATTTTTTCGATCCCAGCTTGGCTACTACCTGCTCCAAGTGTAATATGGCAAGAAGCTGTCAATGGCTGGCCAAATTATGCTAGTCATCTACAATCGACTATCCAACTATCGATTATCGGATTTATGATAGGCAGCAGTGTAGGTACGCTCGTTGCTGTTTGTCTTCATCTCATTCCGACAGTTAGGGAAGCCTTTTATCCATTATTAATAATATCACAGAATATACCTATTATTATTTTAGCTCCCTTATTAGTAATTTGGTTTGGTTTTGGAATATTGCCGAAATTAATTGTTATTACACTTGTTTGTTTTTTTCCAATAACTATAGCAGCTTTAGATGGATTTAGACAAACAAGTGGAGAACTGAAACACTATATGCAAATGACAGGTGCCAGTAAAGGGCAAATCTTTCGTAAGCTAGAGTGGCCATATGGATTACCTTCTTTGTTTAGTGGTTTAAAGATATCGGCGACATATAGCGTAATGGGAGCGGTGATATCTGAATGGCTTGGTGCAAGTGAAGGAATTGGAGTATATATGACTTTGGCATCTTCGTCTTTCCGAACAGATCGTGTCTTTGTTGCTATCTTATTTATAGTGCTGTTAAGTTTATTGTTTTTTGGTTGTATTTCATTAATTGAAAAAAGAGTAATTAAATGGAAACCGGAAGAAGGGAAGATCAGTGAGTAACTTAGAACTTGTAAATCTAACAAAAAAATATGGGGAAACTACTATTCTTAATCGTATTTCATTAACGGTGCGAAACGGAGAGTTTGTTTCGATTGTTGGACCATCAGGAAGTGGGAAGAGCACGTTATTTCGACTGATTGGAGGGATTACCTCACCTAATTCCGGTACGATTAAATTAAATGGAAAAGAGATTATCGGCAAACGGGGATTCATCAGCTATATGCCTCAATCAGATTCCTTACTTCCTTGGCGTTCGATTTTACAAAATGTTGTCTTAGCGGCAGAAATTGCAGGTAGAAAAGATGAATTAGAAGCAAAACGAATGCTAGAACGAGCTGGCTTAAAAGGATATGAAAATGCATATCCCCATGAATTATCTGGAGGAATGAAGCAGCGCGCTTCTTTTGTACGCAGTATTTTAAGTCCCCAGCCTGTTATTTGTTTAGATGAACCATTTTCCGCATTGGATGAATTTACCCGTTTGGACATGCAAAAGTGGTTATTAGCAATGTGGAATGAGCATCAACGATCAATCCTTTTCGTAACGCATAATATAGAAGAAGCATTATTTCTATCTGATCGTGTGATCGTGTTGTCAGCTCGTCCGGCTTCGATAAAAAAAGAATTCACAATTCCTTTTTCAAGACCAAGAGAGGAAGCGTTAGTTTTATCAGAAGCATTTCTAGAGTATAAGAAAAGGATATATCAGGAATTGAGGGCTACAAATGGATAGCTTCATTATTGATGCACACATTCACTTAGATATGTATACACAGGAGGAACAAACAGAAATTATTAAATCTTTGAAACGGCATCATGTTAGCTCACTAATTTCTGTTTCGAATAACCTAGCATCGTCAATTTCCAATTTAAGGTTAGCGGAGAGATGTTCCGCAGTTAAACCTGCTTTCGGATTTCATCCGGAACAAGAAATACCTAACGATAATGATATAGCTGATTTAATACAATTTATTGACTCGAATCTAGACAGAGCAATTGCGGTAGGTGAAGTAGGTCTACCTTATTACAAGCGACAAGAAAATTCAAATTTAATGGTAAAGCCATATATTGAATTACTAGAATTATTTATACGAAAAGCTAAAGAATGGAATAAGCCAATTGTACTTCATGCAGTTTATGATGATGCTACCATTGCCTGTGATTTATTAGAAAAGTATTCCATCACCAATGCACAGTTTCATTGGTTTAAGGGTGACAAACCTACAATGGAACGAATGAGCCAGAATGGATATTTTATATCCATCACACCAGATGTCATGTACGAACGAGAAATTAACCAGCTAGTTAATAAATACCCAATAACTCATATGATGGTGGAAACGGATGGGCCTTGGCAGTTTGCTGGTCCGTTTATCAACCAACTGACCCATCCAAAAATGATCCATAAGTCGATTAAACAAATAGCGACAATTAAAAAAATGCCTCTTCCTGATGTACAGGAACAACTTTATGTTAATACATCCCAGTTCTTTCATCTTAAGAATGACAAGTGAACATAGGACGAGTATGAATGGGAATATCATGTTAACAAGACATATGTTTATGGAGGGTTTTTATGTCTCAAAAAGTGTTGTTATTTGGTGATGTAGGTATTGATGATACAATCGCGCTTATCTATGCTTATTTGAACGATGATGTAGAAGTCATCGGCATTGTGGCGGATTATGGAAACGTATCAAGAGAAAATGCAATTGCGAATATCTTATATATCCGCAGTCTTTTTCCAACAAAAGAGGTAGAGGATATTAAAGTAATTGCTGGTGCACATATTCCAATGACTGGAGAACCCCCAGTATATGTTCCGGAAATACATGGGGAATATGGATTGGGACCAATTATTCCCCCTAAAAATATGCAGAATGGTATTAGCGAAAATTTCTGTGAAATTATTGATTTAATTGAAACGTATAAAGATGAATTAGTGATTGTTAATATTGGAAGATTGACTTCTTTAGCTAGCTTATTCATCTTATATAAATCATTAATGACTACCATAAAGGAATATTACATTATGGGTGGCGCTTTCTGGGTACCAGGTAATATTACAGCTGTCTCTGAAGCTAATTTTCATGGTGACCCAGTGGCTGCTCAAGTAGTACTTGCTCACGCAAACAATGTAACCATTATTCCTCTTAATGTCACTAAATATGCGATAGCAACACCTCAAATGGTTGAGTATATTGATCGAATGGGTTCCGTTAGTATTGTGAAAGTATTACTGGATTATTATTATGATTTTTATAAAAAACGCAACCCATCGATTCAAGGTAGCCCATTACATGATGTATTGACACTTATGGCCGTTGTAAAGCCTGATATGATGACATATCAATATCTTCCTGTTCATATCATTCAAGCACAGACAGGAATAGTGAGGGGACAAAGTATTGCTGATATTCGTCCATATGTTAATTTAGAAGATATGCAAGATGGTGAAGAGGTAGGTGGGAGAGTCCATCGTATTGCCTTTAATCTCGATTATCAAAAATTCTATATTGATTTCATGTCCATTATGACTGGTGAAAGATTCAGCTAGAAGAAAATATTCCCTATAATAGTAATAGTATGTTATAATATAAGTAAGCGTTTGCAAATGGGTTTATCAAGCAGTTCAATCTAAACTTGAAACAGGGGAGTCATGACGAAGTAGTCATTTATACTTTCTTATAAACAAAGAAGATGACCTCAGGGAGAAATCACCTTCTTTATTTGTATAGCTATTCTGTTTTCTCTTTAATAAATTCTACAACTTCTTCAGCAGTACCCATTGAAAGGATTTTATCTTTATAAGCTACCATTTTTTCTTTAGATAGCTTACGAAGTTGTGTACGAGCCGGTAAGATCGACGTTGCACTCATACTGAATTCATCTAAACCAAGACCAAGTAGAATTGGAATAGCAATGGAGTCACCTGCCATCTCACCGCACATTCCAACCCATTTATCCTCACTATGTGCTGCTTCAATAACAGTATGGATTAGGTTCAGAATTGCAGGGTTATATGGTTGATATAGGTAGGAAACCTGCTCATTCATTCGGTCAGCAGCCATCGTATATTGGATTAAATCGTTTGTTCCAATACTGAAGAAGTCAACTTCCTTTGCAAATTGCTTAGCGATTACAGCTGTGGATGGAATCTCCACCATGATACCAACCTCAATGTCGTTGGAAACCTCGAAACCTTCTTTTAGTAAGGATTCTTTTTCGTCCATTAAAATAGCCTTAGCCTTGCGGAATTCTTCCAATGTTGCGATCATCGGGAACATGATTTTTAAGTTACCGTAAACGCTTGCTCGTAAAAGTGCACGTAATTGTGGACGAAAGACATTCTCATTTTCTAAGCAGAAGCGAATAGCTCGGAAGCCAAGGAATGGATTTAGTTCCTCAGGAAGGTCTAAATAGTTTAATTCCTTATCTCCACCAATATCCAATGTACGAACAACGACAGGCTTTCCTTCCATTTGCTCTAGTACTGATTTGTAAGCAGTGAACTGCTCTTCTTCTGTTGGGAGCTGACTTTTACCCATATATAAAAATTCTGTACGATATAGTCCAATGCCTTCACCGCCATTAGCTAGCACACCTTCAACATCATCTGGAGTACCAATGTTGGCAGCTAGTTCCACTTGTTCTCCATCTTCCGAAAATGTAGGCTCGTCTTTTAGCTTAGCCCATTCTTGCTTCATCTCGGCAAACGCTTCTTGTTTCTTTCGATATTCTGCTATTTCTTCTTCAGACGGATTGATAATAACTATTCCTGCATTTCCGTCAACAATGATCGTATCATCTTTTTTAACAGATGCTGTTATTTCTTTCGTACCAACAACCGCAGGAATTTCTAATGACCTAGCCATAATCGCTGAATGGGAGGTGCGGCCACCGATATCAGTAGCAAAGCCCTTAACAAAATCACGATTTAATTGTGCAGTATCCGAAGGGGTTAAATCGTTCGCAATGACAATTACCTCTTCGTTAATTAAAGCAGGATCAGGGAAGGTAACCCCTAATAAATGAGCCATAACTCGCTTTGTTACATCATGAATATCTGCAGCGCGTTCACGCATATAGGCATTATCCATATTCTTAAACATATCGATAAACATATTGGCTGTTTCTTCAAGAGCAGTTTCGGCAATGACATTTTCAGCTTTTATTTTATCCTTAATAGGGTTTATTAGTTCAGGGTCACTAAGTACTAATAAATGGGCTGAAAAAATTTCGGCATGTTCATCACCGATATTTTCTTTAGTATGTGCCTTGATTTTCTCAAGTTCTTGCTTAGAAATTTCAAGCGCTTTATCTAATCGCTCTATTTCGACATCTGGATTGTCGATAGATACTTTTTCAAATGACAAATCTGGAGATGCAAGCTGGTATACTTTTGCGATTGCAATTCCAGATGAAGCGGCAATTCCTTGAACATTTGACATATTTGTTACCCAACCTTTCTACAATTCAATCAACCTCTATTTTACCCCCTTGGATTAGTAGGTACAAGCAATCAGCGACAATTTATTTAAAGTTTGTCGAAAAAGACGGAAAAAAGTTAGAAATTATTTAAAAAGTACGAGTGAATTCGGGGTTTCACTCTATATACTGGAAATATTTGCTTGTAACCAGCTATTTATTGCAGTATACACCTCTTCTTTATTTGCTTCATTCAACAGTTCATGTCTACCATTTGTAAAGACCATTGTAGTTATGCTTTCAAGACCGGCTTTTTCAAAAAGTCGTGCTGTCTTCCAGATCCCCTTTTCATAGTTACCGACCGGATCACAGTCACCACTTAGGATGAGAAGTGGAAAATTATGACGAATATGCTTATTATTGCTTGTCTTTTGCATAGTAAGTAAACCTTCCATTAAGTCAAAAAAGAAACGACCAGTAGGGATAAAGCCTGTAAATGGATCTTTTACGTATTTTTGAACCGTTACATGATCACTACTTAACCATTCATAGCCAGTGGAAGCATCTGCGATTTTTTTATTATATGTACCAAATACAAGCTTGTTCATCCACGGTGCTTCTTTCTTTGGTGAAAAGAAGCTAGCCAGTTGCTTACCGGCTATTGTTTTTAAACGAGGAAAATGACCCGTTCCAGATAGAATAGCGCCATCCACTAAGCTACTATTTTGCTGAATAAAAATGCGAATAAGAAAAGAGCCCATACTATGACCAATTAAAAATAGAGGTAACGTAGGGTGGCTTGCTTTAATTTGTTTAGATAGCTGGACGAGATCATCAGCAGTCCTAAAAAATCCATGACTATCAGCGAAATATCCTAATTTCCCCTGTCTCTCACCAGTTCTACCATGCCCTCGATGATCATTTCCATAAACAATAAAACCTTGTGAAGTTAAGTATGAAGCAAAATTCTCATATCGTTCGATATGTTCCATCATACCATGTGCAATTTGTATGACTGCTTTAGCTTGTTTTTTGGGTTCCCACTTTTGAACAAAGATATCAACATTATCTGGTGATGTGTACCAAAAGGTATTTTTAAGATTCATTTTACTCCTCCTCCGTTTGTATTCCCACTTCTGCACAAATAGTCTTATTAGTGGAATGATGATGTTATGCATAAGTATTATTCCTTATTTTCTGATAAAAAGAAAGGGATTCGACAATTTTTATAGAATCATTTAATGACAAAGATTAAAAAATAGGAGTGATACAATCATGAAAAACAAATGGATAACACTTTCAATTACAGGGGCCTTAATACTTGGAACAACAGCCATTGGGACACCAATAGTAAATGCAGTGGGAGAAGGTCCAAATTATAACGGGAAGGAAACCATTACGAATTCGATTCTTCATTCGCATCAAGAACTAGTAGATTTCTTGCATAAGCAAGAAGCAAAGCAAGAAGCAATGGAATTAGAAGTAATTGGTCAATCGGTAAAGGGCAGAGATCTACACTTAGTAAAATATATCAAGAATCCAGAAAATCCTACTATTTTGTTCCTCACTCAGCAGCATGGCAATGAAGCATTAACTACTGAGGGAGCATTACAGTTTATTAAACAACTTGGAACCGGAAAAATGAAAGGTATTCTCAAGGACGTAAACGTCCTTATCATTCCTAGACTAAATGTAGATGGTGCGATGGGAGATGTAAACTTTCCTTTAGATGATTATATTGCTAGTGGAGACCATCATTTAACGAGATATAACGCAAATGAAGTGGATCTAAATAGAGATCATGTTGAAAGATTACAACCAGAAACAAAAGCATTACATGACAATGTACTTGGTCCCTACGATGTTGATTATATGATTGATTTACACCATCAAGCAACCCAAAGTGAGGTAGATGGTAAACTAGTTTCGGGCTCTATATTGTATCCAACTACAGACAATGCTAATGAGACGGTAGTTAAAAAGTCGAAACAATTAGGTGCAGTTGTATATGATGCTATTGACTCTAAAGGATGGGGACATATCGGTAAATATCAGGGAGGTTCGGCGGAGACGATTAGTCGAAATGGAATTGCAGTAGAATATGGTATTTCGACATTACTATTTGAAATGCGTGGAATGGCAGATCATGAATGGGAATCGTATGTACTTGGTCAAAAAAGTAATGGATATTTAATTAAGCAAACAGTCATTACACTGGAGGAAACAGTTAGGGCAATTGCTGATAGATCGATTGAGTCAAAAGATACCTCTTTTTGGGATTCTTTACCTTATCAGACAAGGAGAACAACAGAATAAACTGATTTAATGTGTATTTCTATTCCGTATCAAAGGTTTGGTAGGATATGTCAGTCGCAAGGTTTTCCATTTCTCCGTACTGTGGTTTTAAATAAAAATATATCGATTATTCTCAAAGCCTTTCCACAGAGAAAACAACTGGAAAATAAGGGACGCCGGGGGATAGAGAAGACGTGACAAGATCTATTTAAAGCATTAGTAATTCTGCCGGCGTAATTCGTACTATACTCTTCATGGTCAATTGTCTAACGTAATCGAAAAAGCTTGCTATGACAAAGTAAGTTATGCTAAAGTTATAAGTAGGTTCAAGTATGCTAGGTACGGCATATGTGGTAACGGATGAAATTCAGATTTTTTGTTTGGTTATATGTTACAGGGGGTATCATACAAATATGCTAGGAATCGTAAATGTATTATTAGTGATTGATGGAATTATTATGATTGTACTTGTATTATTGCAGTCTGGGAAAAGTGAAGGCTTATCTGGCGCGATTTCCGGTGGTGCTGAACAATTATTTGGGAAACAGAAAGCACGAGGCATTGATCTTGTTTTACACCGAGGAACGATCGTAACAGCCGTAATATTTTTTGTACTAGCTTTTCTGAGCGCATATGTTTTACAATAGATACGAACCCTTATCACTAATAGTGGTAAGGGTTTTTACTTTAAGGTAAAAAGGGTAAAGTAGATAAAGAAAGAAAGCAGAAGGAGTTGCAGTAAGAATGAAAGTTAAACAACCACAACCTTTTACGTTTGAAGCTGGACCGCGTGCGGTATTATTACTACATGGCTTTACTGGGCATTCTGCAGATGTCCGAATGCTAGGAAGGTATTTAGAAAAACGAGGATATACAAGTCATGCTCCTATTTATCGTGGACACGGACTACCACCAGAAGAATTAGTAAAGGCAACACCAGATGAATGGTGGGAAGATGTAAAAGAAGCCTATCAACATTTAAAGGAACTTGGATACAATGAAATAGCAGTAGCTGGCTTATCCTTAGGAGGAGTATTAGGCTTGAAAATTGCCTATACCGAAAAAACAAAAGCAGTCATAACGATGTGTTCTCCTATGTTTTTTGATAATGAAACACAGCTAACCAAAGGATTTACAGCATTTGCTAAAGAGTACAAACAATTAGAAAGAAAAGATAAAGATGTTATCGAAAAAGAAGTTGAGGAACTGTTGAAGAATTCAACCGATGTATTTACTCACCTAGGAAAATTTATTAATGAGGTCAAAAATGAAGTGGATACAATCTACACACCTACGATGGTAGTTCAGGCGAGAAAAGATAACATGATAAATACGGATAGTGCAAATTATATTTATGATAATGTCGAATCTGATCAAAAAGCAATTCATTGGTATGAGGACTCTGGACATGTAATCACAATGGATAAAGAGAAAGAACAAGTATTTGAAGATATTTATCAATTCCTTGAAACATTAAACTGGGAAGAATGATTATATTCAACAAAGAACGTTAACAATAATAGAAAGAAGGTGAAGAAAGTGAAGGAAAAAATACAAAATTATTTTAAAGAAAATGGAACAAAACCATTAGCAGTAGACGAATTAGAAGAAGTGTTAGAAATTGAGGATGCAATAGAATTCAAAGAACTGGTCAAAGTACTTAATCAATTAGAAGAAGAAGGTGAACTGGTTCGAACTCGAAAAAATCGATTTGGTCTTCCAGAAAAAATGAATCTGATACGGGGCAGAATTCAAATGCATGCGAAAGGATTTGCATTCTTAATTCCAGATGATGAGAAGCAAGATGATGTTTATGTCCACCACTCTGATCTGGCATCTGCAATGAATAACGATAAAGTACTGGTACGTATTGAAAAAAGGGATAAAGATGGAAATCGTCCTGAAGGTACAGTGATCCGCATATTAGAACGAGCAACTTTGCAGGTAGTGGGCACATTTGAGGATAATCGTTCATTTGGGTTTGTGATAGCGGATGATAAGCGGATTCCTAATGATATCTTCATCCCAAAAAATATGACGAATGGAGCTGTAAGTGGGCATAAAGTAATTGCCCATATTACAAAATATCCAGAGGGAAAGAAAAGTGCTGAGGGAGAAATTATTCATATACTTGGTCATAAAAATGATCCAGGTATTGATATTATATCAATTATCCATAAGCACGGTATTAAGATGGACTTCCCTAATAAAGTGCTTGATCAAGCCGCTGCTACACCAGAAACAATCTCAGCAGATGAAATAAAGGAAAGAAGAGATCTACGTAATGAAACAATTGTTACTATTGATGGTGCAGATGCAAAGGATTTAGATGATGCCGTTTCTGTAAAAAAATTAGACAATGGTAATTATAAGCTAGGTGTCTATATTGCAGATGTTAGTTATTATGTGGAAGAAGGAAGTCCGATTGATCAAGAAGCGCTAGAAAGAGGAACAAGTGTCTATCTAGTGGATCGGGTTATTCCAATGATACCTCATCGTTTATCCAATGGTATTTGTTCCTTAAATCCTCAAGTCGATCGATTAACCTTAGGTTGTGAAATGGAAATTGATACTAGTGGAAACATTGTTGACCATGAGATTTTCCAAAGTGTCATCCGTGCGAATGAGCGAATGACTTATTCCGATGTAAATAAAATTCTTGTAGATAAAGATGAGGCATTACGTGAACGTTATAGGGAATTAGTACCTGTTTTTGAAAATATGGAGCAATTAGCTTCCGTACTGCGTCATAAACGGATGGATCGAGGAGCCATTGACTTTGATTTTAAGGAAGCAAAGGTTTTAGTGGATGAAAATGGTAAGCCAGAAGATGTGGTACTACGTGAGCGTTCTGTTGCTGAACGGTTAATTGAAGAATTTATGTTAGCCGCTAATGAAACAGTAGCAGAGCATTTCCATTGGTTAGATGTTCCATTTATCCATCGAATCCACGAAGACCCTGACCCAGGTAAGCTACAGACATTCTTTGAATTTTTAGCAGGGCTAGGTTATGTCGTAAAAGGGACGAACAACGAAGTTCATCCACAGGCATTACAAAAGGTACTGGAAGAAGTGCAGGGTAAACCAGAAGAAATGATTGTATCCAAGCTGATGCTACGGTCCATGCAGCAGGCAAAATATGATCCACAAAGCATTGGTCATTTTGGGCTGGCAACAGAGTTTTATACGCATTTCACTTCACCGATTCGCAGATATCCAGACTTGACAGTGCATCGATTAATCCGTACGTATCTTATTCAGAAAAAAATGGATCAGAAAACGATGCAGAAATGGAAAGATGCAATGCCAGAAATTTCTAGACAAACCTCAGAAGCAGAAAGAAGAGCTGTGGATGCAGAACGAGAAACAGATGATTTGAAAAAAGCAGAATTTATGAAAGATAAAATTGGTGAATCGTATACTGGTGTAATCAGCTCTATTACCAATTTTGGCTTGTTTGTTGAACTAGAAAATACAATTGAAGGATTAATTCATGTAAGCTACTTAACGGATGATTATTATCATTACGACCAACGAAGTCAGGCGATGATCGGTGAACGTACAGCAAATATGTACCGAATTGGTGATGAAGTAAAGGTGAAAGTAGCTGGTGTTAATTTAGATGAACGTACCGTTGATTTCGAAATGGTTTATTCGAAAAAGCCAAAGAAGCAAAAACGGATAAAAGCTAAAAGAGTTAAAAAGAAGTAAGAACGAACCGCTGCATCTATTCATTGATCAGCGGTTTCAAGATTTGCTGCATAGTGTTACCGTTATATAAGTTAATAAAGTGTTTGTCATATTCCTCTATTTTAATTTGGTAGAAGCCACTATTTAGATGCTTAATACTAACGATAAAACTATGTAACGCTTACTAAGAGGAAGTTTTTTTGTTTGTCGTTCTTATTTGAACTTGTAGAACCACTTGGTGCCATTATTACACAATGTTTTTCAACCAATTGATTTTCTCCATGGTTGCCGGAATGAAGGTATTTATCTTGCTAGATGAATTATTACCAGCAGCCAAGTAATATGATGAAGCACATCTATTGCGATAGATGAAGTAATGAGCGATATGACTGTCCTGACTATTAGCTTATTAGTAATGATTTGATTCATTTTTTTATTGGAATACTTCCAAATATTTGATAGAATAAGGTTCATGTAAGCAGTAGGAGGAAGTTCTTATGCCTAAAGGACAAGGAAATACAATTGCACAAAATAAACGAGCATCCCATGAATATTTTATTGAGGATACCTTTGAAGCGGGAATCGTCCTTCAAGGTACAGAAATAAAATCAATTCGAGCAGGAAGAGTAAATATTAAAGATTCACATGCTAGGATCGATCGAGGAGAAGTTAAACTAATTAACCTTCACATTGCGGAATATGAACAGGGAAATCGATTTAATCATGATCCAACTCGAACACGTAAGCTTTTGCTCCATCGTAAAGAAATTGATAAGTTAATTGGCTTAACGCAACAGCAAGGTTATGCGCTGGTTCCATTAAAAATTTATATCAAAAATGGATATGCTAAAGTATTATTAGGATTAGGAAAAGGGAAAAAGAAATATGATAAACGGGAAGATCTTAAGCGTAAACAAATGAAGCGAGATGTAGATCGTGCTATCAAAGAGCATATGCGATAAAAGCAAGGCAGATCTCATGAAAAATTTGACTTTTATACTAAAAATGTTATAATGAAGCATGTAATTAGGAAAGCAAAATAAAATTATATATGCTCATTCTTCCTAGCGTTACTCCTATTTTATGGGGACGTTACGGATTCGACAGGGGTAGATTGAGTTCAGGTTGCGCGTCGAGGTTACGGCTCGTAAAACGTTATCGCCTAAATATAACTGGCAAAGAAAACAATCAACCTGCTTTAGCAGCTGCGTAAGCACTGCTAAGCGATCCTTCCTGCTATTGCCCGTGTAGCAGATTGAAGGGTCTCAAATCGAGCGGGCTATACAATGATCCACCGTCTGAGGATGATTGTTGAAACCAATCAGACTAGCTTCTCTAAAGCCTGTCGATAGGCTGAAGAGTAAGCGAATGATAATATATCGACTATGCGTGTAGAAGCCTGAGTGGCGATATCTCTGGACGTGGGTTCGATTCCCACCGTCTCCACCAAATACATAATTGGTGGTTTTTTAGTTTAAGCGGTAACATATTTACCTGAATTAATATATTTTTGCTAATTAAAGTCGTCTTTCATTTGAGGATGGCTTTTTTGTTTATGAAATTACAAAAGTTACTCATGTGGGTAATTATGGGTGCGTTGAGCAGCGCCCAGAAACTAGGCGACTTCATGAATCACCCTACGATAAGTCATCATAGGCTTGCAAGCTTACCGTGATTCCTTTATTTCCGTTGACTTACTACAGTCGCTACGTTTCTAATCGGACGTTTGTGCTTTTGTTCTTATACTTGGATATAAATGACTAAAAGATTAGGAAACAGAGAAATTGGAACTAATATATATTGAAGTTATTACGCAGGTTACGGAGAGAATTTCAGTAAGGGAGATGGAGAAATCTATAATGTTGTTATCTTTTTTTAGGAACAGTACACTCTTTTCATGGTACGAATTCAGAGAATATCTGAAAAAAAATGATAACATTAATCATGAGTTAACCTTAGACATTCGTTAATTATGATTGTCTTTTTAT
The DNA here is from genome assembly GCF_016919725.2 of Virgibacillus sp. AGTR. Taxonomy (GTDB): domain Bacteria; phylum Bacillota; class Bacilli; order Bacillales; family Amphibacillaceae; genus Virgibacillus; species Virgibacillus salarius. The sequence goes on from NZ_JAJERH010000003.1 coordinate 67,242, forward strand.
TTAGGAGATGGATATAGTAAACCTAGCTGGTCAGATAAGATTGGTTACCTTAAAAGGGAAATAATTTTCCTACTTGTATTAATGGTTATTAATACAAGTTTAAAAGTAGTATAGAATATGTTTATCATGATACTGTAAGTAGTAAGTATATGAAGAAATAAGAAATTTACTATTAAGCAGGGTTGTAATTGAATATAGAGAAGAATAATTCCCTTCGCACAAGCCTTAAGGGTTGGTGCACCATAGACTTTTCTTAAAGATTTTGTGAAAGCTTTATAATCCTTGCTTGGAACGATTTGATGGAATTGCGAATCAAATGAACGATGCATCGTTGAACGATAACGTCAGGTAAAATTGCTCGTGATCCTTCTTCCAAATCACTCACACCATCCATGGAAATAAAGAGTATGTCTTCGACACCCCTTGCTTTGATTTCATCGAAGATTTGCATCGACTTGTGTTTGCTTTCCGTCTCATTTAGCCATAGACCCGAGTATTTCTTTTCTGCCTTCCATGGTGTACCCTAAAATCGTATAGACGGTATATTTCTTTGTTTCACAGCATCAACATCGTTCCAAATGCGGAGATCTTGTATATTTTGGATTTAAGTCTCATTGCTTTCACTCCTTAGAAATCCCTCACGTTCTATTATTAGTTTTTTTAACTTTTCCGGATCCTCTAGAGTAGCTTGATTACTTAAATACTTCGCTGCTTCCTTATTTTTTTCTTGTCAGCATTTATTTACTTCATTTTTTCAATTTCTACTTTTTTGGATGGTCAGCCAAGGTTTATAAGCAGTTATATTGAAATGACGGAGGCTATTTTTTGGCTTTTTTAGAAACGTATTTTGTAATGTTAAAGGCGATCACCGTACCAACTTCTATCTTACTTCTGATTTGCAAACCTGTTCCAAAACTTTCAATTAGTCTTCTATTCGTATTTTTGATCCCTACTCCTGTAAAATCGATTGAATCAATGCGTTTAATAGAACGAATGACGTCATTGCTCATTCCAACTCCATCATCTTTAATGATAACTCGTAAATAATCATATTTCTTAAAAACTTTAATTTCAATTGTTCCACCAGAAGTCCGTTGCATAATCCCGTGTTTTATTGCATTTTCAACAATTGGTTGAATTGTCAGCGTTGGTAGATAAAAACCTTCTACATCATCTACTTTCCAATGAACTTTTAATTTGTTGCCAAACCTTACTTTTTCTATATACAGATAGGATTCTACAACGGAAATTTCCTCTTCAAAAGGTGTCCATTTATTAAAGGAATCAGAGTCAAATTTACTCCGTAGAAATTCACTAAATTGATCTACCAATCGACGCATTTTTTCAACGTCTACAATGCTTAGTGCATTGATGGAATTTAAAGTATTAAATATAAAATGTGGTTGTATTTGTGCTTGTAACCATTTTGCTTCCATTGCTGATTTCAATTCCTGCCTCATTTGATAGGATAAAGCAAGTCCTAATCCTAAAGGCCATCCAATGTAAAAAGGGAGAATAAATAGAACTAACAAAACTTGGAATGAATGTTGTGTTGGTCCAATTAGTTGCCCCTCGATTTGACCGCTAAATGCTAAATACCATCTATAAGAAAAAACTGGGATGATCAAAACGACTGAAACAGCTGTATATAAATGTACTAAAAATTGAACTTTATTTGTTTTAAAGAGTATAGCAACTATCGCAATTACTGCAACGAGTACGACAATAAAATCATGGTAAAGATATCTTGCAGTAGGATTTGTTTGATTTATAAACGACATGATAACGGATAACAGAATTAACGCTATTATTAGTTTTTGTCTTTTTCTTTCATTACCAAAATCGCGAAATCTAAGGATACCCTCCATTAATAGAATTGCACCGATCAATGTACAACAATTGTTTAAGAATGTGATCAAACTTCCATCAAAAAAATATATACTAATAAAGCTTACAAACCAACTAACAGACGACCAAGTCCAGAAAGCAGGCCCTTTTACCATAGGGTTAATTCTCCATAAAACAATCATTAATATTAATCCCATAAAATTAATGATACCAACAACTAGTAGAAGCGTTGCTAGATCAAGTGCCATATAAGCCTCCAATTAATTCGATAGATTATTAGTTTATTGATCCTTCATTTCTCCACTTTCTAATTATGATGAACTCATTTATAATAACACTCATATTACATGTTCGAAACAAACAAATTAAATATTGATTTTCCTTGCCTAATCAAGCAAGTTCATTTTCCCCTTCGGAACGATTATCAAGTGTTGCTAAAGGTCCTAACAATAAGGAGAGCAAGAACTAATTTAAGCTAGTTCTGTTTTTGCCTTGTTCAATACCTGTATTAGTCAAAGATATCTGCACAAGTTCATAAAGCTTCACTAATTGGCGAATGAACTTGTTTCTTGATGATTTTTTATCCAACGATTTTATGCAGAAGTAATGATATTATCATACTCCAAAATAGCTTTCATCCACATACATCATTGGTGGTTTTTAGTTTAAGTGAGACGTAAAGCATAAGTTTTAAACATTGAAAACTATGCTTGATTTTTTTCATTTGTCTATTTTAAAATTATTAGTCAAATTTTTATATATTTAGTTGTTGAATACTTTTGCATTATAAGTACATAGCTATACCCTTTTGGTTTCTAATTTTCTAATGTATGTTAGATAACAGTAAAATAAAGTTTGCTTATTTTATTAAAATTATTTAACAAAAGCAACCTTTACTGTAAGTACATTCCAAATAGATGTCGATTGAATGTATAGTATCTTTGTTCAACAACTATCTAATTTTCAATATTATTTTCCCTTTCGCCCTTCCAGACTCCACATATTCCATCGCTATTTGGGCATCTTCAAATGGCAAAACTCTATCAATTATAGGTTTGATTTTACCGGTCTCAATATAGTTTGCGATTATACGTAATTGCTCTCCACTTGGCTTCATAAACAAAAATGTATATGGCGCATTATGTTTTTTTCAAGCGTAGTAAGTTTATGGCCTGCTACTGAAAACAACAATGTTTTAAAAAATCCAGAACCATATTCTTTACCAAAACGAGCATTCGGTAATCCTGAAACAGAAACTATCTTTCCTCCGCTCCTTATCACTTCAAATGATCTTTCCAGTATCTCGCCACCCAGTGTATCAAATACGGCATCATATTTTTTCAAGATCTCTTCAAATTTTTCTGTCTTGTAATTTATAACTTCATCTGCACCAAGTGATTTTACTAAGTTCGCGCCAGCTTCACTGGCGGTCGTTGCAACGGTGGCACCTACTAATTTGGCCAGTTGAATAGCAAATGTACCGACACCTCCAGCCCCAGCTTGAATTAAAATCTTTTGTCCCTTTTGTAGATCCAAAATGTCTATTAGTGCTTGATAGGAGGTTAACCCAATTAGTGGGATCGATGCTGCTTCTTCAAAGCTCAAATTTTTAGGTTTTAAGGCGATATCATCTTCATGAATAGCAATAAATTCAGCAAAAGTACCCATTTTGCTTTTACGTGGACGTGCATATATTTCGTCACCAACTTTAAAACGAGTTACCTTTGCGCCAACCTTTGCAACGACACCAGAAAAGTCATTCCCTAAAATAAGTGGCATTTTATATTTAACTAACAATTTCACTTTCCCATCGCGTATCTTAAAATCAACAGGATTAATACTAGCTGCATGAATTTCTGCAAGTACCTCATATTCATCAATTTCAGGTGTGGGCATTTCTGCCAAACGCATTGGCACTTTTCCATACCTATCAATAACCATTGCTTTCATAGCCTATACCTCCAAATAATGTGTGTGTTAAATTCCATCATTATTAATAAAACTTCTGCATGAAATGATCAATATTCAACACAAGCGTTTTTAATAAATCTAATTCTGTACATACATTAATATAATAAAAATTTTTTGTCCCTTCTTTACGCATTAAAATCACACCGGCTTCTCGCAAAACCTTAAGATGATGGGACACAGCAGGTCGAGAAAGATGTGTCTGTTCAGTGATTTCACCCACACGTAATCCTGTTTGACAATCAGTTCCCATTAGAACTAACAAGATTGATTGACGTGTTTCATCACCAATTGCCAAAAGTACTTTTTGACATTTAATAAAATCCTCTTTGATTATATTTAGTTGATCCTGTTTATTCATTCAATAAAATACCTCCAAAATCAGTTTAATGGTTTAAGTTGATAAACCATATTAATAAAAACAACAGTATACTATTGTTATGTTAGATGCAATATTGAGAAAGCAAATCGAGACGAAGATATTTTAGGGGGGGGAAGCATTATTAACTTTCATATTCAGCAACTTTAAAAAGGAGATGATGTTAGAATGCTTTCGTATTCCAACACTAGATAATTAATCTAGAGGTCTTCTAAAAGGAAGAAACATGAAATGCAGAATCACTTTATTACGAATCTCAAAATCATCAAATAACTTCTTGACTAAACTACTCACAGCTTCTTCCGTTGCATAACCTCTTCCTGAAGCTTCGGGAGAAAAAGCAGTATCCTTAAATATTGTTTATATTTCTAATGGATAATTCGCTAAAAGTAGTTTTAAATTTTTAGAACTGTTTTCCGTTCTCTTACTAAAGCTTTAGGAGAACGTTTTTTGTTGTGATTAAATCAACCTTTCCGTCAAATTTAACCAGCTGATATCTTTATGCATATTTCTGTATAACTAGCCATGAATAAGAAAACAATACATATGAAAGCAATGAATAGGGGGTACATATGAAGTTTTCTCGATTACAAATATTTCTATTGCTAGTTATGTTTATTGGTATCTCGAATCATGTGATTTTACTTCCCCATTTGTTAGAAGTTGCAAAAAGAGATGCTTGGATAGCATCTATTATCGCTTACTTTATAATAATGGTTTGGGCACTCTTTTTAAGACGAATCATAAATAAATTGAAACAACAGCATTTACAAAAATGGTTAAATGTACGTACGGGTAAACTAATTTCAACCATTATTATCATTTCCATTTCTATATATATTTTACTAATTGCGATTATAGCGTTTAATGATCTAATTAATACGGTTCAAATATATTTCTTACCGCGTACATCTATTTGGATTATAGCTATACCTTTCATTATTATTTGTATTTGGGCTGCTTCTGCAAACTTAAAAACAATTGTATATTCTGCTTTATTATTACTACCTTTTGTCATGGTTTTAGGCTATTTTGTCGCAATTGCAACATTCATTGAAAAAGATTATTCCTTTCTTTTTCCTATATTTACGAAAGGAGAGGAACCAGTATTAAAAGGGATCATGATGGTATTAGGGGCTAATATTGATTTTATCATTCTTTTTTTACTCCAAGATCAAATGAAAAAACAATACTCCTATTTGGGGTTGATTAGTCTAATAACTGTATTAACCATTCTTATCCTTGGGCCAACATTAGGTTCGATAGCTTCTTTTGGTCCTTATATTGCTTCAAAAATGAGATTTCCTGCTTTTGAGCAGTGGAGATTAGTAATGATTGGACAGCATGTTTCACACCTAGATTATTTTGCAGTGTTTCAGTTACTAAGCGGCGTGTTTATAAGATTATCGTTATGCTTTTATTTACTTTGGAATATTTGGAATAAACCTTCGACCAAATTAAAGTGGACAATTATTGGAGTCATTATTATGACATTAATGGTCGTAACCGCGCCACAAAATAGTGATATTTGGATACAAAAGTTTACACAGGATTATTTTTATTATGGCGCACTGATTTTTGGAGTTTGCTTGACTCTTATCTTAGTACTCATTGGAATCTTCTCTAATAAAGGAGAAAATACAAACTCATGACAAAATATACAACACAACAAATAACTAAAAAATTACGCAGTAGTACATTACGTATTGACCAGCTACAAGATTTTTTCTCTGTCCATGCAGATGTGGAATATATACCTAGTGATGAAGCTGCAATTGGCTCTTTTTACGTAAATGGAATGGTTGATTCTGTACAATTAAATAATTATTATAATCAAATAACTACAGCTATTTTGGAAGACAATATTCATACAAATAATGAAGAATTACCACCTCTTTATGTTATCGACAGCTTCGATGACGTCATTTCGAAAATCCTATCTGGTTATTTCATTCTTTATAAAGTAGGAGAAAACGTTGTATATGCAGTAAATATTGCAAAAATCCCTCAACGTAATCCAGAAGAGTCGAACACAGAATTATCCATAAAAGGGCCGAAAGACGGTTTTACCGAGGATGTAAATGTTAATATCGCATTGATTAGAAAGCGTTTAAAAACAGAGGATTTATATAATGAATCATTCGAGTTAGGATCCATTAGTAAAACGAAAACATCACTTATTTATATACATAATAAGGCGAATATGCAGGTGATTAAAGAAGTACGTCAGCGGTTAAATAATATAAAGGTAGAAAGTATTTTAAGCAGTGGTCAATTGGAACAATGGGTGTCTGATAGAACGTTCTCATTATTTCCGTTATTTGATAATGTTGCACGTCCAGATTTTGCAGTGGAGTGTTTGTTAAGAGGGAGATTTATCATCATTATCGATGGCTCCCCATTAATCCTAATTGGTCCAATTAATTTGTTTGAATTGTTGAAATCTCCAGAGGATGTCCACTTTCCTTATCATATTGTTGCCTTCCAGCGAGTATTTAGACTAATTGGGCTTCTACTATCCGTTTTTTTGCCTGGTTTTTGGATCGCTATCGCGTCCGTTAATATTGACCTGCTTCCCTTTAATTTATTGGCGACAGTTGTAGAGGCTAGAGGTGGTATGCCATTACCATTTATACTGGAATTTTTATTCTTGTTAGTATTATTTGAAATCCTTAAAGAAGCTGGGGTACGGATGCCGAAGCCTGTTGGGCAAACGATTGCAATTGTTGGAGGTATTATTATTGGGGATGCACTGATTCGTGCAGGACTTGCCTCTGCAACACTTATTGTTGTGATTGCGCTTTCCACTCTATCTACGTATACCCTAGTTAATCAATCATTAATTGGAACAGTAAGTATAGTACGGGTATATATGATATTAATTTCTGGATTTTTAGGTATATATGGTTTCTTACTAGGACTATTGAGTATTGTTGTTTATTTGGCTCGTTTAGAATCTTTTTCATTGTCCTACCTTGAGCCGGTTGTTGCATTAAGTTTTAAAGAATTTCTGGCTGCATTATTAGTTAATCCTTTTAAACGCCGGAATAATTCAGCACAGATGCTTCAGAAACGGAGAAGATAATATGCGACAAATGGTTATGATCCATCTTTTTTTCATTCTAATAGTAATTGTAGGCTGTAGTGATGTAAAAGAGATTCAAAATAAGAATTATGCGACAGCTATTGGTATTGATTACAAGGATGATAAATATATTACGTATGTACAAATGGTTAGCTTAAGTGGTTTATCAAATGCAGAAGGTGCCACAAATACACCTCCTGATATTTTTGTATCTCAGTCGTCAGCAAAAACATTTAATGATGCCCTGTTTAAATTGTATAATTCAGCTCAAGAAAAAATAATTTGGTCACATGTCACTAGTATTTTACTGGGGGAAGCCGCTATAAAGCATGGTATTACAAGCATTTTTGACGGAATGACCCGATATAACGAGTTCCGGTTAACGCCGTGGGTGTTTGGTACAAAAGCTGATATCAAGGATATACTCTCTACACAAGGTTTTTTTAATCAAGGAACGTTACAGACTATTTTGCATAATCCTGATGATATAATTGAACAAAATTCGTTGTTTCGACCTTTAAAATTACATGAATTTGTTAGAGAAATATATGAGCCAGCTTTCACTAGCTACATTCCTTCATTGGCTATTAATCATACACAATGGAAGAAAAATAATAAGGATGATGCCAAGTTAATGTATGATGGAACATTTTTTATGAAAAACAATACATTTAAAGGATTCTTTGAATTGCAGGAATTAAAGGGCTTACGTTGGATCACTCCAGATACGGATCGAACTGCCGTATTAGTCTCTAATCTAGATAATGATGATGAACTATTAGTGGTAATTGAAAAATTAAAAGTCAACATTAAAAATATTATGAAAAAAAGTAAGCCAAGATTTAATGTACATATTGAAGCCGAGGGGTACGTTACCAATCAAAACAAGAGCTCTGCTATTATTACGGATAAAGTAATTAAAGCTACAAAAGAGGTCATAAAAAATCAAATAACAGATTTATATGAACTTGGAAAAGAGGAAGGAACTGATTTTTTTCGTCTAGAACATATTTTATATCGCGACCAACATAAATATTGGAAGAACTTAGTTAATAAGGATTCTTTTTTTACGGAGGATGGAATATTAGATGAAATACAAGTCGATTTAGTTTTGAGACATGCTGGAGCTGGAAAAAATAATTAATTAGTAATATTAAGGAGAAAAGCTTTCACTTAACAATGCTAACTATAGCAGCATTTGCTTAATGAATGGAAAGCAAATTAGCCTGTAGAAGACTAGGGGTACTACTGGGTTATACTTCTAAAGCTAGTATCTTTTAGGTGTAGGTATCGGTTGCTTCTTGATTGCGTATTATATCGTATAAGGCTTTGCCATCACTAGCGTGTTTTTTGCTATATTGTATAGGAATTAGCGCAAAAAATACTGAAAAATAACCAAATTAATAACAGACTTGTGTGCCCAGTGAGATATTCACTAGTATGAGATAAATGAGCAGCAGCAGGAACCGATATTGAAGATATTTCTTCCTGTATGGACAAGGAGGTGCGTAAAGAGATTGTCAATTCTTAAGGCTTTATAATGACAAAGGCGTCTAGAAAATAGATTCTATTTACTCGAATCGATCTATATTTAAATAATTCTTTACCTCTACCAAGTATCAATACTGACCTTCCAATAAATATTCTTGCCATTGTATAATGACCAAGCTGATGAATAAAACTCACGATTAGTAATAATACAAAGAAGACCCACAACGCAGTCTCAAAATCATCCCATACAAATAGTGTATCAACTCTAATTATGCTTTTTATCGTATAACTCTTTTTTGCTATCATTAAAGCCGTTGTTAGAAAAGTAATGCGAAAAACAGAGTGGAGTTGAATATGTAAAAAGCATAAGCTTGATTTTAAGCTTATGCTGCCTCAAGTAACCTATAAATTAAAAATAGTTCCCATTAATGAATAAACAATGACGGTAGAAAATAGTACAGTCATATAAATAAGTGAAAATAAAAACATCGATTTTGCCCATTTCTCCGAATTCATTTTGTGGTAACCGATAATGCTGAGTGACAACCAAGAAAGACTTAGCAGCAGAGCTACTAACTGTAAGCCTAGACTTAGTGTACCAAGTAAGAAGCTGGTTGCTACCACGACAACTAAATAAATATTTGTTTGAATATAGGTTCTCCGAATCCCTTTAACTACCGGAAGCATAGGAACTCCTGCAGCTTGATATTCTTTATGCTTGCGAATAGCAATGGCATAAAAATGTGGCATTTGCCAGATAATGGATATGATAAACAAGCCAATAATTGCAGGGTGAGTAATATCCGGATATATAGCTGCCCAACCGATCAGTGGCGGCATCGCACCTGAAATACTACCAATTTCGGTGTTGTAAACAGTTCTACGCTTACTCCACATTGTATAGGGTACTGCATAAAAGAATAAGCCTAAAAAGCCCAGTAGTCCTGCCAGTGGTGTTGCTAGTACAAGGGTGAATATGCCAACCAAAGACATCAAAATTCCAAGACATAAAACATAGGTTGGTTTAATTCTTCCAGTTACTGTTGGCCTATTTTTGGTCCTTTCCATGATTTCATCAATGTCTCGATCATACAAGTTATTAAAAGCACCAGCTGCACCAATAACGAGGCTCGTTCCAACAAAAGCAAATAGAATTTCGGGTAATTTTTCATAGAGGCTATATTGATAGGTATAAATAGCTAAAAATAACCCTGCAAACATTGGGATTAGATTGGATTTAATAATGCCGGTCTTTACAGTCTGTGCAAGAGCATTTACTAAGGATTGATTTGCATGCATTTGATTTTCTTTTTTCTTCATGTGACCATCTCGCTTTCTTACCCTTTCATTTTAACAAATATAGTCACATAAATAGTTAAAATGTATTTTCTTCACATAATGGACATTATTTCATACCATATATATCTACTGTCTTATTCTCAATAACAGAAGAATTATTTTGATGATAGACATATAAGCAATGACAATCATTTTACTTAGGTATTTTGAAAGTAACAGTTGTACCCATATAAGGCGTACTTTGAATATCTAAGCCTACTCCATATAATTGTTTAAATCGTCGATTAGTATTCGCTAGTCCAATCCCACGTCCGCTTCCATAAACCCATTCATCACTTAGAATTTGCTTTACTTTTTGTTGATCCATTCCGACACCATCATCGATGATGGTAATACTATAATAAGTGTTATGTTCTACTATTTGAATACGAATTGTACCGCCCTCTACTTGCTTTAGGATACCATGTCTAACAGCATTCTCTACGATTGGCTGGATGGATAGCGGAGGAATTTGTATTGGAATGTTATCTTTGATCTCCCAGGAAACATGTAGTCTATCTCCAAAGCGTTCCTTTTCAATAAATAAATACGAGCGTGCTAAATCAAGTTCATCCTCAAGAGGAATAAGCGCATTTTTATTCGTCATATCAAAGCTTCTTCGCAAGTAATTACTAAATTCTTCAAGCAGTTTTATCATTCTCTTCGTATCAATCTCAGCTAAGGAAGCAATTGTATTCAGTGTGTTAAATAAAAAGTGTGGTTGTATTTGTGCTTGAAGCCAAGCAGCTTCCATCCGAAGTTGTGCATGGACGGATGCTTTTAGACTTGTTAAAACATCAACACGAGCTTTTAACTCTAAGGCATCTATTGGTTTTGCAACATAATCATTAGCACCTGATTGAAATCCAGTATAAATATCTTCTAATTGATTCCGTGCTGTTAACAGCAAAATAGGTAGCTCCGAAATGGAGAATTGCTTTCGGATAATCTTGGTTAATTCATAGCCAGACATCGTTGGCATCATTACATCTGCGATAACTAAATCCAATTCTCTTGAATGGATATGTAATAATGCTTCTTTACCACTAGTGGCAGTAATCATGTCATAATATGGACTAAGTACGTTGTGTAAAATACGTAAATTAATCGGGTCATCATCGACCATAAGTATACGTGCTTGGTTTCTATTTTCTCTTGCGGCTGATACCTCCGTCTCTGCCTCATCTATTGGATAAAAGTTATGAACATGTTCATGAGTAGCTGGTGCTATCTTATTTTCCCCTACATTTGTTGCGTTGTCTGCTATTGGGAGCGTAAAAGAGAATGTAGAACCCTTACCAATAACTGATTGAACAGACATGGTCCCACCATGTAATTCTACTAATTGTTTACAAACACTGAGTCCCAAACCAATTCCGCCGTTATCTTTCATATTTCCTTGGTTATATGGCTTGAAGATATTTTGTTGCGTCTCTTCACTTATCCCTATACCGGTATCTCTAATATGAATGGTTGCAATCTTATTTTCATAAGAGGCGTCTATCGTAACACTTCCTTCATTCGTGTATTTAACCGCATTATGAACAAGGTTAAAGATTATTTGTAGCAATCGATTTTCATCTGCATATACCTCTGGAAACGAGGGGGGAATGTTTAATCGTAATTGTAAATTTTTATTTTCTGTCATATAAGTTATCATATCAAGAATAACAGCAGCTACGGAGTGCATGTTTACTCTTTTCTTATTTAATGTAATATATTGATCTTGTAATCGAGAGATATCAAGGATGTCGTTGAGCGTAAAGGTCATTCGTTGCCCTATTTGTATGAGTAGGTGTAAGCTTTCTTTATTTTTAGCTGATAAAGAAGCAGACCCATTACGTAAAATAGTTTGGGCAATATTAATAATTCCATGAAGCGGATTTCGTAATTCATGGGAGGTATTTGCTAGAAATTCATCTTTCTTTTTATCTGCGTTAAGCAGTTCAGCTTTTTGCTTCTCATTCAAATGAGCCATACGGATATGACGTTTGAATAAGAATAAAGCAATGGTAATGATTGAGATAAGAAAGTCGAATGGGTAATACGGCATATCAATTAAATTCATATTTACAATATTTCCCCATATTAATACATTTGATGTGTAGCTGGTTACAAATAATAGAATAAAGATGGCATCTGCCTTTCCTCTTCTGATTGTTTTAATCGTTTGTGAGAATAAGAAGTAGAAAGCAATTAGGAAAAAGATCATCATTCCAAAATTAATAAAAACAAAAAAGTCAATAGGAACTACCACTAAGCTGACAGATAGGATGAAATAAATTACTAGAAGTGATGTAAATAAACGGCTTTTTACACGGTATAATGATTTTACAAATGCTAATAATGCCAATAACGTACTAATAAATAATATGGATAGAAGCTTTTGATACCATTCAATAGGAATTGGTAGCTCCAAAACGATATTATCATCAATTAAGTTAGTAAATGCTGCTAAGATTAGCATTAGTCCATAAAAGAGAAGTTCTTTTTGTGCTTTCCCTTTTCTCCCCATGAGAAATAAACAAATGGCGTACATGCTATGTAATAAATAAATGATAAAAATAGTTACTTGAAAAGCGATTGATCCGCTTTCCAGCTTATTAATAGCCTGATCCGTACCAAACTGAATCGCGTTCGTAATACCACCTTCAAAAGGAATTTGGTAATTTGATATATGAATCAAGAGCTCCATTTCGTTCGTATTATTTGTATGGAAGATAGTAGAGAAAGGTCCGTTTTTTTGTACATGCTGTTCCTTGCTTTTAGTAGGGTGATTAGATGCTGCTACGAGTTTATCGTCGATGTATACATTAGCCGCAGTTGTGATATCTTTTATACGAATTCCGTATAACGATTGCTCATTCTCTGGAAGAATAATTTTTAAGCGAAACGTACCATATCCATAGGATGTTTGTTTATCTTTGGTTTGATTCCATTCACCTTTCCAATTGCCTGGTACATTTATATAATTGGTAGCCTTCCATTGCTGTAATGGCGTTAGAAATTGGTTAGGATAAAATTCCCATTCTCCATTGAGTGTGATGGTTTGGTCATCCTTGAAATCCCAAGTACTTAGGTCAATGACTCCGTTTTTCGCCTGCGGGTGCTCGGATGGTTGATGGTACAGGAGCCAGCCAATCCGTAAACAACTCAACAGTATGAGAAAAACACTAATAATAATAAATATCTTTGGAAGAGACATCTGTTTCTTATTACGCATGTTTTGTCACAGTCCTTTAAATTAATATGCTCTACTCTAACTTATTTATCATTTCTATTCAATGATATATTTTTATGGTAGATAACAAAGGCTAGGTCATTCATTCCTTTAGAAATCAGTAGAAAGATATAGAACATCCTAATTCTGTTCGAATATATAGTTCAATGATTAATATTGCAAGCTTAGTTGTATTGTATTAGGTTTCCGATTTTCTTCATAAATAGTATGTAGCTATTTCTTAAGTAAAATGCTACGTATAAATCCAATCTTTTGACCTCTACTAATTTTATAGATAGACTACGAGTTAAATACCTTATATAGTACAATCGATTCATACTTAAATGGGAGTAGGGAGGATATATGGGTGAAAGCGATTCTTGTAGACGATGAACAAATGGCAGTAGATTTTTTGGAACATCTTCTTAAGAAAAATAGTGATATCGATGTTATTGATAAACTAACTAACCCGCTAATGGTAAGAAAAAAGGTTCAACAGCTACATCCAGATGTTGTTTTTTTAGATATAGAAATGCCACAGGTAGATGGTCTGGAATTAGCTGAACAATTACTATCCAGTCATCCATATTTACAAATCGTTTTTGTTACTGCATATAATCAGCATGCGGTAAGAGCATTTGAAATAAATGCACTAGATTATCTTTTAAAGCCTTTTTCGATACAACGTTTAAACAAAACCGTAGAACGTCTTTTGGCAAAAGTTAATGGTGAATCTAAATCTATGTCTTCTAATAACTCATTAAATAATACGCTACAGATAAATGTATGTGGGAGCTTATCACTCACAACTAGCCATGGGGAAACGGAAGTTATTTCATGGCGAACCTTGAAGGCGAAGGAATTATTTCTATATCTATTGCACAACAAAGAAAAGCTAGTTCAGAAGTCCTTTTTAATCGAGTTACTCTGGCCAGACTTAGACCCTGAAAAAGCTTATGCCCAATTATATACAGCTGTTTACCATGTAAGAAATGTCTTAAAGAAATATCCAAGCAATTTTAAGATTATAAATACCAAGGAAGGGTATACCCTATCTACGCAAAATATCACGATAGATATCCAGCTATGGAAGGAAAAACTAGAACTAGCACCTCCTATGACTATAAATTCGATTGATAGATATGTTGAGATTATGGATTTGTATAAAGGTTCTTATTTAGAAGAACATGGTTATTGGTGGGCAGAAAATCATCAATTACAGCTTGAACAAGTTTGGTTGGATTATGCATTAAGAATTGCTTATTTTTATTGGAAGGAGCAGTCGTATCAGGAGGCGAAAAAATGGTTTAAAAAAGTTTGTGATAGCCATCCAGAGAACGAAGAAGCTCATTTTATTTTACTGAAGATTTATGCTACAACGAATGACTCGATTAATGTTGAGAGGCATTATCAGAATTTAAAAGAATTTTTACATACAGAATTTGGAACGAAGCCTCATGCAGACATTCGTAATTGGTACAGTCAATGGAAAAAATATAATTAAATAGTTTAAAAAAGCCATGGTGGATCACTTATCCAGCATGGTTTTTTTATAAGTTAAGAAAGTATAAAATCAGTGCAATGACTGCGTTAAGCCGAGTAGTTATTTTGAAATGTTGATGTATATTGGCAATGCTCCGACTAATTACTTCGCTTTCCGCGGGCACGGCCTCAACTAACTTTGCAAAGAAGAACACGTTGCAAAGTGGATTTTCGGCTCGCGCTAATTCCGCAGGAGTCTACGTAATTCGTCTCCGCTATGCGAAGGTGCAACAATTCTTGTCATAAGTAATAGGTTGACTTTTTTTACAATGGGTAAAGTGAAAATCGCTATCCGTGAGTATAAAAGCAGCTGTGTTACTTCATGCTAGCGTTGTAGAGCCTGATAATAGCGAAGGCCGGCTACTTCAACTCCTGTGGGAAATGTTTGACCTGAAGATCCACTTTTTTGAGCGGGTTTTGCTAAAAAAGTTAGCTGAAGGACAAACCCCACGGAAAGAGAAGTGGGCAGCCGGAGTGGTGGTCAAGCAAGCAGTAGCTATTATTCCATAATAGCTACTAGAGGAAGCGTAAATCGGAGCATGTAGTGATAAGGACTGAGCGAATTTTGCTCCGTTTTTCTTAATACGTTTCTAATCGGGTGCTTGCACTTTTGTTCTTTTCAAAAACGGATTACAGGCCCAGTTTTAATGATTTGGTTTCGATTACATAATGGAAATGTTATGTAAATGTAAAGATTTTGTAGAGGTTACTTTGTTACCATTTCAAGTCGGAAGGGCAATTGATTCGATATGCCCATTATTTTTATTTTAATGAGAAAAGAAAGGATGATAGTGTAGTGAAAAAATCCCTATATGTGCTTTTTAGTCTATTGCTTCTTTTGCAAACTATATCTAGCAGTCTAGCATTTCCGATTCAGAGTCATGCTCAAGGCGCTGAGACTGGAATTGTAAAGAAGATAGAGCTTTTAGATGAAGCAGGTAATCCTATTATGGATCAAGACACAAAGGCTTCTAGTATGAAAGTAAGTTGGTCTATTGAAGGATTAGAAGTAGAAAAAGATAAAGCTTACATCCATGACTTGCCTACTGGTGTAGACATGGAAAAGAATTATCAAGGAGAAGTAACAAATGGAGGTAAGAAGGTTGGATCGTATTATACAGATACGAATAATACGATAACAATAACCTTCAATGAGGAAATAGTGAATGCACCTCGTGCAAGTGGGACATTTATTATAGATCTTGCGCATCAAGATTCCCCTGCCTTGACCAATGAAACGGATAATCAGCAAGCATTGGAAGAGGAAGCAGAAGAAAAACCCCACAAAGACACTGAATCTAACGAAAAGCAAGAAGAAAAATCTACCATTGAGGACAATCTCCCTAAAGAAGATGATCATGTAGAACGTAAAAGCGAAAAAAGCAGTGAATCAGATACGGCACAGAGTGAGGGTACAGAGAAAAAGAATAAACTTACCGCCAAAAAAGAAATAATGGAAAACATTCTTACAAGTGCTGAATTATCCTATGAGGATACTGACGGTAATGCAGTTGAAAAACCAGATATTAATTCGCTTATATCCATCAATTATACATGGGAACTTGCAAATAATCATGGATATAAAGCTGGAGATGAATTTCACTTTGACGTTCCAAAGGAGCTTAAAGTATATAACAGTATTGATAAAGCTGAAATGAATTTTAACGGAGAAACAATCGGGTATTTCTCTGTTAATGAGAGTGGATCAGCTACCATTACGTTCACGAAGTTTATTGAAGACTTTTCAAACATCAATGGCTCTATCGAGATCTGGACGGAGTTAAGTGAAGATATTATTATCACAGAAGAGAAAGAAGTGATCGTTACACCAATTGAGGGTAAAGAATCGGTTACGATCCCAATCGAATTTCTACCAATTGGACCTTCTGTTGAGAAAAAAGGAATACCAAATCGTGATTATAATGCGGAGACAATTGAGTGGACAGTCGACTTTAATAAAAGTCTAGAGTCACTCAAGAATCCACTGTTACAAGACCCTATTCAGGCAGGTCAATCCTTATTGGCTGACTCCATTAAACTCTATCATCTAGATACAAAGCTAAATGGGGAAGTATCATTGGGAGAAGAAGTGAATCCTAATACGTATACAATAGGTAAGACGGAGAACGGTGAAGATTTTACCATTGTTTTTGATAAGGATATTCATACTGCTTATCGGTTAGTATATCAAACAGAAATTACAGATGAAGATCAGAAGGCATTTCATAATGAAGCAAGTTTGGTTTCTGATAACCAACAACCAAAATCTGCAGATGCTACGGTAAGTGTCAAGCGTGGCAGTCCTTTAGAAAAACAATCAATAGCCTACGATAAAGAAAATCAGATAATTACATGGGAAATTAAATACAACTATAATGAAAAAACAATTAAACAGCAGGATGCTCTATTAAAAGACTTTTTTAACACCAGTCAAGACCTTGTCGAGAGCTCTTTTGACGTTAAGAAGATCACTATTGATAAAGATGGTAATGAGGTAGGTAATGGTGAAGATTTTGAGAATTATACAGTAACCGCTAAGACAGAAGCAGGAAAAAATGGATTTCATCTACAGTTTGATGAAAATGTTACATCTGCCTATAAAATTACTTATCAAACAAAAGCGTCCGAACGCGTTTTTGAAAATGAAAAAATAACGAATAAAGTAGAAACTGGCAATCATAACGCAGAGGGTAGTCAGAATATCGGCCAACAAATCTTATTTAAGAGTCACGGAACACCAAATTATAAGGATAAAACCGTGGATTGGACCGTTACATTTAATAAAGATAAGCACCCAATGAACGATGTGGTTTTAACCGATGTATTTACGAATGAAGGGCTAATCTTAAAACCGGAAACGCTTAAAATTGCAACTGAGAATAAGGAACTTGTTGAAGGAAAAGACTATACATTAATTAAAAATGAAGCTAATCAATTTGAAATTCGGTTTAACAATCAAATAAATACGCCGCATACCATAACATACACTACCGAATTTATTTACGAAGCAAGAGCGGATAAAGGGAAGAATTATTTAGAAAATAAGGCAATATTTAATTGGACGGATGAACACGGAAGCTCAAAAACGCAAGAGACAAGCAAGCAATTTAAACCAGATGAGTATACACAGTCGAACGGGTTTAAGTATGGCTCCTATAATGCAGTAGATAAAGAAATCACCTGGAATATTGGAGTAAACTATAATTTAAAAACAATCGAAAATCCTATTATAAAAGACTTCATTCAAGGAAATCAGCGGCTAGTAAAAGATTCGATTACCATATATAAGATGAATTTGACTGGCGGCGAAAATGGAACGGAAGTCGAAGAGCATGTACCAAGTGAAGACTACTCCATAAGTTGGATTAAAGACAAGGATGGAACTCCAGGTTTTCAAATTTCGTTTAATCAGGAAATTCATTCACCGTATAAAATCGTCTATAAAACAAGCCTTAAGGATTTAGATCTTGTAGACGCGAGCTATGAAAATACAGCAACTTTATACAATGGTGAAACAAAAGAGACGGATCTACATGCTTCTGTTGCCATTCCGCATGGAGGAAAGTATACAACAAAGACAGGGAAACAAAATGGCAAAATTATTGATTGGAAGGTAAATATTAATTTTGGACAGTCTCGGGTTACCAACGCTACTGTTATTGATAACCCTAGTGAGAACCAATCGTTATTGGAAAGCTCATTTGATGTGTACGCTACAACGATAAGTGAGGATGGGAAAGTAGCAAAGAAAGATAAATTAGAGCGCGACAAAGATTATACGTTAACACTTCATAAAAATCCTGATTCTTTTACACTTACATTTTCAGAAGAAATCAATGAAGCGTATATCTTGGAATATCAATCACTTATTCTAGATAAACCTGGATCTAAAATAAAAAATGACGTATCGTTTAACGGAGAGAACATTGATATCGTTGAGCATGAATCAAGTGAAACGGTTCAAGTACGACGTACCTCTGGGATGGGTGATGGTACAGGTGAAATTGGACACCTGACCGTTACGAAAACGGATAAAGCAACAGGGGTGCCATTACAAGGAGCAGTATTTTCTCTCGTAGATAAAGATAGTGGTGTAGTTATTGATAGGCTAACGACTGGAAAAGACGGCGTAGTTGCTTTTGATCGATTGCTATATGGAGATTATATTTTAACAGAGGAAAAGGCCCCAGATGGATATTTGATAGATAATAAGCAACAAACTATTACGATTTATCAGCCTTTTGAGCAAGGAAACAATGAAAAAACAGGGAATCAGCTAACGGTTACGAACACCGAGATAATCCGTGCAGTAGAACTGACGAAAAAAGACAAAGAGACGAATGAAGTATTAGCTGGTGCAGTTTTTTCATTACAAGAAAAAGTTGGAGACACGTATGAAGAAATTGCAGAATTAACAACAGATGATCAGGGGATCATCTTTATCGATCAGCTTAAATCAGGTGAGTACAGGTTTATGGAGAAAAAAGCCCCGGATGGGTACAAATTGAGTGAAAAACCTATTCCGTTTTCTATTCATGATAAACAAACAGAAGCTATTTATTTATCAGCAGAAAATGAAAAACTAGGTTCTGTTCAATTAACTAAATTTGATCAAAAAGATCATGCAAAAGTGTTAAAAGGTGCGACGTTTAAGCTAGAAAAGGCAGATGGAACGATTGTTCACCCATCTTTAACAACGAATGATGCGGGCGAGATATTTGTTGGAAACTTACAACCAGGTAACTATCAATTTGTGGAAACAAAAGCACCAACGTTTTACCAACGTAATCATCAACCAATCCCATTTACGGTGAAAGATGGAGAAACAGCAACGATTTTAGTTGAAGCTCCTAATCAATTAATAAGGGGTAAGGTAGAATTAACAAAGGTTGATAGTGATAATAAGGAAATCGTACTTGAAGGTGCAACGTTTAACTTATTAGATAATGAAGGAAACCTGATAAAGGAAGACATAACAACGAATGGTAATGGAAAGTTGGTTGTTAATAACTTACAACCAGGAAACTATCAATTTGTAGAAACAAAAGCACCAGAACATTATCAGCTAAATCAAAAACCGATGCCGTTTACCATTGAGAAAAGTAAAACGGAAGATACTGTCCATGCTACAAAGGTACAGGTTACGAATCAACTCATTCCAGGCTCAGTAGAATTAACGAAAGTTGACAAATATGACCATGAAAAATTCCTAGAGAATGCTGTATTTGAATTACAAGATAAGGATGGGAATACCATCAAAAAAGGAATGACAACGAATGAAGATGGAAAACTTCTGATAAACAATCTACGACCAGGTCATTATCAATTTGTAGAAACAAAAGCACCAGCGTATTATCAATTAGATCAAAAACCAATTGAATTTGAAGTTAAGAAAAGTCAAGCTGAACCATTATCTATTTCTGCAGAAAATGAATGGATTACTGGTAAGGTGGAATTGACGAAGGTAGATGCAGATAACAGTAATATATCTTTATCTGGTGCGGAATTTACATTGGAGGATGCAGAAGGAAATATACTACAAGAAGGCTTAACAACAAATAAAGCTGGAAAGCTAGTTGTAGACGATTTAAAACCAGGAAACTATCGGTTTGTCGAAACAAAAGCTCCGTTTGGCTATTATTTAGATGACACATCCATTCCATTTACAATCGAGAAAAGTAAAACAGAAGCGGATGTCAAATTGGTTCAACTAAATGTAGAAAATAAAATAATTCCAGGCTCTGTTGTACTTACCAAAGTTGATCATAGTAATAGCGATAAGCTGTTGCCAAACGCTGAATTCAAGCTTCAAGATGCAAATGGTAAGACGTTGAAGCAAGGGCTACTGACGGATGCGCAAGGTCAAATTACCGTAGATAATTTAAAGCCTGGAAGCTATCAATTTGTGGAAACAAAAGCACCGATAGGCTATCAATTGGATTCTACACCGATTCCATTCAAGATAGAAAAAGGTCAATCAGACCTTGTCAGGTTAACTGCTACAAATCAAGCTACACTATCAGGAACCGACAAACCAGAAGATACTACGCCAACCTATAATAAACTTCCACAAACTGGAGAAGAATGGCTTAGGTATTTGTTGATATTAGGAATTACATCAATAATGATTGGAACGATAGTCGTGTTCCGAAGACGTAAACAAGTATAATTTTTGGTAAGCAAAGGGATGCGTTCATTGATGAATAGAAATAAAATAATTGGGGGAGCGTTTATTTTCATCGGACTCATCTTAGTTGCAATTCCTTTATACTATGAATGGAATCAACAAAAAGAAGTAAATGCTCTTGAAGACGCGTTATCCTTGATAGCGCAATCAGACGATGAGTCAGTGGATTTATCTACAATCGATGATTTGCCCTTCACACAAGAAGAATTAAAGCAAGTGATTGAATTAGAAATCCCTTCCATCGACTTAAAACAAAAGGTGTTGCCTGAAACTACTGAAGCGAATTTGAGTATTGCATTAACTCAGATTAAACCGAATCAAACTCCAGGTGAGGGAAACTTTACAATAGCAGGGCATCGTGGATATCGAGGTGATCGACATTTTCGCCAGTTGCCAGAAGTGTCGATAGGTGATAAAGCTATTCTTCATACGGCGACTAAGAAATATGTATATGAGATTACCTCGTCAGAAGTTATTGAGGCAACGAAGGTTGAGATTCTTGAGGATAAAGATAATAAAAGGGAAATTACATTAATCACCTGTACAATAGATGGAAAAGAGCGTATTGCATTAAAGGGTAGATTAATAGATCGTGAAGTTTAATGGTTAAATCCTGTAGTTGTTTAATTGCTACAGGATTATTTTTTCAATCTGTAAATAAAAGTAGGGAAGTCAGATGATTAAAGTTGTATGCATAAATATGAGTGAAGGTATAAATCAAAACACACATTTATTATTAGAGAACGAACCGGATATCGAAATGTTAGAAATTGAACGTAATACGAATAATCGAACGATCTTTAAGAAACTAGAGGATTTTAAACCTGATATTGCACTCATACAGTTAAATAAATTTACGAAATCTATTAAGTCTAAGCTAAAGGAAATTAGAGAGAGCTACTCACATATAAGTTTAATGTTTATGATGTCAGATGTGGACGTGAATGTTATTCGTACAGCAATTGATAAAGAAGGACGAGGGTTCTTAGTAAGTACTATTACCGGCGAAGGACTTGTTCATTCCATAAGAAATGTTTACGATAGTCAATTTGTTTTTTCCGAAGCTATTGCAAAGCAAATGATTGATATAATTGGGCCAAAAAATATTGGTAATAAAGAAAAGCTGAAACAGAAATTATGTAGTAATGGTATAGATGTTAGTAAGCGAGATATGGACGTATTGTATTTAATGTATAAAAATTACAGTAATAAAGAAATTGCCAATACCCTACAATTATCTGAAAAAACAATTAGAGATTATGTAAGCAACGCTTATAAAAAAGTAAAAAACAGCAATCGCAAAAGTGTAATAGAGTTTTTACATTACCTAATGGCAGATGATTAAGAAAGGAGTACTACACTATATTTGTAAGCTTTTATTAGTTAGACAACCAACTAAATCCCTTCCATATGACAACTAAAAAGATGAAGTAACCAACAAACGAATAAATGTGATTCCAATCCTCATGATGAACAAACAAGCCTACTTGTTCAGCTATTTGTTCAATCATGCAAATCAGAAAGCTACATGTAAAGAGGAAAAAGGTACGGGGAATGGTTTTTAAGTGGCGCATAACACGGATAAATAAAATGGAAGCTACTGGGAGAATGATGAGCGTAAATAGTATATTAATGGAAAAGAGTCTTGGAAATAGTCGTATAGGAAAGGAATACATCCCCATTTCAACGCAAACTAAATCTAAGTAAGTACCGATTAGTGAGGCGAATAATATTACAGTGATATATGCATGAATAGATCGCTTACTTTTGGAAGATCGCATTTTTTGCGATAATCGCAAATTCGATTTTTTCGAGGTCGTTACAATAATCATCATATATATCCCCACCTGTATCTATTTCTTTTTTATCTAAGTAATGTAATATTCGAAAGTCGTTGAACCAATCCCCTTTTTCTGCCTCCTCATGTTCTATATCCTTCCAAGCAAATTTTAATGGTGGACTATAAATACGTGGTTCATCCTTTCTTAACTTGCAATGCTTGGTTCTTCGTTTGTATATGGTACCTGGTACAGATTCATTTACTGGATGAAATAGATCTTTCCAATAATCAGACCGCGAACCCGTATGCGGATGCTTACTTGCCCATTGTAAGATAGCTTGTAGAACGGGATTACGTTGAAAAAGTAAGTCATATAAGCGAATGCCGATCATAATTCGTTTATGTAGATCAGCGAATTGATAAAGTGTTTCGCCGATAATCCGAGGCCTACCAGTTACTTCACTAAGTTTAGGGAAGATAATGTGGTTGAATCGTAAAGCATCGTATAGTTTAAATTCGATGGTGTGTAATACGGTTTCTTGAAATTGCTTGTTTAGAACGACTCTATTTTCTAAATAATTCTGTTCATTAATGACCATCGCAATAGCTAATTTTCGACAATCCCTAAACTTCCAAAAATCATTCCAAATAGCTTCCATAAACACCGAAACATTCAAGTATGGAAGTAAGTAGAATAAGTTCTTCTGATTTATCAGACTATGTTGATATAATAAACATTGTGGGAATACGTCTTGAAAAATGAGCCAGTTTCCCCGCTCTAAAAATAAGAAAAAATGTTCACGCTCAGCCTCTGTCATTAATCTGGGAAGTAAATCTCCTTTAAGGTCTGTCATATTCCAACCACCATTTCTAGAAACTAGATGACCTAAGAGTGCCCAGTGAATTTCCGGATAAACGCAGTAAAATTGGTAATAAGCTTTTGTTCTTGTTACGTTATTCTTATTTAATTTGCTTGTTTTTGCTTTGATTTGTTGAATGAGGTTAAATTCCCATTCGGTGAGATCGGATTCAGAAACAGACAGAGGTCTATGTCTAATGATATGTTTTAAATGTCTTTTTAATTTCCGATTGCTCGTTGCTCGTTTTTTAACCATACATTTTATCATAAAGCACCTCCCTCTAAGGCATATGCATCGTAGTAGTGGCATATGTTTTTCCATAATAGCTTTCAAAAAGGAGTACATATCGTATGGATAAACAACTGGAAGCAGCGATGAATAAGTTATTGGATGAATTGAAAGGAACGCAAAATCAGGATGGATCTTGGACTTATCCATTTGAAACAGGAATAACAACTGATAGTTATATGATTATTCTATTACGAACGTTGGAAATCAATGATTCTAATTTGATAAAGTCTTTAGCTGAACGAATTGCAAATAAACAACAAGCAAATGGTGCATGGAAATTATTTTATGATGAAGGACCAGGAAATCTTACAGCTACAGTTGAAGCCTATTATGCTTTACTTTATAGCGGCTATTACACAATAGATGATAAGCATATCCAAAAGGCTCGCCATTTTATAATAAGTAACGGTGGACTGAATAATATTCAATTATTTGCTAAAATAATGCTCGCCTTAACAGGACAATATAGTTGGCCAAGGCATATACCGATACCCATTGAGGGCATATTGCTCCCAGCTTATTTTCCAATTAATCTTTTTGATTTCTCTGTCTACGCTCGTGCTCACTTCATACCTATATTACTAGTAGCAGATAAAAAGTTGCAGTTAACAACATCTGCATCACCTAATTTATCGGATCTAACTATGCAGAGAAAGGCCAATTGGGAAGAAGATTTACGGGAGTGGCAAACGTTTTTTTCTATATTAAAAGGCGGGATAAAAAAATTAATAGGACTGCCTCATGAATTACATGAATTAGCGTTAAACAGAGCTGAAACATATATACTTCAGCGAGTGGAACCAGATGGAACATTTAATACCTATTTTAGTTCAACATTTCTGATGATTTTCGCTTTAATAGCAAGAGGGTACAGGAAGGATCATCCCGTTATTAAACGAGCGATAAAAGGATTAAGATCCTTTATCATCACCGTTGATAATCAACTGCATATGCAATTTACAACTGCCACTGTTTGGAATACGTCACTCATTAGTTATAGTTTACAGGAAGCAGGTGTTTCTTCGCGTTCAAAGACCATTCAAGAGGCTACAAATTATATTCGTGCTAAACAACAACAGTTCTATGGAGATTGGGCAATTCACACACCATATATACTTCCCGGCGGATGGGGATTTTCCAACGTCAATACTATAGTACCTGATCATGATGATACAACAGCAGCATTACGAGCTCTACGAACAAGTGTCCTTACTAAGAATACGGATCGCTTTATATGGGATAGGGGAGTAGAATGGATTTTAGCAATGCAGAATGATGATGGTGGGTGGGGAGCATTTGAAAAAGATGTAGATAGCTTACTTCTAACATGGTTGCCAATAAAAGGAGCAGAGCTACTATTACTTGATCCTTCAACAGCAGATTTAACTGGCAGGACATTAGAATTCCTAGCTACGTTTACGAAATTGAATCAGTCTCATCCGCTAGTAAAGCGAGCTGTTCATTGGTTAATCAAAAATCAAGAGCAGAATGGCTCTTGGTATGGAAGGTGGGGTATTTGCTATATATATGGTACTTGGGCAGCAGTAACAGGACTAGTTGCAGCAGGAATTAATCCAGGGAATGCCTCAATCAGAAGAGCGGTTAATTGGTTGTATCGAATACAGCATGAAGATGGTGGATGGGGGGAATCATGTAAAAGTGATCAGGAGAAAACGTATATTCCATTAAAGGAAAGCACACGGACACAAACAGCTTGGGCGCTTGATACGTTGATTACTGCTGAGGTTAAAAAAACGAACGGAATAAAACGAGGAATGGATTTTTTATTATCTAATCAAGAAAAACAAAATAATTGGACGACAAACTATCCAAAGGGTCAAGCACTACCTGGTAGCTTTTACATGCATTATCACAGTTATGAATACCTTTTCCCGCTTTTAGCATTAGCACATTACAAGAAAAAATTTGTTGAAGATGATAAATCCTAGTATAAATATCCTTATCACTGAACATGTCAGCACATAAACTATAACAGACTATAATGAAGAGGTGATGTAGGTATGTTTCCTGATAGACAAAGAAGATCAATAATGAGGCAAGCACCTCCTAGACGTCAAGCTGATTGGTTTGGAAGACCACTCCAAGGCAGGAATACTCCTAAGAAAGCATCTACAACAGAAAATATTATTGCCCAATTCCGTGATCAAGATGGACAATTGGATTTTAATAAAATGACAGAAGTTGCCTCGCAAATGGGGAAGATATATGGTCAAGTAAGTCCATTAATTACTACTTTCTTTAAGAAGTAAGCATATGTTTCGTGTCACTGCATGGTGACACGTTTATTTTTGTTTTATTTTATAATAAAAATAAGCCAAATGACGAATGCTACTGTAAAAAGGAGGTTCATACTAATGCATCAACAATTACGAAATTTTATGACATCGAATGTGTATACAGTCAATGATACACAATCGATACAAGAAGCAGCTGCTCTAATGAGCGAACATAATATTGGATCGCTTCCGGTTGTAGATCAACATGGAAGCATAGTTGGGATGATTACTGATCGTGATATTACGTTACGTTCTACAGCACAGGGAGAAGCTGCCCAAACTCCGGTTTCTCAAGTGATGACAGCACAACAAGTCGTTCAAGGTACACCAGAAATGGATGCACATGAAGCTGCGCAGCTTATGGCGCAACAGCAAATCCGTCGCTTGCCAGTTGTCGAGAACGGACAAATTGTTGGAATGGTTGCTTTAGGAGATTTAGCAGTAGATAATCAATTAGAGAATGAAGCTGGAGAAGCTCTATCTGATATATCTAATCCTTCTGATCCTCAGAAGGATTAGAAGAATAAGGATGTTTCAAAGGGACCTGTTGAAAGAGAGCGTTCTTTTGAGAAGGTGTTGTTTTTAATCTAAATAATAGAAACGTGTGGTTTATATAAAGCCCCCTTTGTAAAGGGCATTTTAATAAAAACCACACGTTTTTTAATTCCTTATAAGACATATCCATAGACGCAAATAAAATGAAATAGGCTACCAATTAGAATAAATATGTGGAAAATCTCATGAAATCCCATATGTTTAAATGATAATATTTTTGGTTTAAGCCCGTAAATGATGCCACCAATCGTATAAAAAACACCACCTAATACTAGTAATATCATCCCACTTGTATTAATAATTGGTGCTAGAGATGAACTGAAGAATACAACAATCCAACCCATACCTATATATAATGAAGTAGATAGCCATCTAGGTGAATGAAACCATATTAATTTAAAAACAACACCGAGTACTGCTAGTGTACTAACAATCACAAATAGTGCCCACCCTAAGGTCCCCTGTAGACTAATTAGGCAAAAAGGCGTATACGTCCCGGCAATTAATACATATATCATTGAGTGGTCGATTCGCCGCAAAAATGCGATGACTTGATCTCTTGCAATCACCATATGATAGGTGGCCGAGGCAGCATATAACAATGTCATACTAATACCAAATACAATTACAGCTGCAATAGCTAGTGAAGAATCTGTTGTAGCTGTTGCTTTTATGACTAGTGCTAGCAATCCAGCGAAGGATAAAACAGCTCCAAATAAATGTGTAAGCCCATTAATTGGCTCACGAATATGTATACACATGTAACCAACACCTTTATAATGTGATGTAGTTTTAAAAACTATATTTAAATGATATATGTATTTTGATATGTAGTCAAGGTTTACTTCATATTTATTCTCACGTATAATAATAGGATAGAAATGTTTAGGACAAAACGTTAAAGAGGTTGAATAATGGAAAACAATAAAGACATTTTAGACGGCATGCAATTAAATAGTCAGCTTTCTTTAGAAGAAATCCCAGACTTGGATTTGTATATGGATCAGGTTATTCAGTTATTTGAAAATAAGTTTGGTATTTTAAAGCGAGATGAAAATGAAAAAGTACTAACTAAAACAATGATCAATAATTATGCGAAGGGTAAATTATTTTTCCCTATTGAGAATAAAAAGTATTCAAAAGTTCATATGATGCTTATTGCCATGATCTATCAAATGAAAGGAGCTTTATCCATAAATGATGTAAAGGTGACTTTAGATCCGTTAAACACAATGATAACCGAAGAAGGCTTTGATTTAACGGACTTATATAAGCGTTATGTTCAAATGGCCGATGAAAGCATGGGGCAACTAAAAGACGAAATGTCGTTGTTGTCTGAAGAAGTAACGAAGCATATAGTGGCACTAGATAGTGAGAAATCTGACTACTTAACACAGTTATTATTGGTTGCTTCTTTCGTAAATATGAGTAATTATTATCGTAGGGCAGCAGAGAGGATCGTAGACAACATAGCTAAAGAAAATATATAAACCATCGTGGAGGGGAAAATTATGCATACATATCCAAATGTAACAGAAACAAAGGGAGTTATTGAGAAATTGGTATCGATTCCAAGTCCATCTGGTTATACCGATCAAGTTATCAGCTATGTCGAGGAATTTCTTCAAGCATTAAATGTAGAGACAAAACGTAATCTTAAGGGAGGGTTAATTGCCACTTTACCTGGTAAAAACAATAGTGAGCATCGTATGCTAACAGCACATGTCGATACGCTAGGAGCAATGGTGAAAGAAGTCAAGAATAATGGGAGATTGCGTCTAGACTTGATCGGTGGGTTTAACTTTAATTCAATTGAAGGTGAATACTGTACGATTCATACAGCCAATGGTAAAAATTATACAGGTACTATTTTAATGCATCAAACATCGGTTCATGTATATAAAGATGCGGGTGAAGCAAAACGAGATAAAGAGAATATGGAAGTGCGAATTGATGAAAAGGTTGAAAATGCTGATGATATACGCTCACTAGGTATAGAAGTTGGAGACTTTGTTTCTTTTGATCCTCGCGTACAGGTAACAGAAAATGGATTTATAAAATCACGTCATTTAGATGATAAGGCGAGTGTCGGTATTTTACTACAGCTTATTAAGCGGCTAAAAGAAGAATCCATAGAGCTACCCTATACGACTCATTTTCTCATCTCTAATAATGAGGAAATTGGCTATGGGGGGAATTCAAATATTCCTGTAGAAACAACAGAATATCTGGCTGTAGATATGGGGGCAATGGGAGATGGTCAATCCACTGACGAATATACGGTTTCTATTTGTGTGAAGGATGCATCAGGACCATACCATTATGGGCTCCGCAAGCATTTAGTAGATTTAGCGCAAAAAAATAATATCGGCTATAAATTAGATATTTACCCGTATTATGGCTCCGATGCTTCGGCAGCTATTAGAGCTGGTCATGATATTATTCATGGACTAATTGGACCTGGAATTGATTCATCTCATGCATTCGAAAGAACGCATGAATCATCATTAAAAAATACGGAAGATTTGCTTTTTCATTATGTATGTTCAGAAACAGTAACAAGAAAGTAAGTTAAAGCTAGAGGGTTTCGGGAAAAAAGCCCAATTTCTCAATTAAAGCTGAGGAATTGGGCTTTTTAACATTGTAATTTCCTTACCTTTATAATTTCGCGTTTTCTTGGTGGTACTCTTAGTAGGTTATAATCAATCTTCTTATAAAATCACATTTCCTTCTTTTGTATATTTTTCCACCTCAGTACAACTGTAAATGCTATTGCCACATCCGTTGAATCTATTTCGTTATTATATTTTGCTTTTTCTAACCCTTTCAACAACAATTAATCCGTTTGGATGCATTTCAAAAAACATTCATTTATACTTAGCTTTTACTTTTCGATGTGTCATTCCATGAATGTAATAACTAATTTAAATGCCGTTATTCCAAAAAAACACTCGTTAGCGCAACATCTATTTAGTATGTACCAAGAGAATATATTTCTCGCTTAAATTGACAAATCAAATGATAAAAACTTAGGCAGTTCGTGTTCATGCTTGTCGAGCATAATTTGTTCCGGCTTGATGCCCTGCTCACGTAGCATTTCAATGTTCTGTATGAGGAATTCGTCGCTACCGACAACGTAGAAGAGCCCATCCTTGTCTGCAGCAAGATCTTTCACTTCTTCATAGTAATCTTTACGGTTATCGACGAACTGCGATGTAAACTTCTTGTCTGGTACGGATTTAAAAATATCAGTGAATAAGAATTCTTTTGATGAATCGATGTTTAGGGAATGAATTTTATTGACGTTATCAGCACGTTCAAAATAATCAAGTACAAGCGGTCTGAAAGTTGCTAGACCGACACCTGATGACAGAAGGTAAACATTTTTGTCTTCTCGTTTAAGTGGTACATTCGAATGCGTTTTAAATATTGCAATTTCATTGCCGACCTTAAGATTTCTTAAAATCGTTTTAAACTCAGAGCACTGCTCTCTGATACGTGTTGTGATACCGATTGAATTTTCGTGCGGTAAAGTGGAGATGGACATGTGGCGAATCAGGCTGCGATTTGGTTTATCTCCAGCATTAAAACCTTCCAGTGCGAAGTGGGTGTGGGAACCTTCTTCCCATGTAAAGTCGTCCGGACAGTCGAGCAGGTATGTTTTTACCTCAGGCGTTTCTTCAATAATCTTATTTATTTTAGTCCAGTATATTTTCATTATATATTCTCCTCACTTTATGTATTGTTACTAACTAATATACAATAAGTGATAATAATTCTCAATTAAACGAATTGATTATAATAATTTATGTTATTAAATAATCTGACATTTCACAAAAAATTGAATTTAATTCTTCGTAGTTGCATTCGTTCTCACTATCGAATATTAAATATGTTGGACCTGATTGGTTCAAATGCTTTTAGGTCATACCCTTGTGGTACGAACCATCGGGGGGATAAAACAAAAACCCCCCACCGATTGAAATTTCTCTTTATTTATAACCGCTCGTTATTACACCCGTAAGCACAATAAGGTAACTGACAATGTAGCAGAAACTATTTAGTTATCCCATTCTTCCTCTAAAATAGCATAGGAATATTCATCCCACCATTGATCACCATGAGGGATGCATTTTTTAAAATAACCTTCTCTTCTCATGCCGATCTTTTCCATAACACGGTACGAAGGAATGTTTTCTGGCTGACATGTAGCAACAATTCTATGTAACTTTAAGTCTTCAAAACCATATTTTATTATCGCAGATGCAGCTTCGGAAGCGTAACCTTTATTATAATATTTAGGGTTAAATACCCACCCTATTTCATAAGAATGATCACCGAAATATTTAAAAAATTCTAAATGTCCAATTAAAATATCTCCATCAGCTAGTATTACTGGGAATTTTTCAGCTGAATCATCAATATTTTTTTGGATGAACTTCTTTGTTTCTTCTTTTGTTAATACACCTTCTGGCATATATTTCATTACACTCTTTTGGGAAGCATACTCATATACTCCTTCCCAATCATCTAATTCAAAATGACGTATAATTAATCTTTCTGTTTTTATGTACATATTTTTTCTCCCTTCAAAAATTCCAAAATTGGAAAAATAAACGATATTAAATAAACACGCCCGCTTACTCAACGGAACTCGAAAGCATAGAAGGTTGCAATGCTGACAATAGAGAAAATAATAAAAACACCAACAAGAGTCCAAAGCGTGATTTTAACCCCTCAGCTCATCAACTAACGGCCTCCTTTTAAGCTATATCTAAAACCACTGCCATTCCTAAACGTTAACATATATCCTGAAACAACCTATCCCGTTTCATGAACAGTGACTATTTGTAGTCTAATTATATACCTTCTTACACGAACTGTTCTATTAATTTTAACACAAAAGCTAATATTCGAAATATGTAACTATTTTAATTTGGTCGACTCTTCTATTCCTGCCAGTACGATTTTTAGTAAAATAATCAATATCATAAATGAAAACAGAGGAGACATTACAATCCATGGATGATGTAAAAATTCCTGATAGGAAGAACCAATTAATCCACCCCATTCATTGGTGATGGAAAAAAAAGCACTCCTTTCTTCGGTAATATCTATTTTCCTACTACCTCCAATGAATATCCCCAGTACTCCCAAATGAATTAATAATAAGAGTAGCTGAATATTATTCTGAATAAAGAAAATACCAATCCTTGGTTTTATGTTTCTCCATATGTGCTTTTTAAAAATATAAAAGTTACTCACGCCTTGTAATTTTGCAATCTTGATATAATCCTTGTGTAGTTCCCCTTTTATCTCATCTCCAATTAATAACGTTAAGGGAGGTGTGCCAATACCAATTAATACAAGCACCAGCAAAAACATAAAGCGGAAACTATCTTCCTGAAAGAACCAGAGCATTGGTGCAAGCAGAAAAAAGACAATAATAACAGGTGGAATAATATAAGTAATCTCTACAACACGTTGTACCAGATTTCTAAACTTATGAATATAAAATGCATATATAAGTGCTAAACCGGAAGAAATGAGAAAACGGAACAAGCATACAATAAGGACAAAGATAATTGTATATTTCGCACCGGCCAGTATGTTGTAAACTAAAGACTCTCCCATAACATTTGTCCCAAAAGGAGGAAACTCCACGGGAGAATAGGGCGGCTTCCCGATAAAGTCACCATTGTCATCCAGCATAATGGAGGGTGCCTGCTTCTTTGAGAGAATTAGATTGGGAAAGAAACTGAATAACACAAGGATCAAGATCAATAGAATGCCTATACAGATTTTCATGTTTACTTTACCCAACACTCTCATCAACCTCCTTGCTAAACGTCCATTTGTTTACTGCGTATTCCCCTATTCTGTTGAATAGATATAGAGGGAAATACAGCATAATAAGCACCCACATCAATATTCGGAAGTCTCCAATTCCATACACTTTGACAAAGCTCATGATCCCGCTTAACCGCAAAATAATTTCTAGTATTAATAAGCTTGAAATCATGTACAGAAAGATATTTTTGTAATATTGAAGGAGTGTTAAAAGTGTGTTTCTGAATAGATGAACGAAAAAGATATAGCTTTCCCCGAAGCCTCTTGATTGTGAAAATAAATAATAGTGTTTGGTCTTTTCCTCAGCAATTCCTGCCACCATATATTTAAACAGGTAGATCGTTGGAATGGAACTTAATGCCAGTATTGGCAAGAGGTATATCGTCTCCCCGCCAAACTCGTAAATCCCCAGAGAAATTCCTGTAGTCTTAAAAATCCAGATAAAAAACTGGATAGATAATAAAACTATTAACACATCCGGCATGGCTTCGATGATAAAAAAAACCCCAGATAGCGCTTTTTTAATAGATGCTGCCAGCATGTGAAATACATATGTAAATAGAATGGATACAATAATGGATAAAATTAGGGAGCCAAGTATAATGATAATGGAATTTAAATATGCGTTGGAAACCGCTGCAAAGAAAGTTACTTCCTCGCCATTGCTTAATGGAACGGTTAGCTTCTGCGGCTGTAACAAATAATAAATCCCTGACCCCAAACTCTGTAAGAAATAGGTAAAGCTCTGGGTTTGGAATAACCCAGGTGTACAGCTGATTAGCAATATAACGAATAGAATAAGAGTAATTTCACTAAAAGACTTGGCGATATTATTCCACATACTTATTCAAGGCCCACCTGTTCTTTACTGGAAAGTTTCCCGTCTCTGAAACGTAAAGTTATTCCGGAGTCCGGAGCTGCTCCATCCCAGCTGTACAAGGTGTTTTCATCGATGAATTCCACTTCATCCTCCGTATTTTCTTGGAAATTAATAAGATCCGGCTGTCCCAGCATGTCAATCACATCATCGAATTCCATTCTATTCTCCAGTTGGTTATATTGCTGGATCGTCACAGGACCATCTGGATTTTGTACCTCTCCCTCGTCACACCCTGTCAGCAATGCCGCAACCAGTATAAACATTAAAGAAATCTGTGGAAACACTTTCATGAATTTCATCCCCCAAATTAGTTTTCCTTTTTTAGACTTATACTTTATTTTAGCATATAAGATTGAAAATTCACCCGATTCAGAGTGATTTTTATATGCTTAGAACATAGCTTCTTAACTATTTATCACGAAAATCACTTCTTCACCCTTGCTAGTTTTGTTCGAATAAATGGTTTTATATTAAAGACTTACAGTGTTTGTGTTTATGGTGAGAATTTAATAAGCAACCTATTTAATATATAAGCGAAGCGATAGCGACACAGATGAACATGGGTCACTTAGCTCCAGACCCAGAAACGAGGCGACTTCACGAATCGCCCTAATTTAAATCATCATCGAGTCGCAAGCACATAATTCCTTTATCTACTGCTGGCTCGCTCCAGTTGCTACGTTTCTAAACGCGGGCGCTTTTGTTCTGCAATTTAACACTTTTCTACGTCTCAGGTACTAGTTCAAAATATGGCTGTAGTTCATTACGATAATCCCTACACTTCTGTAATATGGAATTAAGATAAAGAAAGGAGGAAACAAAGTGAAGAAATTTCTATTATTTCTAGCAGGGTTAGCTGCATTGATCGTATTAGTAGCAAACTTGGGACCAATGGTGTTTTTAGGTTTAGGAATATGGCTACTTTACATTATCTTTAAACAATTTATGAAAAGTGACTCAACAATTGGAAAGATTGGTTGGGTTATCTTAGGGCTGATTGTGTTAAGCATCACTATTTCAAATATGTTTGCATTAATAGGTGTTGTGGCAGCAATTGGACTTTACTTTATATATAAAAGCTGGAAAAAAGAAGACCATGAACCAATCGTTCATGAAGTTCAATCAGATGACCCATTTACTAATTTTGAGCGTGAATGGGCTGAAATAAATCATCACTAAAAAAGGAGAGCATGAAAAATGACAAATATATTTACACGTATTAAAGATTCTGTAACAAGTGATCTTCATAACCTTATGGACCAGAAGGAACAAAAAAATCCAATTGCAGCATTAAATCATTACTTACGTCAAAGTGAACAGGAAAAAGAAAAAGTGCGAAAGCTTGTGGAAAGACAATATAAGTTAAAGGATGAGTTTACAAAAGAGTATCAGATGGCTAATGACCTAGCTGAAAAACGTCTAAAACAAGCAGAAATTGCTGAGAAAGCAGGAGAAGAGCAAATGCATGCATTTGCAGTGAGGGAACACGAAGAATATCAAGCTCGTGCAGAGCGATTGAAAGCATCACGTGATGAGGCGGAACAAGAATTAGACACCTTAGAGCAGAAGTATGAAGATATGAAGCATAAGCTAAAAGATATGCATCTACGCAGGATGGAGCTAATGGGTCGAGAAAATGTTGCACGTGCCAACCATCAGATGAACAAAGTGGTAGACGAAACATCCGATAAACCTTTTTCTAAATTTGCGGAGATGGAAAGATACATCGAAGGACTCGAGTATCGAGTTAATAATTCATACTATCGTAGTACATTTGATAACAAAATAGCCAAACTAGAACAAGAAATGAAAGAAAAGGAGCAAGTATAAATAAGTATCACTAAAGTGCAGTGCAGGTGCCGTTCCTATTAAACCATCGAGATATCACACTTTCTCTTCGTCAGCAATTAAAAAAATGATATACTATACAGGCGCACGTGGATGCGCCTGTTTTACATAATAAAGAAGGGAGGCTTACTTCATGTTTCAACGATTAACAACGGACACTCTAAATTGGATATTGATCATTGGAGTAATCCTCTTTATTATTGAGCTCACATTTTTCCATGGCGGAATGCTAATTCCAGCTTTATTTTTTGCCTTGCTTATTTATATTGGAAGGAAAAAGTTCCACAGTCTATGGGGAAAGGTAATCTTTTGGAGCGGTATGGTTGGTATTATTTTTGCGATTCTTAATATGCTTGCGGTAAGGTTCTTAATTATTGCCGCTATCGTTTTGTTTGTGGTTAACTATAGCAAATCCAAAAAAGCAGCGGAAGTTCTGAGACCTTCCATAATGGGGAATCAGCATAAGGCGAATGAAACAATTATAAGTAAGCAACCATTATTAGACCATAAACTATTTGATGACCAACGAACAGAGGAAACAGCCTATCAATGGAAAGATGTTAATATTCATGGTGCATTTGGTGATCGGATTATTGACTTAAGTAATACAGTACTTCCTAAAGACACAGCAGTTATCTCTATACGTCACTTGGTTGGTAACTTGGAAATTTATGTTCCTTATGATGTTGAAGTAAGTATACACCATAGTTCCGTATTCGGACGCGCGCATATATTGGGACATTACCATGAAAAATTGATGAATCAATCTTTGCTTTATCAAACGAAAGATTATGATACCGTTGTTCCACGTGTGAAAATTGTTACCTCATTATTGTCTGGTGATATTGAGGTGAAGCGAATATGAATATGATTTTGCGTCATATTGTTACTGCTGTTATGTTTAGTATTTTACTATCAATTGCAATGGTTGGGTTAACACTTGTCGCGTTCGTCAATGATTGGAGCCGTATTGTAGATCAAAAATTAGGTGATGTATCGTTCGTGCTAGTTATTTTTGTTATATCTGTTGCTGCGGGATTGATTATTGGGACAGTAACTGGATATTATTGGAGACAACGAATTCATCACGTAGAAAGACAACTGGATGAAATCATTAAAGGTCAAAAACTAACCCTTGATATAGATGCGTATAAAGATTTAGAAGACATTCACCGGTATATGGGACAAATACAAAATAAAATTAGGGCTCAGACAGAACAAGCGCAGCGATTAGCAACAGAAAGAGCTACTGAACGCGAACAAAGCTTACAAGAAATTGTTGTTCAGGAGCGTAATCGCTTAGCAAGAGAATTACATGATTCGGTCAGCCAACAGTTATTTGCTGCTTCCATGATGATGTCGGCTATCAATGAAACAAACCCTCCTAAGGATACTGTAATGAAAAAGCAGCTGCGAATGGTGGAAAACATGATTCATCAATCTCAATTAGAGATGCGGGCATTACTGCTACATCTTCGGCCAGTTGCCTTGAAGGGGAAATCCCTACAAGCTGGTGCAGAAGAATTATTGCTTGAATTAACACAAAAAGTTCCAATGGATATTACTTGGAACGTTGAGGCGTTTACTGTAGATAAAGGTGTAGAGGACCAATTGTTTCGTATCCTTCAGGAAGCAGTGTCAAATACGCTGCGACATGCAAAAGCAACTACATTACAAGTAATGCTTGTTGAAAGAGATGAAAACGTAATTTTACGAGTAACAGATAACGGTATTGGTTTTGTTATGGAAAAAATAAAGACGGGCTCTTACGGCTTACAGAATATGCAAGAACGTGCGTATGAGGTAGGTGGGAGCTTCAAGGTAATTAGTCTCCCAGATGAAGGTACACGAATAGAAGTAAAGGTACCGAATCTAGGAAAGGAGGATTAGAATAATGATTAACGTTTTATTTGCTGATGATCATGAAATGGTTCGAATTGGAGTCACTTCCTATTTATCCGCTCAACCTGATATTAAAGTTATTGCAGAAGCTGATGATGGTGAGAAAGCTGTAGAACTTGCATTAGAATTAAGACCAGATATTATCTTAATGGATCTAGTCATGAAAGATATGGATGGAATTGAAGCAACAAAATTAATTATGGAACAATGGCCAAACGCAAAGATTATTATTGTGACTAGCTTCTTAGATGATGAAAAGGTCTATCCGGCATTGGAAGCTGGTGCTACTAGTTATATGTTGAAAACATCCAAGGCTGAAGAAATTGCCAAAGCTATTCGTGCTACGTATCAAGGGCAAACGGTACTTGAGCCAGAAGTAACTGGAAAGATTATGAACCGCATGCGTACACCGCAAGTGGAATTACATGAACAGTTAACAGAAAGAGAGAAAGAAATTTTACTCCTATTGGCTCAAGGTAAAACAAATCAGGAAATAGCTGATGAGTTATTCATTTCTTTAAAAACAGTAAAGGTACATGTAAGTAATCTACTAGGTAAACTGGAGGTACAGGATCGTACTCAGGCAGTTATCTATGCATTTAAGCATCATCTAGTGGAATAACATAACTAGATGATGCTTAAAAGAAGACGCAAATGATAGTTCATACATATAGCTATCATATTCTATTTTCCCATGACATTTGATCAGCCTTCTCGTGAGTAGACCAATTCCTTTGCAAACTCCTCACGGTTGTTCTGATCACTAGAGTCATGTATTTTCCAGTTGCTTCGAAGTGGAAAAAGTAGTTCCAAGCGCTATATTATTTGTCTTTGCACGGCCGATCTAATTGTTTAACTTTTGATTACGCTCAAAATAACGATCAGCTAGTTGGTAAATAGATATTAATTCATAAATAATAATAAGTTCTGGAGGAAAAGTGGTGGCGTCGTAGTCATGTTTATTTTTTGACAGACCATTTTCTTCCCAAAACATTTCACTTAATTGTTTCAAACATTGTTGATGCTTTTGTGATTCAAACTGTTTCGCATGTGAAAATCCTTCCACGAGTTCGTCTACTGCATGTAAAATAATCCTTCGTTCGTTTTCTCCCCACATTCTAAAGTTCTTTGGAGTATGGAGTACATTATCTGTATGGTAATGAATAAGCCTTAAACATATCAGCTGTTTTTCTATTATCTTAAAGTAATTTCTCTCGCTATCAGCAAGTGGATGGAATTTCGATTCATCTTTCTGAAAGCGAATGAGTGTCTCTGTCAGCTGTATTTTTTTGTATACTTGATCTGCTGGGTTAATAGTGATTGGTGACTTATCAACATCGACCATGCATTGAAAAACTTTTGCGATCATATCTCCTGTCTGTTTACGAATGCTCTCCATATTTACTGTAATATTTTTTGTGTAATCAGGTGGTAAAACAAACATGTTCACTCCTGTGGAAACTAATAGGCCAAGGGTCGTAGTTCCTAAACGAATCAAGAATGATATAAAGTAATTGCTATGAATAACTTCAACCATTGCTACAGCAGTGAGTGTTGCTACTAAAAGCCCGGCATGTAGTTTTAGCTTAAAACAAGTAACGATCGTAAATGTTGCGGCTAGTGCGTATGTTAAGGGAGAGTTTCCGAATAAGAATATAAAAAATACCGAATATGCAGAACCAATTGCAGAAGCTGGAAATCGAATAATTCCCTTACGAATAGAATCAGAAACAGTGGGTTCTATTGTTACAATTGCTGTAATAACTGCAAATACAGCCGGGATATTTAGTAATGAGCAAATCCAAGCAGTTATGAATACAGCAACTCCAGTTTTAACCACTCTACTCCCAATAAAATGAAATCGTTTCACCATCGTCATCTCCTAAGCTGTCTTAACCTAAATCACTTATCCATCATCTATTTTCCAACAACGAAAAAATTTTTTCAACTAAGTTTAAAAAAGGGGTTGCAATTTTTCAAATATTACCATAAACTGTTTTATAACAAAATACAAAAAATAAAATTGTTATATAAAAGGAGGTTCTTAAATTGATGAATAGTGAAACAGCAAGATGTCCAGATTGTGGAGAGAAGATGAAGACTAATGGATATATACAGGAATGTGATTATTGTCTATCTAAAAAGGAGGACTAATTTTTTTATATGCTCTGTTATATAACAAATAAATATGTATTATAACAATAATTGTTGCCAAATAGTCATACAGATTAGATTTTACCCGCATATAACTGGCAGTAAGCTCTCCACATCAAGTAATAGAAACCAATAATGGTAAGTGTGGGATCAACTGCCAGTAAATGTCCGATTGGTTTAAGGGCCTTTAGGTCATATCCTTTTGGTGCTAACAATTAGAGGGGGAAAACCAAACCCTAACAGATTGAAGTTTCACTATATCGTAGTTGATTTTAAAGGAGGATTATGATGACAAATAGTAGAGCAGAAATAATTAAAGAAGAATGGGAAAATAATCAACGGTGGTCAGGAGTAGAACGACCATATACTGCTAATGATGTTATTCGATTAAGGGGTTCAATTGACCTC
Source organism: Virgibacillus sp. AGTR (assembly GCF_016919725.2). GTDB lineage: Bacteria > Bacillota > Bacilli > Bacillales > Amphibacillaceae > Virgibacillus > Virgibacillus salarius. The sequence continues at coordinate 107,125 of NZ_JAJERH010000003.1, forward strand.
AACTACTCACTAGCAGAATTAGGTTCACGTAAGCTATGGAAACTGTTGCATACAGAAAAATATATTCATGCATTAGGGGCATTAACTGGAAACCAAGCTGTTCAACAAGTTAAAGCAGGTTTGAAAGCCATTTATCTCAGTGGCTGGCAGGTAGCTGCAGACGCAAATATGGCAGGGCAAATGTATCCAGATCAGAGCCTGTATCCTGTGAATAGTGTACCGAATGTGGTAAAACGGATTAATCAAGCACTTCAACGAGCTGATCAAATTTATTTTTCAGAAGGGAAGCAAACAATTGATTGGTATGCTCCAATTATCGCTGATGCAGAGGCTGGATTTGGGGGACAATTAAATGTCTACGAATTAATGAAATCTATGATTGAAGCCGGGGCATCAGCAGTTCATTTTGAAGATCAGTTATCATCAGAGAAGAAATGTGGTCATTTAGGTGGTAAAGTACTGTTACCAACACAGACTGCAGTACGGAATCTAATTGCTGCTAGATTAGCCGCAGATGTAATGGGAACACCTACTATTATAATTGCTAGAACAGATGCAAACGCAGCTAACTTAATTACAAGTGATGTTGATCCATATGATGCTCGTTTTATTACTGGAGAGCGAACGACAGAGGGGTTTTATAAAACGAAAGCAGGAATTGAGCAAGCCATTGCCCGCGGTCTAGCATATGCACCATATGCAGATCTAGTATGGTGTGAGACATCAGAACCAAACTTGGAGGAAGCAAGCATGTTTGCTGAAGCTATTCGTGCAAAGTACCCAAATCAATTACTAGCTTATAATTGCTCACCATCATTTAATTGGAAGAAAAAGTTATCGGATGACGAAATTTCTACTTTTCAAGAAAAATTAGGGGAATTAGGCTACAAATTTCAATTTGTTACATTAGCAGGGTTTCATGCTCTTAACTATAGTATGTTTGAACTGTCTAGAAAATATAAAGATGAGGGAATGAAGGCCTACTCCGAATTGCAGCAAGGAGAATTTGCTAGTGAGCAATTTGGTTATAGTGCCACACGTCATCAACGCGAAGTGGGAACAGGCTATTTTGATGAAGTAGCACAAATAATATCTGGTGGTAGTTTCTCAACGGGTGCACTAAAGGGATCGACAGAAGAGGAACAATTTACATCTTCTTTTTGAAGAAAATTAACTTGGGCTAAGGCGTTCATTCTACATCGAATGAACGCCTTTTTTAATGGAAAAAGAGGTTTTATGTCACATTTGAAACATAATTGTAATATTACTATAATATGTGTGCAATTTTTAACTGTTATACTACTAATTGCCTAAGTTAATAGGATACATAATCTAGTCTAGTTTCACATTACTGCATAATACCATCAAAAGAATTACAAAATATACATATTTTATTTGCAGACGTGATAAAAAGAAGTGGGGGAGAAAGGTGAAGAAATCAATCGTAACAGTAGCGACTGTGACAGTCGTCGGTTTAAGTAGTGCATTTGCAATGGATGCACATGCGGAAACGATGGATGACCTCAAGAATAAACAGTCTGAGATTCAAGATAATCGTGATGAAATTAAAGCAAATCTATCAGAAGCAGAAGCGAAAATTGCAGATGTTTTAATAGAATTAGAAGATTTAAATAAAGAGATAAAAAACGTTAATCATGCGCTTAAAGAAAATCAAAAAATGATGGATAAGACAGAAAGCGATATTGCTAAAAAAGAAAAAGAAGTACAAGCTTTAGAGGATGAAATTGTTCAACTTGAGGAAGCTATTGAGAAACGTTACAACATTTTAAAAGAGCGTGTAGTTTCTTATCAACAGAGTGGTGGAAATGTTAGCTATTTAGAAGTTATTTTTGGTTCTAAAAGCTTTAGTGACTTTATTAGCCGTGTATCTGCTGTGAATAAAATATCCGACTCAGATACCCAGTTGATGGAAAAACAAGAGAAAGATAAAAAAGAAGTAGAAGAAAAACAGGATAAAGTATTAGCTAAGCTTGAAGAGCTTAAGGATATGAAGGTTGAATTAAAAGGTGTACAAGCAACCATTAATGAGCAAAAACGAGAAAATGAAAATAAAAAAGAAGCATTAAAAAATAAGAAACAGGATCTTGTAGCATTAAAAGAAGAGCTTCAAGTAAAAGATAGTAATCTAGCTTCTTTAGAAAATGAAGTGAAACAAAGTATTGCTCAGCAACAAAGACCAACTGTTTCTTCTTCAAACTCAAATTCAAGTTCAGCTGGAAAGCTTCAAACATTAAGCAGTAGCGGTTCATCATCTAAACCATCTGTATCTTCTGGAGGCGGTGGCATTAGTACAGCAATTAATGCTGGCTATCAATATCTTGGTGTACCATATGTATGGGGAGGTAAAGGACCAAGCGGATTTGATTGTTCAGGATTTGTATCTTGGGCATTTGGTCAAGCAGGATATTCTATTCCTTCAACGACATCTTCCCTTGCCGGAACTGGTACAAAAGTATCCTATAGCAATATTCAACCAGGTGACCTCGTATTCTTTAATACGTATAAAACAAATGGACATGTTGGAATTTATGTTGGCGGTGGCAAGTTTATCGGAGCTCAAAATTCAACTGGTCTAGCTGTAGCTGATATGAGTACTGGGTATTGGAAAAATCATTTTAAAGGTCATGTACGTCGTGTACGATAATAGATAGTATTTAAAAGAGTCTGGAAAAAGTAAATAAGAAGCAATCAAAAACGAGCGATGATTAGTTGATGAAATTAATTATCGTTCGTTTTTTTGATTAGAATCATTCATTTAGCAGCTGAAATAAGCGAGACTCTTTGAAAACGAGAGCTTTTGTTTGCAATATATTGCTCTGAAGCCTTCCTATCCTGTGGAGAGTTAGTATAATTCATGTTACGACGATTATAAGCTTGTCTGATGGAAGTAAGTTTTGCAGTCCAAATGCTTAGTTTCTTTTGAGGGTATTGAGCTGGAAATTTGAGGTTTAGTTAAAAAATAAAAGGGGTATAATAAAATGTGCCTCTTTACGTTCCGTATCCCGTAAATGGTACATAAAACTTATAGAAAGGATCTGTTATGAATAAAAATAGCGCATTCAAAAATCCCGTTTTCTATGTATCTGCCATCATTGTATTTTTACTAGTAATTATTGGTGCTACAATGCCAAAGAAGTTCGGGGATGTAGCAGGAAAGTTATTTGATTTTACGACGATAAACTTTGGTTGGTTCTATTTATTAGCGGTTTTTGTTTTTATACTGTTCTTAATTGGAATTTCGTTCAGTAAATATGGAAAAATACGTCTAGGTGCCTCTGATTCGAAACCAGAGTATTCCTTCTTTACTTGGATTGGAATGTTATTTTCAGCAGGATTTGGTGCTGGGTTAGTCTTTTGGGGTGTGGCAGAACCAATGAGTCATTTCTTCGATACACCATTTCCAGAATTAGAATCCATGACGGAAGAGTCTGCAAGAGTTGCAATGGGATATGCTTTCTTCCATTGGGGGATTAGCCAATGGTCAGTCTTCGCTGTTGTTGGATTAGTAATTGCGTACCTTCAATTCAAGAAAAAAGAAAGGGGCTTAATCTCTACATCTATTCAACCAATTGTTGGTAAGAATAAGATGGTTGGTAATACGATTGACTCCCTTGCGGTTATTGCTACGGTAATGGGGGTTGCAACCTCTTTAGGATTAGGAATCTTACAAATGAATGGAGGACTAAAATCTGTATTTGATGTACCGACGTCAATATGGGTTCAAATGGCTATAGCTGGGGTTATGTTAATTACATATTTAATTTCATCCAGTACTGGATTAGATAAGGGAATTAAATGGTTAAGTAATATCAATTTAGGCTTATGTCTCTTATTATTAGTTTTTGTATTATTAGCAGGACCAACAGTATTTATTTTCAATACATTTGTATTGGGTTTAGGAGATTATTTCACAAACTTTGTCCAATATAGTTTACGACTAACGCCTTATTCAGGTGAAACATGGGTGAGAGAGTGGACGATATTTTACTGGGCTTGGTCAACAGCATGGTCACCATTTGTTGGAGCATTTGTTGCTCGCGTATCACGAGGAAGATCAATTCGAGAATACGTTATAGGTGTATTAGTAGTATCCCCTGCAATTGCTTGTATATGGATTGCTGCGTTTGGTGGAACAGCACTTTACAATGATCTATTTAATGGTAGTTCCATTGCAGAAGCAGTGAATGCTGATGTCGCAGTAGCTTTATTTGAAACCTATCAGCATTTGCCATTTACAACGGTATTATCATTGTTGTCAATCTTTTTAATCTTTACATTCCTGGTTACGTCTGCTGATTCTGCGACATATATTTTAGGGTCAATGACATCGAGAGGGAGCTTAAATCCTGCTTTAGTAACAAAAATTGTATGGGGTGTGCTCATTACGGCGATTGCTGTAGTTTTACTATTGGCAGGTGGTCTTCAAGCCTTACAAACTGCTTCGTTAATCTCGGCACTGCCATTTACTGTGATTTTATTATTCATGGTAGTTACCTTTTTGCGAATGATTAAAAAAGATTATAAAAAATAGTCAGTAACATAGCTTGAATGCTTGTCTGTTGTTGTGCAGTACTACAATAACACACTTCGCTGATTAGTGTTTAAAAGCATAGTCAATTGTTTAGAACTAGCAAAAGGCCGAACGGTTTCGAATGATCGTTTGGCTCTTACTTTAATTATCTCCTTTGCTTGCTTCTAGTCACTTTCTACACATACATAAGAATAGACGATAGGATACGAATAGGGTAAAATAAAAGCTATTAGAGAGGGAGGTGATTCACGTGGGAAGGCCATAGGATTAGTGGTTATGTTGACAGGTGATTCACCTGCTAACGGATAAGGTATAAATAAATTATTATGCAGGAGGTGGAATCCTTGTATCTAATGATACAAGGATTATAATTGGAAATTGTAAACTTATTATTGGTTGCTATATTGATTATGCTGACCGCATTCTTTGTAGCAACCGAATTTGCAATCGTTAAAGTTCGTTCAACTCGGATAGATCATTTAATTGCTGAAGGGAATAAAAAGGCGATTCATGCAAAAAAGCTTATCGATAATTTAGATGCCTATTTATCTGCTTGTCAATTAGGAATTACCGTAACGGCATTAGGATTAGGGTGGCTAGGTGAACCAACCCTGGAAAGAATTCTTCATCCCGTGTTTGACAGTATAGGAATGAATGAAACAATTGCTTCTATAGTATCATTTGCTATAGCCTTTTTGTTAATCACGTATTTACATGTTGTAATTGGCGAATTAGCACCAAAGACAATTGCCATTCAAAAGGCAGAGGCAGTAACGTTATATCTTGCTAGACCGCTTATCTTCTTTTATAAAATAATGTATCCGTTTATTTGGCTGTTAAATGGCTCAGCCCGGCTTTTTATTCAATTATTTGGATTTAAACCTGTGAAGGAGCATGAAATTGCACATACGGAAGAGGAATTACGTTTAATTCTTTCGGAAAGTTATAAAAGTGGAAAAATCAATCAATCTGAAATGATGTATGTAAACAATGTTTTTGAGTTTGATGAACAACTTGCAAAAAACATTATGACTCCGCGGACTGAGATTCTTTGTTTTTATAAAGATGATAGTTTTGATGTAAATCTTGAAGTTATTCAAGAAGGACAATTTACCAGATACCCTGTAGCTGATGGGGATAAAGATACGATTATTGGTCTCGTCAATATAAAAGCCTTATTCACAGGTCGTCTAGAAGAGGAAAAGCCGATATCGATTGAAGAATTTATCCGACCAATCCTTCATGTTTCAGAGGCTACACCAATTAAGCAGCTTTTGTTAAAAATGCAAAAGGAACGAATCCATATGGCCATTGTTAATGATGAATATGGTGGCACAGCTGGTTTAATTACTGTAGAAGATATATTAGAAGAAATTGTTGGCGAGATACGAGATGAATTTGATCTCCATGAAAAACCAATGATAGAAAACGTTGATCATAAGAATAAGATCGTCTCAGGTAAATTACAACTAGATGAAGTAAATCAATTAATCGGTACTAATCTGGAAGATGAAGAAATTGATACGATCGGTGGCTGGATTTTTATGAAGAATTTAGATGCTACAAAAGGAACAATTATTGATCATGAAGGATTTCAATTTACTGTGGAAGAAATGGATGGATATCAAATAAAAGAGGTAAGGATTACGAAAAAGTAAGTTCTAGTGATGCCTTGCTATAAGGGTTGACACACTTATATAGACTGTATATAATCTAAATGAATTGCATAGCGATTTCCTAGGGTTCCGCAATTGTTTTTAATTGGTCTGGTCCGAGAGGAAATGCACGTTATACGTGTACACGGAGGGATAAAAGCCCGGGAGGATATCTTACGTATGGATATCTTTCCGGTTTTTTTAATGGAGTTTGAGCTACAATTGGGTACTCTAAAAGTTGTGAGGTGGTATGAATGAATAAAAATTGGATAATTATTTTGGTGGCTGGATTATTTGAAATTGGTTGGGTGATTGGTTTAAAGCATTCTTACAATTTATTTACTTGGTTATTAACGGTGTTTGCAATTTATATAAGTATGCATTTGCTTATTATTGCTTCCCGAAAGCTTCCAATTGGAACCAGTTATGCAGTATTTACAGGCATTGGTACAGCTGGGACTGTTATTGCCGAAATTGTATTGTTTGATGAGCCTTTTCGTATGATAAAAATCGTATTCATAATGGTTCTGTTGATTGGTGTGCTTGGCTTAAAAATGGTCACTACCACGGATGAAAGAGAAGAGGTGTAAGAAGTGAATTGGCTATTTTTAATTATTGCGGGAGTGAGTGAAGTAATTGGAGTGATGGGGATAAATAAAATAAATCATCAACGCAGTCTAGCTTCCTTCATTTGGCTTATTGGCGGATTTGTCACAAGCTTTGCTTGTTTAAGCATAGCAATGAGGACAATTCCAATGAGCACTGCTTATGCTGTTTGGACAGGAATCGGTACAGTAGGTAGTGCTTTAGCTGGGATGTTATTCTTTCAAGAGTCTAGAGACTGGAAGAGGCTCCTATTTATCAGTATGATTCTAACTGCTGCTATTGGTTTAAAGCTAATCTCTTAGATATGTTTACACGCTATTATAATCGGTTAAACAATACTAAGTAACGTTGAAAACTAACGTAAAGGAGTGCCGATGTGATGGATTTAAATCATGAAATAAAGCAGTTAGAAGCCGTTCATAGAGAAGGATCGGATAAGGTATTTACCATGTACTTAAATACTGATCCCTCTGATCCTGAGCAACAGGGGGGAGAATGGAAAATACAATTCAAAAATGGCATGCGTAATTTTGAACAATATTTAGAGGAAGCCAATAACAAGGAAGAACTTAAAAGCTTTCAACTTGTAAAGCAAAAAGTAGAAAAATTTATTCGCGGAAATGAACAGGAATTTCGTAAGGGCGTTATTGTTTTTGCAACAGCTGATGAAGAAGTTTGGTTTGCTGCACGTGTCCAATTGAGATTAGAGACCGCGTTCTTTTGGCAGGAAACACCTGTATTAGACCAAGTGAAAAAGCTAAAAAAGGACTATCCAAAAGCAGGTATCATTCCTGTGCAGCAAAATGAAGTAAAGTTTATAGAGTCCTACTTAAATGAAATTAATGAAACAAAATCGTTTGAATTAGATCTAGAGACGGATAACTGGCGAGAAAAGACTGCAATGGGTCCAGGTAATCCATCTATTCAGAAAGATAATTTGCAATCCCGATATGAGGCAAATAAACATCGATGGTACAAAAAGATCGCACCAATGTTGGATAAGCACGCTAAAAACAATGATTGGGAAAAAATATATGTGATCGGTGAACCTGGATCTTCGCAGTCTTTAGCAGAGCAAATGAATAAGTCGATTGATCGAATTATTCAGAAAAACATGCTTGATCATGAGGAATCAAAAATATTTCAGGAAGTTTTTGGATAAAATAAATGGACTTTATGGTTAAATGATTAGAGCAGTTTTTAAGCAACGAGAATAGATGAATGACCGTGAGAAGGAGTAATAGGCAATATATTTTATAACGCAAGCTTTCGTCGAGTATGTCGAATGAAGGAGAAACCACGGTGCCATTCATGCACCGTGGGATTTTTTGTAGTAAGTTAAGAAAGTATAAAATCAGTGCAATGACTGCGTTAAGCCAAGTAGTTATTTTGAAATGTTTGATGTATATTGGCAATGCTCCGACGAATTGCTTCGCTTTCCGTGGGCACGGCCTCAACTAACTTTGCAAAGAAGAACACGTTGCAAAGTGGATTTTCGGCTCGCGCTAATCCCGCAGGAGTCTACGTAATTAGTCTCCGCTATGAGAAGGTGCAACAATTCTTGTCATAAGTAATAGGTTGACTTTTTTACAATGGGTAAAGTGAAAATCGCTATCTGTGAGTATAAAAGCAGCTGTGTTACTTCATGCTAGCGTTGTAGAGCCTGATAATAGCGAAGGGCGGCCACTTCAACTCCTGTGGGAAATGTTTGACCTGAAGATCCACTTTTTTGAGCGGGTTTTGCTAAAAAAGTTAGCTGAAGGACAAACCCCACGGAAAGGGAAGTGGGCAGCCGGATTGGTGGTCAAGCAAGCAGTAGCTATTATTCCATAATAGCTACTAGAGGAAGCGTAAATCTGAGCATTTAGTGATAAGGACTGAGCGAATTTTGCCCGGTTTTTCTTATCTAGGAAATGATAAAATTAGCTCAAGTGGATAAATAGGGGCGTGTTCAGCTCCAGCGCCTAGAAACTAGGGGACTTCACGAATCGAATAACTGTAAGATATGAAAGTAAAAAAGGCCGACGCGCAAGTTTTTTAACGTATGGGCCAAATACCTGTTTTAACATAATCTTATAGAATATAAAAAATGCTAGCAACAGTTATAAATGATATGAGAAGCGAAGCAAACACATAACAAATCGCTAATTTGTATTCTTTGTTTTGGAGTAGCTTCATTGTTTCATTACCAAATGTTGAAAAGGTGGTATATGCTCCGCAGAATCCTACTCCAAATAGTAGCCACCAGAATTCAGAGATAAACTGGGTTATGTAAAAATGCCATAGTACGGCTAATAACATTGATCCTGTTATATTGGCTATCCATGTACCTATTAAACGTCTCGTAGTAAATAATGAAATCTGGTAACGTGCAATACTTCCTATAAATCCTCCTAGGGCAACTAATAGAAAATTCATACATTTCCCCTCTTTCTTCCAGTCAATGAGCTTTTAAACCCTAGGAAACAAAAGAAAAGACCACCAAGAACACTAATTATACAATAAAGAACAGCTAATAGCTGACTTTTATTCCATAGCTCTATGGTTTCCACTGAAAATGTAGAAAACGTCGTAAAGGAGCCTATTAAACCAACGCTTAATGACGCAAACATTGGAGGAGATAGAATTTTTTTCACTTTATCATTATGTAAGATATAGCTTAATATAAAGCATCCCATTAAATTTACACATAAAGTAGCAAAGGGAAACCCCTCTGCTATTATAATTAATGATATTAAGTAGCGAAACAAAGATCCCACTACGCCACCTAATCCAATTGCTAGGGAGTTCTTTACGTTAACGCTAGCTTGCATCCTGGACACCTTCCATAAATTTCAAACTTATGTCCTTCGATTGCATAGTCGGCTAAAGCTTGTTCCACTTCATCCATTGGACAAACTTTGATTTCCTTTGTTTTACCACAATCTTTACAAATAAAATGATGGTGGTGATGATGTGTGCAATTTATACGAAAATGTTTTTCACCATTTAATTCCGTCGTTTCTAGTATACCTATTTCATTATATAAATGGAGATTTCGATAAACTGTATCAAAGCTAATACCGTCATAGCTTGATTCTAAATACTGAATTAGATCTTTTGCTGTACGGTAGCCGTCTGCATCAGCGAAAAAGGATAGTATTTCTTTTCGTTTACCGGTTGTTTTATATCCTTTTTCCTTTAAAAGTTCGATAGCTTCATTAATATCCATTCAGCATCCCTCACTTTTTTATTGTATGTTTGAATCGCTTTATAAATATAGAAAGTAATAAAATAATAATGGAGACCATTACAATGGTTCCACCTGGAGGTATACTTAAATAATATCCAGATATTAATCCTATAATAACAGCTAGTTCACCAAATACAATAGATAAAAGTAACATTTGCTTAAATCCTTTTGCTAAACGCATACTTGCTGCTACTGGTAACGTCATTAGTGCAGAGACGAGTAAAACACCAACAATGCGGATGGATGCTGCAATGACAAGTGCTGTTAAAACAATAAAGAGCAGATGAATAGATTTAGCATGTAGACCTGATATTGTTGCGTGTTCTTCATCAAATGATAGGGTAAACAACTCTTTAAAAAACAAAGCAATTACAATCATTATAAACGCGGATATTCCAGCAATGGTATATAAATCATTTTTACTCACAGCAGAAACAGAACCAAATAAATAATTAAACAACTCGGTGTTAAAGCCGTCAGCAAGAGAAATGAAAATAACACTTAGACCAACACCACCGGAGAGAATAATTGGAATTGCTATTTCTTGATAGGCTTTATAAACACCTCTAAGCTTTTCTATAAAGATTGATCCAAAAACAGAGAAAGCCATCCCACTATACAAAGGACTTAGCATGATAGCAAATTTCTTTTCTAATAAAAGACCAAATGCTATCCCTGCTAGTGTAACATGAGATAATGCATCAGCTATTAAAGAAAGTCGTCTTACTACAATAAAAGTACCTAGTAATGGGGCAATAATGCCTATTAGTAGTCCTGTTAAAAATGTATGTCGTAAAAAATCAAATTCTAAAAAGTCGGCAATCATACTTCTTCCTCCAAAGGTTAATGATCGTGTGTAATGATATTTACATGATGGCCATGTAGACGAGATAAATCTGTATCTGTTAAAGCTTGATATTCTTCTGGATTCCCATGGAAATGCAGGGTTTTATTCAAACATACTATTTCAGTGGCATGCTTAGTCATGGTTCCTGTATCATGTGTAACCATTAACATGGTAATCTTTTTCTGACTATTTAATTGATATAATAATTCGTAAAATCGCTGCACATTTTCTTTATCGACGCCAACAGTTGGTTCATCAAGAATTAATAATTCAGGATCATTTACGAGTGCTCTAGCGATAAAAATACGTTGCTGTTGGCCACCGGACAGGTTGCCAATATTTTCATGTGTGTATGCTCCCATGCCAACCTGTGCAATCGCATCGATTATTTTTGCTTTATGCTTTCTAGTAAAGAATTTAAAATACCCGACTTTTGCAGTCAAGCCCATAGATACTACTTCAAACACCGTAGCAGGAAAACCTTTATTAAAGGAATTGGCTTTTTGTGAAACAAAGCCAATTTTATTCCAATCTGAAAAGTGTTCTAGTGATTGACCAAAAAGCTCAACGGAACCTGTATCTGGTTTTTGCAGGCCAAGAATGATCTTGATTAACGTTGTTTTCCCCCCACCATTAGGTCCGATTAGGCCCATAAACGAACCACGCGGAATAGCAAAATTGATATGATCGAGTACTTTTTTATTCTCATATGAAAAGTCAATGTCTTTCATTGTAACAATAGTCTCTGCCATATATTTACTCCTTTCCGAAATTCAACGAATGAGGCGCATGCTAAAAACGGCTCATTTCGTTACTGTATCTAGTGTTTGTAAATTTTGTCTCATTAATGACAGATAATCCTCTTTATTCGCTACATCCTCTTCCGTTAACACAGCTAAGTTATGAATGGTTACCGCTTCTGCTCCGATATGTTCTTGTATAATTTTAGATACTCGGTTGGAGGTATTTTGTTCAAAAATTAAATAATCAAGTTGATACTCATTTGCTTGTTCAATAATTTTTGTTAACTCCTTTTGGGATGGCTCACTGCTCGATGACAAACCATTAATGGAAATTTGTTCAAGGCCATAACGATCCTCCCAATACCCATACGCTGCATGAGAAACTAATATATGCTTATTCTCTTTATTAGTTAGTACCTGTTTAAACGCATTGTCCAATTCATATAGCTGAGATTCGAGGTTTGCAAAGTTCGTTTCATACAATTTTTGTTTATCTGGATTTAATGTAATGAGTTCATCTTTAATTAATTCGGCTAATTGCACCATTCGTAAAGGGTCTAACCAAATGTGAGGATCATGATCACCGTGATCGTGTCCGTCATGTGAGTGATCAGCATGTTTTTCATTATGGCTACTGTGCTCACCATCCACTTCAGTATGAAATAATGATTCCTGTTCTCCTAGTTCAATAAGGGCTACGTCTTCTGCAGAGAGCGCATCGGCTGCACTTTCAGCAAAACCCTCCATACCAGCGCCAAGGTAAATAAATGCGTTACTCTTTGCAATTTCCGTAATATCCTTGGAGGTGGGCTCATACGTGTGGGCATCTACTCCAGCAGGATAAACGGATTGAATATCAGCCGTATCTCCAGCTATTTGTTCAACAGCAAATTGAATGGGGTAGATTGAAGTATAGATGGTCAAATCCCCATTCTTCTTCGTAGATGCTTTATTAGAGGAACATCCAGTAAAGATGATTCCTACTATAATAATAGAAATAAGAACGATGTAAGACTTTTTCACGTTTTTGTTCCTCCCTGTTCAAATGTCTTCCATTATATTACCGTAATCATTACGAAATGTAAATAGGAATGATTACGATTGATTTAGCTGATTAGTAGTCCTTTCGAAATAATTTCGATATGAATGAATTATAGTAGGAAAAAATCATTTAAAAATGCTAAAATAACTTTATAATAAATGAGTAGAAAGAAAAATTAAATTTTTTAAAATATAGGGGGCGTGTAAGTGGAACAGCTAATGCGCAGCTTCTTCTTATTCTTATCAAAAAATAAATCGTTAACGAAATTAGCCAAAAGGTATGGTTTTAAATTTGGAGCTGGAAGATTTGTAGCTGGTGAAACCATTGAGCAGGCATCTCGAAAAATAAAGGGAATGAATGCAGCTGGATTTGTAGTAACGGTGGATCATTTAGGTGAATTTATTGATAATGAACAAGAAGCTAGAGAGTCTGCTAAGGAATGTGTCCACGCCATAACAGTGTTAGCTAAGGAAGAATTAAATGCTGAACTATCACTGAAGCTTACTTCAATTGGATTAGATATATCCAGAGAACTTGTCATGCAGAACATGCGAATGATTTTAGATGTGGCTAAACAGCATCAAGTTAACGTTACTATTGATATGGAGGATTTTGAACGGACTGAACAAACGTTACATATATTTAAAGAGCTTCGAAATGAATATAGTAATATTGGAACTGTACTACAGGCTTATTTATATCGAGTAGAAGCGGATATTGAAGAGTTAAACGCCTTTGATCCATACTTACGACTTGTGAAAGGAGCATATAAGGAGTCACATGAAGTAGCATTTCCAGAGAAAAAAGATGTTGACGAAAATTATAGGAAGATTATTAAATTAAACTTGCTTCAAGGCAATTATACTGCAATAGCAACCCATGACGAAGCTATTATTAACTATGTAAAACAATTAGAGCTAGAGTATCGTATTCCAAAAGAGCGCTTCGAATTCCAAATGCTTTATGGAATTCGGATTGATTTGCAAAAGGAGCTTTTAAACGAAGGATATACGATGCGTGTCTATGTCCCTTATGGAAGGGATTGGTATGGTTATAACATGCGACGACTTGCTGAACGTCCAGCGAATGTGATGTTTGTATTGAAAGGAATCGTAAATAAGAAATAGGATGGATATTGTCTTCATAATATTTACCTAGCATCATTAATTTACTTATATTAAAGCAGTACGGATACAGTTGATAAGTTCCAAACAAGTGAACATAACACTTGCTTTATCGATGCATATAACTGGTAGGAAGTACGTATAGTAGCTAAAGGCTTCCATTTAAGAAACCAAATAAGGAAATGATGAGGAGAGTAGCAACAACCGTGGTACGTGATAAAAATTTTTATAAATGGATTGCGAAAAATCTGTAAATACTTTATAGTTATAGATAAGTAGATAGGAAACTATCTTTTATTTTTCGAAGTAAAATGAATGAGTATTCATTCAAAAGGAGATTGGGGGATAAAGTATGAAGCAATCAATCAGGCGTGCAGCTGTTTTAGGGTCTGGTGTTATGGGATCTGGAATTGCTGCTCACTTGGCTAATGTTGGAATTCCTACATTAATGCTTGATATTGCACCAAAACAATTAACGAAAGATGAAGAACAAAAAGGTCTTACCTTGGATGATCGTGTTGTTCGGAATAGAATTGCAGCACAAAGTAAGCAAGCACTTCTAAAGCAGAAGCCATCACCACTTACTACGAGGCAGAGCCTCGACTTAATTGAAATTGGGAATATGGATGATGATATGGAGAGGCTTGCAGAGGTAGACTGGATTATTGAAGTTGTAGTTGAAAATCTGGACGTTAAGAAGAAAGTATTTGCAAATGTAGATAAATATCGAAAACAAGGTACGATTGTTACTTCGAACACTTCGGGTATATCCATTGAAGCAATGGCAAGTGATTGTTCAGTAGATTTTCGAAAGCACTTTTTAGGAACACATTTTTTTAATCCACCACGCTATTTAAAGTTATTAGAAGTAATACCTACGAAGGATACCGATCCAGAAGTATTAGCATTTATGAAAGCGTTTGGAGAGAATGTGTTAGGTAAAGGAGTAGTGGAAGCAAAGGATACGCCTAATTTTATCGCTAACCGTATTGGCACCTATGGGTTGTTAGTAACGGTTCGTGAAATGCTAAGAGGAGGCTATAGTGTAGGAGAAGTGGATTCTGTTACAGGGCCAATGATTGGGCGACCGAAAAGTGCAACATTTCGAACCCTTGATGTCGTGGGGCTGGATACCTTCATTCATGTAGCGAAAAATGTGTATGACCAAGTTGAAGGTGAAGAGAAAGAAATATTTGATATACCTAACTTTGTCATGGAAATGAAGGAAAAAGGCTGGCTAGGTGCTAAGTCTGGTCAAGGATTCTTCTTTAAGAAAAAAGATAAAAGTGGCAGTACAATTTATGAATTAAATCCAGAAACACTAGAATATGAGAATCGCAAAAAACTTAAAACAGCTGCTACTGAAATGGCGAAGCAGGAAAAAGGGTCTCGTCGGAAATTGAAAACGCTTATATCGAATAAAGGAGATCGTGCAGGTGATCTCGTATGGTCCATTCTGAAGCCGGTTTTCATTTATTCTGCAGAGCTTACTGGAGAGATTGCAGATGATATTGTAGCAGTCGATGAGGCTATGAGATGGGGATTCGGATGGGAAATAGGACCATTTGAAACATGGGATGCAATTGGTTTGCGAAAATCAGTGGAGCGAATGCAAGCTGAAGGCGAACGTATTCCTGAATGGGTATTACAATTATTAGCAGATGGAAATGAAACATTCTATAAAACAGATAATGGCAATGTTTATTATTATGACGAAGGTACGTATAAACAACAGAAGTTTAATAAAAAGGAAATTAATCTAAAGCGATTAAAAGATGTGAATGGCATCATAAAAAAGAATGTCGGAGCTAGTTTCATAGATCTTGGAGATGGAGTAGCGGGATTAGAGTTCCATTCACAAAGTAATGCTATAGGCCTTGATATTATCCAAATGGTTAATTATGCACTGGAAGAGGTTAGTAAGAATTATGAAGGACTAGTTATTGGGAATCAAGGGAAAAATTTCTGTGTTGGAGCTAACTTAGGAATGATGCTGATGGAAGCACAAGACGATAATTTCTTTGAACTGGATATGGTTATTCGTCAATTTCAAAATATGGCAATGGCCATCAAGTATGCTGATAAACCAGTAGTAACTGCTCCGTTTAATATGACACTTGGTGGCGGTGCAGAAGTATCTCTACCAGCTGCATCCATACAAGCATCAGCTGAAACCTATATGGGGCTAGTTGAGTTTGGAGTTGGGTTAATACCAGGTGGCGGAGGAACAAAGGAGCTATATCTGAAGCAACTTCGAAATATGCCAAAAGGGATTCATTTCGACTTAACAAAAGTGGCAAATGACGTATTTGAAAAAGTTGCTATGGCTAAAGTATCAACTTCGGCTGCCGAAGCTCGTGATAATGGCTACTTGGATCAAAGAGACAAAATTAGTGTTAATCCTGATCATCTTTTATATGATGCGAAGGAAAATGTGTTAGCTCTTGCGAAGTCTGGTTACCGAGCACCAATACGTGAAAAGATTCCGGTTGTAGGTGATCCTGGCTATGCAGCAATGCTTTTGGGAGTTAAGTCATTACAGCTCAGTGGGTATGCATCAGAACATGATGTTAAGATTGCAGAAAAGCTAGCATATGTTTTATCTGGTGGAAGGATCAAAGAAGGAACAAAGATTGATGAGCAGGTCATGCTTGATCTAGAAAGAGAAGCATTTTTAAGTTTAATCGGAGAGCCCAAAACACAACAACGGATGCAGCACATGCTAGTAAAAGGGAAACCATTACGTAATTAATGAAAAAGGGGGAAACATTGTGAAGGAAGCAGTCATTGTTGCAGGTGCAAGGACCCCTGTAGGAAAAGCAAAAAAAGGATCGCTTGCCAATTCTAGACCGGATGATTTGGCAGCGATAACAATAAAGGAAACCTTAAAACGAGCAGGGGATTACGATGGAAATATCGATGATGTCATAATTGGCTGTGCAATGCCTGAAGCAGAACAGGGAATGAATATGGCGCGTAATATCGCTGGGCTTGCAGGCCTGAAGCATGACGTACCAGGGATTACAATTAATCGCTACTGTTCCTCGGGATTACAAAGTATAGCGTATGCAGCTGAACGAATTATGGTAGGTGCTAGTGACACGATAATAGCTGGTGGAGCAGAATCAATGAGTCTAATCCCGATGGCTGGCCATGTCATTAAGCCTAATACAAAGCTTGTTCAGGATGCACCGGGTTACTATATGGGAATGGGCCATACAGCCGAAGAAGTAGCAAATCGTTTCAACATCTCCAGAGAAGATCAGGATGCGTTTGCTGTTCGTAGTCATGAGCATGCAGGGAAAGCGCTAAAAGAAGGAAAGTTTAAGGATGAAATTGTTCCAGTAGAAGTTATTCACCGTTTTATTAACGCCAAGCATAAGCCAGAAGAAAAGCAAATAACGTTTTCGATGGATGAAGGTGTGCGTGAAGGAACTTCAATGGATATTCTAAATAAATTGAAGCCAGCTTTTCATGTGCAGGGAACCGTTACAGCAGGCAATTCATCACAAATGAGTGATGGTGCAGCATCAGTACTTGTAATGGACCGTGAGAAAGCGGAAGCAGAAGGATTAAAACCCATTGTTAAATTTCGATCATTTGCAGTAGCTGGAGTAGAGCCGGAAATTATGGGGGTAGGTCCAGTAAAAGCCATTCCTAAAGCATTAAAAATTGCTGGACTTGAATTATCTGATATTGGTTTATTTGAATTAAATGAAGCATTTGCTTCACAGTCAGTTCGAGTAATTGAAGCATTGGGTTTAGATATCGATAAAGTGAATGTAAACGGTGGAGCGATTGCTTTAGGGCATCCACTAGGAATGACTGGTACAAAGCTAACGTTAAGTTTAATGCATGAAATGAAGAGACAGCAAATACAATATGGAGTTGTAACGATGTGTATAGGTGGCGGAATGGGAGCCGCTGGAGTATTTGAACTAATTTGAACTACTCGATGACTAGGAAACGATTAATTTAAGATAATCACATCGGTATTTCAGAAAAAATAAAGAAGGGATAGATGAAAATGAGTGAAACGAAGGAGAAGGTGTTTAAAGGTGGCGGTTTTTTAGTAGAAGATTTATCGAGTGATGATGTAATAACACCGGAAGATTTTACAGAAGAACATAAGATGATTGCAAAAACGACAGAAGAATTCGTATCCGGTGAAGTCCTTCCGAAATTAGAGAATTTGGAGAATCATGAGTTTGAACATTCCGTAGATTTATTAAAGAAAGCAGGAGAATTAGGATTACTTGGAGCCGATGTTCCGGAAGAGTATGGCGGGTTAGGATTAGATAAAATTAGTTCGTCGCTAATTACAGAGAAATTTTCACGCGCTGGTGGTTTTTCTGTAACACATGGTGCCCATGTCGGCATCGGTTCTTTACCAATTGTTTTCTTTGGAAACGAACAACAAAAACAAACCTATTTACCTAAACTGGCAACTGGAGAATTGTTAGCTGCATATGCATTGACAGAGCCTAGCTCTGGTTCCGATGCGCTCGGTGCAAAAACAACAGCAAAATTAAATGAAGCCGGAACACACTATATACTAAATGGTGAAAAGCAATGGATCACCAATTCAGCCTTTGCAGATGTATTTGTTGTATACGCAAAAATTGATGGTGAGCACTTTTCAGCGTTTATTGTGGAAAGGGACTTTCCAGGTGTATCTACCGGACCGGAAGAAAAGAAAATGGGGATAAAGAGTTCCTCTACGCGTACATTAATCTTGGAAGATGCTGAAGTTCCAGTAGAAAATTTATTAGGAGAAAAGGGACGTGGCCATATTATAGCGTTCAATATTTTAAATGTAGGGCGTTATAAGCTAGCTATTGGCGGAGTTGGTGGTTCAAAGAGAGCGCTGGAATTAGCTGTAAAATATGTGAATGAGCGTAAGCAATTTAATACACCAATCTCCAGCTTCTCTTTAACACAAGAAAAACTAGCTACGATTGCTGCAGAGACGTATGCGAATGAAAGCTCTGTTTACCGAACCGTCGGATTGTTCGAACAGCGTATGGGAGCTTTAACACAAGAACAATTAAATGATGGTAGAGAAGTGGCACGAGCTATTGCAGAGTATCAGATTGAATGTTCCATGAATAAATATACGTGTACGGAATTACTAGATTATGCGGCAGATGAAGCAGTTCAAATGCATGGTGGATATGGATTTATGCAAGAATATGAAGTGGAACGTATCTATCGTGACTCGCGAATAAATCGTATTTTTGAGGGAACTAACGAAATTAATCGTTTACTCGTTCCAGGCACGCTATTGAAAAAGGCGATGAAAGGCGAGCTACCACTTCTTCAAAAAGCACAGGCACTCCAAGAAGAGCTGATGATGCTTATGCCGGAAGAGGTAGGTACTGAAACACTTGAGCAAGAAAAGCATCTACTGAAAAATGCGAAGAAAATTGTCTTACTTGGTGCAGGGCTTGCAGCTCAAAAATATATGCAAAAAATAGAAAAAGAACAAGAAA
The DNA here is from genome assembly GCF_016919725.2 of Virgibacillus sp. AGTR. Lineage (GTDB taxonomy): Bacteria > Bacillota > Bacilli > Bacillales > Amphibacillaceae > Virgibacillus > Virgibacillus salarius. The sequence continues at coordinate 126,418 of NZ_JAJERH010000003.1, forward strand.
TATTAGTGAATTTAGCAGATATGGTAGCTGAGGTTTACAATATGGAAGCTGCTATTCTACGTACTGAAAAGGCAATTAAAAAAGATGGAGAAGCAAAGCATAAACAAAAGCTACTCTATACGCAAGTATTCGTACAAGAAGCATTTAATCGTATAGAAGCTGATGCAAAAGAAACATTAATTGCTGTAGAAGAAGGAGATACACTAAGAATGATGTTATCTTCATTACGGAAGCTAACTCGCCATACGCCTACAAATGTAATTGCCAAGAAACGAGAAATAGCAAAGCAAATTATTAAAGAAGAAAAATATGTGTTGTAATATATCATGCTGAGACAACAGCCCATTAAATGAACGAAACATCGACACTAAGACAAAAGAATGAAGAAACAATTAAAAACGAACGATGTGGTACCACCCCCCCTGAAGTTAGAGTGAAAACTAATTTCAGGGGGGTTTTGTGGCTAAATATAGTGAAGAATATAAAGTGAAGGTTGTGAACTACTAAGGCTAGAGAATGCCTACTTAAAAAAGCTAAAAGCTTTTCGGGAGAATCCGAATGCCTTCTACGAAAAGCACAGGCAAAGGTGGCATTCGAACTCAAAGAAGAAGGATTCCGATTAAAAGATATTTTTCTTGTTGTGGGTATTCCTGAAGCTACCTATCACTATCATGTAAAAAACATGTAAGAAGGCACATATACTTCAGAAATCTTCCGGCATTATCTTCTTCAATCGTTGTACAAAACCTGATTCTCGAGCAACATTGCGAAGTTCAGAAATAGATAAAATATCGTGCACACTCTTTACAAACGAGTCAAAATGATATTGCTTAGCCATACGTAATCCCTCCAAATTATTCCATTTATAATGTCAGAATAACGAATAACTTTTTGGTTTTTAAAATATCCTGCTTAACTTGACGGCTATGTGCTATGCCCGCGGAAAGAGCGTATAGTTTCACGGTGCGGCGATGATATCTCTATTGATAACATGATTATTCGCATTTTGAGTAAAGAAGTTGTGTTTTGTCCTTGCCTCAGTGTTTCGTTTGGTTTGTATTAATTTGAAATTCCGCCTTCACCCACTTTATTTTGCATAAGTTAAAGAGTTCGATATCATCTCTAATTTAGTTATAACTTTATCGTAGATCCCTCATAAACAATCAGTTCATTTTTGTTTTTGGTTGGTGAATTACAATATGATGAAAGGGGCGATGTTCTAGTGTCTAATTGCAGAGAGGATGGCGGAGACGCCTGTGGGAATAGCATGAGCGAAAGATCTCGCAGGTAGTAAACATAAGATACGGAAAAAGTTGACTCTGGGACCATGGCAAGCCTTCGACAAGAACCAATTTTTTCAATGTTGACCAGAGACATGACTTTCGAATCAGACCATCACTTTTTATAGGTCAACATTTTAGTCGAATTTACATCCGCTATTTTGCTATAATAAATCTATACTAGATTACAAAGGAGAGTCTACATGGCAGTCACCGTTTATTGGTATCCAAATTGTGATACATGCAAAAAAGCAAAGAAATGGTTGGATGATCATCAGGTTAAATATCAGTTAATTCATATTGTTGAATCTCCACCGAAAAAAGAAGAATTATTAGATCTGTTTGATAAAAGTGAGCTTCCTGCCAAAAAGTTTTTTAATACAAGCGGAAAAAAATATCGAGAACTAAATATCAAGGATAAAATAAAAGATGCATCTGATGAAGAGATGGCAACAATATTAGCCACCGATGGCATGCTAATTAAGCGTCCAATTGTCGCAGATGACTCAAAAGTAACAGTCGGTTTTAAAGAGGAGATGTTTGAAAATACGTGGCTTTAATTTCTCTTTGAACAGAGCATGTTTAGGATAGACTTACGTAAAATAACAGACATAAAGAAACGTCCAAAATAAGACATGTATTTATGGACTTTTGGAAAAAACCGTATGAACAAATAATATGAAAAGTTAAAAAGAAATACTGGATAATTGCGCGTATACCTTGTATAGTAAAAGTGAATTACATATTGGAGGGGATAGTTTGAGCGTACCTAAAGAATTATTATACTCAAAAGAACATGAATGGGTAAAAAAAGAAGATGGAAAAGTTCGTATTGGGATTACTGATTTTGCTCAGGATGAATTAGGAGATATTGTGTTCGTAGAGCTCCCTGAACCTGGTGATGAATTAGAAGTAAATGAACCATTTGGTAGTGTAGAATCAGTGAAAACAGTTTCTGAATTATATGCTCCAATTAGCGGTAAGGTTATTGAAGTGAATGAAGAGCTAGAGGATAGCCCTGAATTCGTAAATGAATCTCCTTACGAGAAAGCTTGGATGGTCGTGATTGAACCATCTGAAGAGACAGAGCTTGATGATTTATTATCTGCTGATGCATATGATGAGATCGTAAATCAAGACTAATTGCATATCAGAAAAATAAATGGCTGATAAACAACCTTTGGTTGGAATCAGCCATGTTTTTACAGCTATACTAATTGCTCAACATTACGAATTGGACGTATCACTAAATAACTACATTTCATCATATAATAAAGGAAACTCACATTTCGAAAAGACAACTACTGATAACATAGTAGAAGTGAGCGATATTAAAACCTTCCGCTTGATTTACTGAGGAGTGCTATGTGATGATAACTGACGAATTAGAAAAAATTATTATCGTAGAAGGCTTAACAGATAAAAAGCAAATTAGAAAGGTTATTACTGACGATGTAACGATTATATGTACGAATGGAACATTAGGTGTTGAACGATTCGATCAAATGTTAGAGGATTACGCATTAGATGATAAAGACGTCTACATTTTAGTAGATGAGGATGAATCAGGCCAAAAACTGCGAAAGCAATTGGCAAGAGAACTACCACATGCAGAACACATCTATGTTAGTAGTGAATATCGAGAAGTGGCAACAACTCCTGAAAATATTTTAGCTCAAGTATTAGTGAGTAAACGAATCGCTGTTAATCCGATTTTCTTAATCTAAACAAGGTGTAAAAGTAATGGGTAGGACTTAGCAAGCACTATGAATTAGTTTAAATAAGGTGATATGTTTGCAACAAATTACAGCCGAACTTTTGAAAAGAGACCACTACCTTCTTTATATATTTACTCCTTTTTGTGGTACGTGCAATTTAGCAAGGTCCATGCTAAAGAAAATTGAGTCTGTACATCAAGAAGACATTTTTTATGAGATGAATGCATCCTTGTATCCAGAATTTATGCAGGATAATCAAATAGAAAGTGTACCGTGTCTTGTTGTTAAGAAGGATAATCGAATTGTAGAAAAAGTGTACGCATTTCATTCCATACCTAATATTTATCGATATTTATTAGATTATAAGCCGGAAATGTTTAAGAATAGTTAGCTGAAAATCGTTGACATTGTTTATACAGCATGCTAATATATCTTTTATCGTAATTAAATAGTTGAAAACTCTTATCTTGAGCGGTGGAGGGACTGGCCCTATGAAACCGCGGCAACCTTCAAGCTATCATGCTTGAAAGGTGCTAATTCCTGCAAAGCCTAGGCTTTGATAGATGAGGGGACGAAAAGGCAAACAAACGTCTTTCTGTTCTCTTACAGAAAGGCGTTTTTAATTGTATTTAAGGACATAATACAAATGTATGTAAATAAAAGGAGGATTACGTGTGATATCGATACAGGGTTTGAGTAAGGTCTTTACTTCAAACAAAAGCAATACAGCAGCTGTAGATAATTTGACCCTTTCGATTGATCAAGGAGACATCTTTGGTGTTATTGGTTATAGCGGAGCGGGTAAAAGTACGTTCGTTCGATTATTAAATCGCCTTGAAGAACCAACCAGTGGTCGAATTACAATGAATGACAAGGAAATTACGACATTAAATAAACGAGAACTTCGATTAGTAAGGCAAGATATTGGGATGGTATTCCAGCATTTTAATTTGCTCTGGTCGCGAACTGTTGCCGATAATATTGCTTTTCCTTTGGAAATAGCTGGGATTCCTAAAGCGGAAAGGGATAATCGTGTAAAAACATTGATTGAGCTAGTTGGGTTAACGGGAAAAGAAACATCCTACCCCGCCCAGCTAAGTGGTGGTCAGAAGCAGCGAGTCGGTATTGCACGTGCCTTGGCAAATAAGCCAAAGGTTTTATTATGTGATGAAGCAACTTCGGCACTTGACCCAGAAACGACGAACGCAATATTAGATTTACTTGTTAATATTAATAAAAATTTAGGGTTAACTATTATTCTTATTACACATGAAATGCAAGTGATTCGAAAAATATGTAATCAAGTTGCTGTTATGGAAAATGGAAAGATTGTAGAACAAGGGAATGTACTCGATGTGTTTCTACATCCAAAGCAAACTGTTACTAAAAAGTTCGTCAAACAAATTATGGGGTCTGACGAGGAAGATAGTGATATATCACATGTTATGAACCGTTATCAAAATGGAAAGCTAATCAGACTTCATTTTGTTGGAGAAACAACGAACGACGCATTAATTAGTCAAATTATAAAAAAATATGGTGTGGACATTAGCATTTTACAAGGGAAAATAACGCAAACACAGGCTGGTGCCTATGGAACCTTATTTATTCAAATGGACGGTAATGAAAAAGATATGAACAAAGCTATTTCGTTTGTTCGTGAAGAAACCTCCGTAGAATTGGAGGTTATCCACGATGCTAACTAATTTATTACCAAATATTAAAGTAGAAGATTTTATAGAAGCAACTTATGAGACTTTTTATATGACGATCATTGCTTTAGTTGGAACGTTTATTATTGGGTTATTGTTAGGATTGCTTCTATTCCTTACTCAAAAAGGTGGAATTTGGCAGAATAAGTTATTAAATCTTGTTATAGCGACGGTAGTAAATGTATTTCGAGCTATTCCCTTTATTATATTGATTTTGTTGCTTTTCCCGTTTACTAACTTTTTAATTGGAACTATCCGTGGTCCAAACGCGGCGTTACCAGCATTAATTATTGGTGCAGCTCCATTTTATGGAAGGCTTGTAGAAATAGCACTGAGAGAGGTTGATAAAGGTGTCGTTGAGGCTGCAAAGGCAATGGGAGCAAAGACCAGTACGATTATTTTTAAAGTATTGTTACCTGAATCAATGCCAGCACTGATCTCGGGTATTACGGTAACAGCTATTGCATTAATTGGTTATACAGCGATGGCAGGTGCAATTGGTGCAGGTGGATTAGGCAGCTACGCCTACTACTCTGGCTTTCAACGTAGGGACTTTGATGTTGTACTTATATGTTCCATCATCATTGTATGCATTGTTTTTCTATTTCAATTTATTGGCGATTATGTATCAAGAAAGTTAGACAAAAGATAAGAACGATATAAAATGAACAAGTTAAGAGGAGCGAATAAAATGAAAAAATTGTGGTTATCCGTGTTAATTATTATAAGTTTAGGATTTGTGTTAGCTGCATGCGGCGGAGATGATGAAGCTTCCTCCGATGCAAATACGATTAAAGTAGGCGCTTCTAGCACACCTCACGCTGAAATTCTTGAAGAGGCTAAGCCATTATTAAAAGAAGAAGGCATTACATTAGAAATAACTGAATATGAGGATTACGTATTACCGAATGATGACTTAGCTAATGGAGAAATAGACGCTAATTATTTTCAACATATTCCGTATTTAGAGCAAACAATAAGTGATACTGGATATAAGTTGGATTATATCGATGGAATTCATATTGAACCCATTGGTGTCTATTCCAAAGGCATTTCGAGTATAGAGGAGATTCCAGAAGGAACAGAAGTAGTCTTAAGTAATTCTGTGTCTGATCGTGGTCGTGTACTAGGTTTATTTGAAAAGAATGGGATAATAAAATTGGCAGATGGAGTAAAGACATCAGAAGCAACGCTTGATGATATTACTGAAAACCCTAAGAATTTAACGTTTTCACCAGATTATGACCCAGCACTTTTACCAGAAATTTATGAAACAGATGAAGAATCATTAGTAGTCATAAACACAAATTATGCTATTGGTGCAGGGTTAATCCCAACTGACGATGCATTATTCATAGAAGATGAGGATTCACCATATGTTAATGTTATCGCAGTAAGAGCAGAGGATAAGGACAATAAAGCATTAAATAAGCTTGTAGACGTACTACATTCTGAAAAAATTCAGAAGTTTATTGAAGAAGAATACGAAGGTGCAGTCGTACCTGTTGGCGACAAAAAACAAGCAGACTAACGTTTTAAAAAAGTTACTTTTAACAAAGTGAATATCAACAAGACATTGATCCAGCAGTTTGATGTAATAGCTTTTATGAAGAATAGGGAGTATATGTGCGTTATCAGTAGAAACTGTATGAGGATGTTTATTTGGCTTAAATAACCGTTAAATACTGATCAATAAACTGAATAATACGTTTAAATTCGTTTTGTTTTGGGAATCACCTCTGTGTTAACCTTATTATTGTCATAAAATAAGAAAGGATGATTCCCTATCAATAGCGGAATAGAAATGAATTACACTTCTGAAATGGAGAAGGCTATGCAACAGACGCATCATATCGGATTTGCTGAGTATGAAAGAAAGTTAGAAAAGCGATTGGCAATTGAAAAAAAGCGTCAGCAAGAGCATGAGAAGTGTAAGCATTTTGCTGCTGAGTATGACGGACACATGAAAAAATAATGAAATCGACTGAGAAAGTAAAGCGTTATTTAGAAATATAGATGAGAAAATAAAAGGTACGTATGTACAATAAGCATACGTACCTTTTATTTTTGATGATAATTGGGTATGCATGATATCCTATTAAATAAAGGATTTATTATACAATACTGACTCTGTTTAAAAGAGTTGATAATAAATTCTAAATGCTTTAAGATTGTAATGAGAATAAAGTGAGAATGAATCTTGCATTCATTTCAAAGTAACAATAAAACTAATTGTATTTGGAGGTATCGATATGGCAGGATCAACATTAGAAATTAAGAATCTACATGTCTCAATTGAGGATAAAGAAATATTAAAAGGTGTAGACCTTACAATAAAAGGTGGAGAATTCCACGCAGTAATGGGACCAAATGGTACAGGGAAGTCTACATTAGCTTCTGCAATTATGGGACATCCGAAGTATGAGATTACAGAAGGGTCTGTTCTATTAGATGGTGAAGATGTATTAGAAATGGAAGTTGATGAACGTGCTCGTGCTGGGCTATTCCTCGCTATGCAATATCCAAGTGAGATCAGTGGAGTAACTACTTCTGATTTCCTTCGCTCATCTATAAATGCTCGCCGTGGTGAAGGTAATGAAATCTCATTAATGAATTTCATTAAAGAAATGGATAGTGCGCTTGACTATCTTGACATTGATAAAAACATGGCACAACGATACTTAAACGAAGGATTCTCCGGTGGAGAGAAGAAGCGTAATGAAATCCTTCAATTATTACTATTAAAACCAGAAATCGCAATTCTAGACGAAATTGATTCTGGATTGGACATTGATGCGCTTAAGATTGTATCAAAAGGTATTAACAGGCTACGTGATGAGAACTTCGGTTGCTTAATTATTACGCACTATCAGCGTCTATTGAACTATATTACACCTGACAAAGTACATGTAATGATGCAAGGTCGAGTGGTTAAGTCTGGTGGACCAGAGTTAGCGAAACGCCTTGAGGCTGAAGGTTATGAGTGGATTAAAGAAGAGCTTGGTATCGAAGACGAAACTGTTGAGCAAAAAGCGTAAGTAAGGAGGGGTACTACTATGACTGTTGAAACAAAGCTGCCATACGATAAAGAATATATTGATCAGTTTTCCAAGGAAAGAAATGAACCGGAATGGATGCTGGAATTGCGCCTTCAAGCACTAGAACAAGCGGACGCTCTAGAATTACCAAAGCCTGATAAAACTAAAATTGGAAAATGGAATTTTAGCCAGTTTAAACACACGGCTACTGGTGCTGCTATTCAGTCGCTAAAAGAACTTCCAAATGAACTACAGGAATTCTTGGATCAGGAAAATGCTCCAGAAAACCTCTTAATTCAACGAAACCATTCGGTTGCTTATAATACACTAAGCAAAGAATTGAAAGATAAAGGAGTAATTTTTACAGATATCTTTACAGCGCTGCAGAAGCATGATGATCTAGTGAAACGCTATTATATGAAGGATGCAGTATCAATTGATGAACATCGCTTAACTGCATTACATGCTGCTTTAATGAATGGTGGGGTCTTTGTATACGTTCCGAAAAACGTTGAAGTAGAAGTTCCTCTACAAACTATTTTTTGGCAGGAAGATCCTGAAGTAGCGTTATTTAATCATGTACTTGTCGTAGCTGATGAGGGTAGTTCGTTAACTTATGTAGAGAATTATTTCTCACATAATGAGAAGGAAGCTACAGTTGCTAATGTAGTAACAGAGGTTATTGCACAAGATAATGCGAAAATTTCCTTTGGTGCTGTGGATAACTTTGCTCATGGAACAACGGCATATAATAATCGTCGCGGTGTTGCTTATCGTGATGCAACAGTTGATTGGGCATTAGGACAGATGAATGACGGGAATACCGTTTCTGAGAATATCACACACTTAGTTGGTGAAAATTCACTTTCTAATGCCAAAACGGTATCCGTCGGCCGTGGTGATCAAACACAAAACTTCACTGCGAAAATTGTTCACTTTGGTAAGAATTCCGAGGGCTACATTTTACAGCATGGCGTTATGAAAGATAAATCTACTTCTATTTTTAATGGAATTGGTAAAATTGAGCATGGTGCTTCTAAAGCAAACGCGGAGCAAGAATCTCGTGTACTTATGCTAAGTGAAAAAGCTCGCGGAGATGCGAATCCAATTCTCTTAATAGATGAAGATGACGTTACAGCTGGTCACGCTGCTTCTGTTGGTCGAGTTGACCCAATTCAGCTATATTATCTAATGAGTCGTGGAATTACGCAAGAGGAAGCTGAACGTTTAATTATACATGGCTTCTTGGCTCCAGTTGTAAATCAATTACCAATTGAAGCTGTAAAAAATCAATTAACGCAGGTAATTGAAAGGAAGGTTTACTAATGGATGTAAAGGCCATTCGAGAACAGTTTCCGATACTCAATCAGGAAGTGAATGGTCATCCTTTTGTTTATTTAGATTCTTCAGCAACTTCACAGAAACCAAAAGCTGTTATTGAAGCTGTAGATACCTATTATCGAAACTATAATTCCAATGTACATCGTGGTGTGCATACACTGGGAACAAAAGCAACGGAGGCTTATGAAGGGGCACGCGAAAAAGTTCGACGTTTTATTCATGCGAGTAGTACAGCTGAAGTGATTTTCACACGTGGAACTACTACTTCAATTAACACTGTTGCATACAGTTATGCAAGAGCAAATCTAAAGCCAGGGGATGAGATTGTTATTACGCCAATGGAGCATCATAGTAATATCATTCCTTGGCAACAGGCTGCTAAAGCTACAGGTGCTACATTAAAATATATTCCGTTACAGGAGGATGGCACGATTAGCTTGGATGCTGTTCGGCAAACAGTAACAAATCAAACCAAACTTGTCGCTATAACTCATATCTCTAATGTACTTGGTACTGTGAATCCAATTAAGGAAATTGCAAGAATTGCGCATGATCATGGTGCCGTCATACTGATCGATGGTGCACAGGGTGCCCCGCATATGAAGGTTGATGTTCAAGATTTGGACTGCGATTTTTATACATTTTCTGGTCATAAAATGGGAGCACCAACAGGGATAGGTGTTATGTACGGAAAAAAAGAACTACTTGAAAATATGGAGCCAGTTGAATTTGGTGGGGAAATGATTGACTTTGTAAACCTTTATGATTCCACCTGGAAGGAGCTTCCTTGGAAATTTGAAGGGGGAACACCAATTATCGCTGGTGCTATCGGTTTAGGAGCAGCAATTGACTTTCTTAACCAAGTCGGTATGGAGGAAATTACTGCGCATGAACAAAAATTAGCTGATTATGCCATGCAGCAAATGAAAACAATAGATGGAATAAAGATCTATGGTCCAGAAAAACGGGCTGCATTGGTTACGTTTAATCTAGAGGATGTTCACCCTCATGATACTGCAACGGTTCTAGATGCAGAAGGAATTGCTGTGCGCGCAGGTCATCATTGTGCGCAACCATTAATGCGTTGGCTTGATGTGACAGCAACTGCGAGAGCAAGCTTTTATATGTACAACACAGAGAAGGACATTGATCGGTTAATCGATGGACTTCAAATAACAAAGGAGTATTTTGGTAATGTCTTCTAATAACCTTGATACACTTTACAGACAAGTTATAATGGATCACTATAAGAACCCACGTAACAAAGGAAGTTTGGAAGGAGACATATTAACTGTCGATATGAACAATCCTACTTGTGGGGATCGTATTCAACTTCAAATGCAGGTAAAAGATGGTGTCGTAGAAGATGCGAAGTTTGATGGAGAAGGATGTTCTATAAGCATGGCTTCGGCTTCCATGATGACACAAGCTATTAAAGGTAAAAAAGTAGATGACGCATTGGAAATGTCCAGTCTCTTTTCAAAAATGATGCTGGGAGAAGATGTTGATACGGATAAGTTAGATTTAGGAGATATTCAGGCACTTCAAGGTGTATCGAAATTTCCTGCACGTATTAAATGTGCAACTCTTTCCTGGAAAGCAATGGAAAAGGGTGTAAAAGAGTAATAATAAGGTAATTGCTATTTCTCTATTAGCTTTATACTTATACCTGAAGGAGGGTTTATCAATGGCAAAAAACATGCCGGAAATCGAAGAGTATAAATATGGATTTCATGATCGTGATGTCTCGGTTTTTCGTTCAGGCAAAGGTCTTACTCGCGAAGTAGTTGAAGAAATTTCAAAAATGAAAGAAGAGCCGCAATGGATGCTTGACTATCGTTTAAAAGCACTTGAGCATTTCTACGAGCGCCCAATGCCGCAATGGGGTGGCGATCTATCTGAACTAAATTTCGATGAAATTGTGTACTATGTAAAGCCATCAGAAAGACAAGGAAGAACTTGGGATGAAGTACCAGACGAAATCAAACAGACATTTGATAAATTAGGAATTCCTGAGGCGGAACAAAAATACTTGGCAGGTGTATCTGCACAGTATGAATCTGAGGTTGTATATCACAGTTTAAAAGAAGATCTAGAAGAGCTAGGAATTGTGTTTAAAGATACAGATACTGCTCTTAAAGAAAATGAAGAACTCTTTAAAGAATATTTCGGGAAAGTTATTCCTGCTACGGATAATAAATTTGCAGCGTTAAATTCAGCAGTTTGGTCAGGTGGATCTTTCATTTATGTACCAAAAGGTGTTCAGACTTCAACACCTCTACAAGCGTATTTCCGTATTAACTCGGAAAATATGGGACAATTCGAAAGAACATTGATCATTGTCGATGAAGGTGCATCTGTGCATTATGTTGAAGGATGTACTGCACCAGTGTATACAACGAATTCCTTGCATAGTGCGGTAGTTGAAATTTTCGTTAAGAAAGATGGGTATTGCCGCTATACAACTATCCAAAACTGGGCAAACAATGTATATAATCTAGTTACCAAGCGTGCGACTTGTGATGCGAACGCAACGATGGAATGGATTGATGGTAATATTGGCTCGAAGTTAACAATGAAATATCCAGCAGTTCTACTAAAAGGAGAAGGTGCACGTGGAATGACGTTATCTATCGCACTTGCTGGTAAAGGTCAGCTACAGGATGCTGGTGCAAAAATGCATCACTTAGCACCAAATACGTCATCGTCCATTGTTTCAAAATCTATTTCGAAGCATGGTGGTAAGGTATCTTACCGTGGCCTTGTTCACTTTGGAAGAAAAGCAACAGGTGCCCGCTCTAACATTGAATGTGATACGCTAATTATGGATAACGAATCGACTTCTGATACAATTCCATACAATGAAATTAATAATGACAATATTTCATTGGAGCACGAAGCAAAAGTGTCCAAAGTATCCGAAGAGCAGCTTTTTTACTTGATGAGCCGTGGCTTATCTGAAGAAGAAGCTACAGAAATGATTGTAATGGGCTTCATTGAGCCATTTACAAAAGAACTTCCAATGGAATATGCAGTCGAAATGAACCGTCTTATCAAGTTTGAAATGGAAGGTAGTATAGGATAGGTTAACTAAAACCCCGGTACAATGGGGGTTGTGCCGGGGTTTGTTTTATATAGAATTTGACTCGTGCCGATTTTGTGCCGATTCAGATTCAGTTTTATTTCTTTTTGTGTAGGAGGCGAACTTATTTAGTTCGTCTTCTTCTATTTTTTCTGTAACATCTAAATAGGTATCTGCAGTTGTTTTAATTGTTTTATGTCCTAAACGTTGTGAAACGTATTTTATACTTGCACCAGCTTCTAATAATAAAACTGCATGCGTATGGCGAAAACCATGAGTACCTTTGTACTCAACACCTGCTTTCTTACAATAGTCCTGAATTGTTTCTCTCACAGTTGAAGGGGTTAAATAGTTTCCTAAATAATTCTGAAAGATTATTTCATCATCACTTCGTTTAAAGTTTTCATATTTAAAAATTACTTGATTTTGTATCATCTTAAAACGCTTTAGTTCTTTTAAAATTTCATCATCAAGTTTTATAGTTCGATAAGAAGATGAATTTTTCAGTGTTGTTAACTTCAACTTATTGTTTTCGTTACGACTAGTTTGTCTTTCAATTGTTAGTCTTTTTCCGTTTAAATCAGTCCATTTTAATGCTAATGCTTCACTAATTCTCAACCCAGTTTGGCTTAGAAAGTACAACAACATGTAATATAAACGATATTCTTTAAATCTTTGATGCCGATATGTTTCCATAAAATCTAATAACTGGTTTAATTCTTCTAATCTATAATATTTAATTTTCTTCTTGATAGCTATTTTATCTTTCACAGGAATCTTCATTTTACTCGTCGGATCCTTGTCTAAGATTTCCATTTCATGGACCACATAGTGAAAAATACTTTTGAGAACAGATAAATATTTAAGACGTGATCCAAATGAATATACATCTTCGCCATTATCGTCCTTCATATCAGCATACTTATTCATCCATCTTTTGATTTCGGGGCGTCTAATTCTAATTACTCGTTTATTTCCGAAATAAGGTAATATATGCAACCGAACAATTACTTCCAATTGCTTAAAGGTAGACTCCTTAACAGAGGCTTTTTTATGTTCATTCAGCCACTCCATTACTACATCTTCAAATGATATATCTCTGTCATTTAGAGTATGTCCATAATATATCTTTTCTTCTACTTTACCAGCTTCAATTTCCGCTTCCTTTTTTGATCGGAAAGTTCCGATGCTGAATTCTTTGCCATCTTTTGACACTCTCGCTTGCCATTTACCGCTTTTAAGTTGTCTAAAAGTAGCCAATTTAATACCTCCCTAATTTATTTTTAATGAGATCATTTGTTCTGTTTAATGCTTAAAAATTTTTATACAACCATTCTTGAACACCAAGAGGTTCAAAGGCGATTGTATATTTTCCATAATTAACAATAACGCCATACTTCTCTTTATAGCGTTTTAATGCATGTTCTAAAAAAGTTTCAGTCACTCCTAAAAATTCAGCTAGTTCATATTTATTTCTAATATTCCCTTTATGAGCTTGTACAATTTTTGATAAAGGTACAATTTTTTCATAAGCCCAAGAACGTGCGAGTTGTTCCTGTTTACGGTTAACCAATTTAGTTTGGTCTAGTATGTCTCCTGCTGATGTATAATAATGTCCAATTTCTTCAGCAAGTACACAGAGCTTATCAGCATACGTAGGTAACAATTTATTAATCCATATAATATTATTACTGTACAAACCTTTAGACTTCATTTTTCTTTCATAAACCTCAATGTATTTATCGTCACATTCCTCCAATAAACTGTCATACGAATACATAATCAATCCCCCTTATTCTTACGTGCCTCTCTTCTCATAGCCACAAATCGCTTAAATTCTTCAATCTCTTCTAATTCTTCTTCTGTCCACTCTTCCCCATCGTGATGTGCAGCTATAGTTTCATCATCTTCAACAAGGGTCTTTTTGTCAGTTCTTCCTAGAAGGTAGTCAACCGAAACGTTGAAGTAATCAGCTACTTTTTGTAAAGTTTCGCTTTTAGGTGATACGTTATCCCACCGCCTAATTTGTCCATTTGATATACCTATTTTTCTTTCTACTTCTGCAAAAGTAACTTTTTTATCATTACAAAGACTTTTTATTCTTTTCACTAAACTCACTTGTATCAACCTTTCTAGAGCTTATGAAAAAAACAATTAACTTTTTAGTCAGTGTTTCGTTGACAAATAACATAAAAGTCATTATACTGTGTTCATAAGCTATTTAATTAGCAAAAAGACAATAAAAAATACGACCTATCTAAATACAAATTTTGCGTTGGGGAACGGATTAAATGTATTGTTGCAGGCTTTTTAAAGTCTTATTTAGCTATGGCTATATAATAGCAAAAAAGTCATTTTAGGTCAATTACTTTAGCTAATTTAATAGCTTTTTATAAAAACACTCACACTTAAGTTTCAACATCTAAACGAGCGGAGTACGCCAAGACCTATCAATTGGGATAGTGAGCGACACCAATAGGTCACGCCATGATTTTAGGTCTTGAAACTTGGGTGTGAGTGAGAAGGAGGGTAGATTATGCCAAACGATTTAGCAGCAAAGGTTAAATCAGAAATGTATAAGCAAGGGATTACACAAAAGCGATTAGCTGAACTATTAGGTGTATCAGCTCCATATGTTAGCGACATTATTAACGGAAGAAGAACAGGTGAAAAAGCTCAACAGCATGTAAAACATATTAAAAAGATTTTAGGTATTTAGCAAAGAAATTATTAAGAACTTGTAGGTGTAAATATGATTCATGTTCAAGTTGATGAAGAAGCTATTAAAAAAATATATCAGGAAGCAATTAATCGGAGAATAGAGGAACTTGATAAAGAACTTGTTTTTTGGGATTCAAACGAATTAAAAAGAAGGACTTGTTTATCCTGGAACACAATTCAAGACACATTCTTTCATGATGAGCGGTTCCCAAAAGTTAAAGTAGGTGGTAAATGGTTGTACCCAGCTAAAGAAGCTGAAAAATTTTTAATTGAATGGATGAACGAAAGAAGGTGAATCAAATTGACTGATCCTAATCAATTACATTTACAGCTGTTACAAAGGAGGTTTGATGACATTCTAAATAATCATCCAGAAATCCGTAAACAACGAGCTGAATTATTGCAGCAAGACATGGAAATACTCTTTTCTTTACCAAATGAAAAAGCACACTCAGGAATAGCGGAATTGTATAAAAAGGTTAGCGAAATAGCTAGTTGAGGGAGGTAAATGGCATGCGAGCAATAATAAGTTTTAATGGCAAGCAATGTCTAGTGAAAAGTATTTTCTGGGGTAAAAATGGAAGCATTAGTCATTTAAGCTTCTATGATAAAGATGGCAATTACCAGACAATTTTCAACGTTGATTACGATCTTAAAAACATGATTACATGGGAGGTTTTATAAATGTCTTTAAAAGACCATTATCTCGAAGAAGATATGGACAAAGTTCTTAATCACATTGAAAACATAGCAGAAGCTGGTCTTAATGGATTAAAGTCAGCTAAAACTGCCAATGAAGATTTAGCAAAGAATGCATTGTTTCAGATTAATCATTCCATGAAAGCCATACTTGATTACAACAAAAAGAAGCTAGGTAAAGAAAATCGTTTTAATAAAGTAAACGAACAAGTTAGGAAAGATTGGTTTTGAATAGGTTCATAGAATCTGATTGGACATATGTGGTGTTGTTTGCAGTTATAGTCCTCTGGAATTATTACTTAATCATTACTTATTGAAGGGAGGTGAGGAATATGAAGCTAGGAAGTTTTGCAGGTGCACTGGTTATAGCTTTAATTATAGCAATAATTATTTGAAGGTAGGTGAGTAAAGTGGTTTTGATGACTGGATTACTGTATTCAAAAAACGTTGATAATATCTTAAATCTTAAACACTCAAAAAGATATGAGGCTCAACATAAAAACCTTAGTGATAGATCTTATCTTGGTTATACAGTGATCAAATTAGATGAAGATGTAACGTTTTATATTGGTTGGAGAGAAGATGACATGAAAGAATATAAAGCATTTAAAGGTGATTATCTTGTACAAACGATAATGCAACCGCCGGAAATCATAAAGACTTGGTATGAATTAAGAATCAAATATAAAGTATTTCAAAATAAAAAGCAGTCAGCGGCAACTGACTACTCAAATAAAAAAACATTATCAAAAACAGTATAGCACGAAATGAAGTGATGTAAATGAAACTCTTTCCACATCAAGAGAAAGTTTTAGATCAAACATATTACTATAACAGGGTTGCGTACTACCTTGACATGGGTTTAGGAAAAACATTCGTTGGCAGTGAAAAAATGTGGGAATTGAATACACCTTACAATCTAGTAATCTGTCAAAAGTCCAAAATAGGTGATTGGAAAGAACACTTTGAACACCATTATCCAGAATACCAGGTCATTGTATTTGATAAACAAAGTATAGATAGAATTCCTGAAGAGAGTATCCTCATTATCAACTATGACAAGGTATGGAGAAGGCCGGAACTAGAAAAATTAAGGCATTTCACACTCATGTTAGATGAAAGTAGCATGATTAAGAATGAAAAATCGAACAGGTCTAAATTTATTTTAAGTTTAGCTGCAGACAATGTGATCTTACTTTCAGGTACTCCAACAGGTGGAAAGTATGAAGAATTATGGAGCCAATTGCATTTACTTGGTTGGAATATAAAAAAGGAACTCTTTATGAATCAATTTGTCATTCAAGAATGGGATGATCTTAACCAAAAGTTTAAAATCACCGGTTACAAAAATGTAGAACGATTGAAGAAAAAGTTAAGGCAATATGGTGCAGTGTTTATGAAAACTGATGAAGTATTCGATTTACCACCAATGAATGAGCAAATTATAAAGATTACTAGTACTAAACAATATACCGACTTTGCAAAAGATCACATTATTGAGATCGATAATGAATTACTACTCGGTGATACTGCAGCATCTAAGAAAATGTATTTGCGACAACTAGCAAGTGTTTATAATCAAAACAAACTGCAGTATGTAAAAGACTTAATTGATAGTACCAATGATAGAATCATTATCTTTTACAACTTTAAAAAAGAGTACGCTACATTAGTTGATTTAATCGATAGACCAATATCTAGTATCAATGGAGATATTAAAGATTTGACTGCTTATGAACAAGAAGAGAATAGTATCACTCTTATTCAGTACCAAGCAGGTGCTATGGGATTGAATTTGCAAAAGGCAAATAAGATTATCTATTTTTCATTAACAGATAAGAGTGAGCTATTTGAACAGAGCAAGAAACGTATTAATCGTATTGGACAAGAAAGGCCTTGTTTCTATTACTTCCCACTTACTAAAGGAAGTATCGAATGGAGAATGAAGGAAGTCCTGGAGCAACGGAAAGATTATACAGATGAACTATTTGAAGAGGAGGAAATGTAATTGGGTGAAATGGCAGATTTAGCACGTGAACAGTACTATGAAAGTTTGGCAGATTTACGACCAAGTAAAGATAACCCTTATAAAACAGAAGCAGTATTAAACCGCACAAACTGGGTTGATGGTTATGGCACTGTCCATGAACTAAAGGATATGGAACGTGATCACTTACAAAACGTTTTGTTCTTTATCTATAGAAGACGTGATCGCTACTGGTTAAATTGCAATGATGTTTCTTTAATTGAAAAGTTCAAGGATGGTGATGAGTTTTTCCAAGTTGTAATTCGTAATAGTACCATTTGGAAATCTATTATTGCTGAACTGCAAAGACCAGTTGAAGGATTTAATTTTAAATTTACTGTACCAGGGGAGGCAGAATGATGAACGTTTGGTTGGTAATTGATATGGCGGAGAGTACTGGATCGCAAATAGTAAAAGGTATTTTTGATAGCGAACAAAAGGCAAAACTATTTATTGCCGATTATGTATTAGAAGAGTGTGGATCTGGTGATGATATAGAGCTTATTAAAAAGAAGGTTGAGGTGACTAAAGAGTGAACGAACTACAAGTGAAAACTATTGACCTAACACCTGCCAAAGTAGAATTTAATTTTGAAGAGTTATCTGCAGTACTGGATGATCAACTTGCTAAATACGAAGGTTTGGAATTTACGGAACAAGATGCTACTGCATGTAAGAAAACCATTACGGAACTAAATAAAGGTAAAAAGGCATTGGACACCTATCGTAAAGAAACCAAGAAGGAACTTACTGTATCTGTAACCAGATTTGAAAATCAATGTAAGGAACTTGGTAAGAAATTTGATTCAGTTATCAATCCTTTAAAAGAGCAGCATGACCAGTTTGAGGAAAAACGTAAGGAAATCAAGCGTATGGAAATTGAAGGTTATATTGATCACCTAATCCATATTGAAGGTCTTAATGATAAATATGCTTCTCAATTAGTAGTTGAAGAAAGCTATTTAACAAAGAGCAAAACAATTAAATCTATTAAAGAAGAGCTTATTGTCAAAGCTGAACATCTTGGAGTCCAACAGGATAAAGAAAAAGCTGATCAAGAAGTTATCAAAAGCCATGTAGATTTAATTAATTTGGAGAATGGAACAGATCTACTCAATATCACTTATATTTCATTACTCGACCATGAAATTCCTGTGAATGAGATTAAGAATCAAATAGAACGTGATGCAAAAATTAAAGTTAAAAATGACCAGATGAAAGAAGTTCCTCTTAGTGAAGCACCTGGTCATACCGAAGAAGATATTTTTGTTGAAACCTATCATGTGGAAGGTACGGAAGGTCAATTGCAAAAGCTTGAAGAGTATATGAGTAGTCAAAGTCTAACTTGGTCAGTGATGGAAGAATGATTGAAATCATTGGCATAAAGACAAAGAGGGTTTATGTGAAAGGTAATCAAGCATATTGCTTCCGTATGTTAAATGAAAAGTATCCAAGTAAACAAGGCACTATTTACCCTGAACCTTTACTGGTGGTGAGAGTTTGAAAGAATCAGCATTTCAGAAAAAAGTAATTGCTTATCTAAAAAGTAAGGACACTTGGCACATTAAATATTGGGCAGGATCTCAATACACCAAAGAAGGTGTTCCTGACATATTAGCTTGTATAGATGGTACTTTTCACGGTATCGAATTAAAAACAGATGTTGGTAAACCTAGTAAACTTCAACTCTATAACATTCGGAAGATAAAAGATTCCGGTGGAGAGGCTTATATTTTAAGACCAAAAGACTTTGCAGCATGGAAAGAGAGGTGGTTTGGTTGAGCGAAAAGAAATGTCGTAGCTGTGGTTGCACTTGGGATAATGCTTGCATAACAGAGTATGGGCCATGTTGGTGGTTAGAAGAAGATTTGTGTAGTGCATGTAGTGAACAGTTGAACGGTGATGTAGTAGAGGTGATTGAATGAGTGAAAAGAAGGTATTAATATCCGTTAAAAATGTTCGTATTAAAGATTACGACAGCATGAATGTAATGGTAGAACGTTATGAAGATGTATTTATACCAAAGTACAAAACAACCATTAAAAAGTGGGTATTTAAAGGTTATTCACGTAGCATTTTATCAGCATTACTAGACATCCAAAGAAATGAACTTTTGATTGATAGAAATGCAGTAACTAATTTAGATAGTTATTTGAACCAAGTAGAACAATCCAACGCTGCTTTAATGGAAGTGATGAAGGAATGAAACCACCAAAGAACTGTCCTTATTGTGGAAATGAAGTAGTGCTTACAAGCAATAAAGAAATTTATGGTCGTGAATTTGGTAATGGAAGATGCTATCTTTGTAGAACTTGCGGAGCTAGTGTAGGTGTTCATGGAGGAAAAAAAGGTACGAGGCCATTAGGAATATTAGCAACCAAAGAAATGAAAGTATTAAAAAAAGCCTGTCATGATCTTTTTGATCCTATTTGGAAATCAAAGAAGGTAAATAGAGGTAAGTTATATCGAATACTAGCAAGTCAATTAGATATTAACGTAGAAGATTGTCATTTTGGACACTTTGAAATGGACCAGTTATTTCAAGCTCTTAAAATTATGTCCGTTCCTAATTGGTGGAAAGCAGGTGAAACATCATGACCCAGTATTCTTACTCACGTGTCTCTTTATTCGAAGATTGTCCATACCATTTTAAGTTAAGGTACGTTGATAAGCTAACGGAGATTCCTGATTGGAACAATCCAGCTAATCCTTTATTAATAGGAAATGCGTTGCATAAGGGGATTGAAACAGATGTGCCAACTGCAATAGATGAATACTTTAAATCTTTTCCTGGTATCAATGATCGAATGGTTGAAGAATCTATGAAATTAGAAATATTGATACCAAAAGTAAAACAATTCTTAGAAGAAAACTTTGTGGGATTTGAGTACATCCACGAATACAAAATTGATAAACCAAATTATATTGGCTTTGTTGATTTGATACTCACAACACCAAATGGTGAAAGTATGGTAATTGATTTTAAGTATTCCAATCACATTAAGAATTACATGGATAGTGGACAACTTCACTTGTATAAGCACTATCTAGAAGAAGACGGATTTGATGTGAAGCGAATGGCTTACTTGTTTGTTCCTAAGACAAGCATTAAGCAAAAACAAGATGAAGATCTCTTTCATTTCCGTAAGCGATTAGTACAAGAAGTGGAAGATAGCAGCGTAAAAATGGTTCCGATTGAATACGACGAAATGAATGTTGTTTATTTCAAAAACAGCATTAAGAAAATAGAGACTGCTAAGTCATACCCAAAGAATGTTAGTGGAAATTGTTTCAGTTGCAACCCACGCTTTCAACCAAATTACTTGGAAGCTATACAAAATGAAAAAGGAGAGATAATTATGGCATTGCCGAAAAATGAGAGACGAGAGTTAACAATTGATGAAAACCCAGATTTTTGGATTTATGGTGACAGTTATGTCGGAAAGTCTACATTCGTAGATAACATTTCAAACTTGCTTTTCTTAAATACAGATGGGAACACGGATAATACTACTGCTCCAGTTATTCCAATCAAAGATGAAGTTAAAAAAGAAGGTAGACGTACACTTAGGAAATTAGCGTGGGAAGTATTTTTAGAAACAATTAATGATTTGGAAACAGAAGAAAATACGTATGAAGCTGTTGCTCTTGATTTAGTTGAAGATTTATATGAGCATTGCCGATTCTACGTATTCGAGCAAAACGGTTGGGAGCATGAATCAGATGGTTCTTATGGTAAAGGATGGTCCAAAGTAACGACTGAATGGCAGAAAGCTATTAAACGATTAAAAGCATTAGGTTATCAAATTGGTTATGTAAGTAAAGAGTTGAGAAAAGACATTACGTTGAAAGGTGGATCCGTGCGAACAACATTTACACCAAACATTAATGAAAAGGTTGCTAACTTCTTAACCGGAACAGTTGACCTTACGATGAGAGCATTCAGTAATTCAGATGATGAACGATTCCTACAGCTGGAGAAGAAAAATAACGTATTTGGTGGTGGTCGTTACGATTGGAAAGTGGAAACTTGTGCACTTGATTATGATGAGTTTTTAGAAGAACTAAAAGCTGCACAAGAAGGTAAGAGTACTAAACGTAAGAAAAAAGAATCTACACCTGTTAAAGAGGACAGCTCAAAGAGAGAACGTAAAAAGAGTGAAGCTGGTCCAGATGAACAAGAAGAGAATGCAGAGGATTCACCTGCTGAAGAGAAACCAAAACGTACTCGTAAGAAAAGAGATCCAGAACCAGAAGAAACAACTGAAGAAGAACAACCAAAACGTCAAAGACGTTCACGTAAATCTGATGATGAAGAAAATGAGGAGAAACCAAAACGCCAACGCAGACAGAGAAACGCAGTGGATGATACTCCTCCTGGTGAAGAAGAGGATGCTGATGAAAAAGAAGTTGAAAAGCCTAAGCGTACTCGTAGGAGAAGATCACGGGGTGAAAAAAAGTAGATAGGGGTTACACCGACCCATTTGCAAATAACGGTGAGCCGATAGACATTTCAGATGATGATTTACCATTTTAAAAATAAAATTGGAGGATGATTGATTATGGCAGTTAAAGAACTAAATGCAAAGGAACAACATTATGCAGATACTCGTGATGAAGCAGAGGAATTAGTTGCTGAAGCAAAGGAAGATATTTATCTTATATCATTCCAAATTAGTGAAAAGCACAATAAGTATGGAACCTACTTTTTAGTAGATTTAAAGTTCAGTTACGATACTCCAAAAGAAATCATGGAAAATGCAGGTAGTAAAAGAGAAGATGAACCAGAAGAAGTTCATGAGGGTGTGGAGTACAACGTTAATCCAGATGGTACTGCATCTGTAAAAAATGAGGAGAATCCAGAATGATGGATGTGGGTGACCGTGTTATTGTTACTGACAAACATGAGACTACTAACGGTGAACTTGTAGGAGTAAAAGGGAAAGTTCTTCATGTTGATGAAGATTCAAGATATCCGATTACAGTTAGTTTAAACAATGGAAAGTTAGAAGCATTTACTAAGGATGAATTAACAATAATTGAAAGCGAGGATGAATAATAATGGCAGAACAACAATTTGATTGGAGCAAGTTTGATAGAGACGTAGATATTGAAGCACTTCAAGAAGATGTGAAGGAAGTTGAAGAAAATGGTGGTGGAGACTTCAAAGATGTTCCAGAAGGCAAATATGAAGTAGCTGTTGAAAAAATGGAATTAGTTGAATCTAAAAAAGGTGATCCTATGCTTACTATTTGGTTCAACGTTCTAGAAGGTGAATATGAAGGGCAAAAGATTTTCTATAACGGAGTAATGCAGCCACAAAATGATAAAGCATTTGGATTCCAAGTACATCGAAATAATGAAATGCTACGTGCTCTTTGGGATTGTGACTATGATGATGTTAAATTTACTGGCTTTGCAGATTATGCTGACTTAATACTTGATGTTCATGAGGATATTGATGGTCAATTGGAATATCTACTGGAAAAGTCAGTGGACAAAAAGGGATATGATCGGTACGAAATAGAGGAAGTTTTTGAAGTTGAATAATTAAATAGAGGGAGTCGTCAGGCTCCCTTTTAATTAATGAAGATTCCTAAAAAGAAGAAAAATGCTGCAATAGCTATATTAATAACTATGTTTTTCCAGAAATCTGATTTTTTCCTTTTTCCTATAGATGCTTCAAATTGGCTAATCATAGCAGAAGCTTTCTGTTGTTCTATCTCTGAAAGCTGAGAGTATCTCTCATATTCTTCTTGTAATTTACTTAGTTTCTTGGATCTCTCTACAAATTCCGATTCGAGTTCTTCCATGATATATGATGTCTCTTTTAGAGATTCAGTAACTTTATCAACTTTTTGATCAATTGAAGATTGGGATCTTTTAAGATCATCCAATAAATCTATAATGTTAGTGCCAAATAATTTAGGTGAAGGAAATTGTTTAATATAGATTCTAATGAAATTTTTAAAGTTCATTTGAACACCTCGATTAATTTTAATTTCAACATGTACATTGTAGCATAGAGGAGGTAATTAATACTGTGCTCTTTTATGACTTTGAAGTGTTTACTGAAGACTGGTTAGTGGTAATTTTGGATGCTGCTAAAAAGTCAGAGGTTATTTTTCATAATGATGAACAAGGATTAATTAATTATTACAACAAGTATAAGAATGATATTTGGATTGGATATAATTCACGCCATTACGACCAATATATATTAAAAGCAATCATTTGCGGATTCACTCCACAGGAGATTAATGAATGGATTATTATAAAACGTAATCCTGGTTGGAAATTCTTTAAAGATTTCTGGAAGATACAGTTGTATAACTTTGATGTAATGACGAATAAGTTTAGATCCTTAAAACAGTTAGAAGGTTTCATGGGACATAACATAAAGGAATCTGATGTATCATTTGAGATCAATAGAGCGTTAACTGATGAAGAGATTGAAGAGGTAATTATTTATTGTCGTCATGATGTACATGAAACCATACACATTTTTATGGAGAATATTGAAGAGTTTGATAGTCAAATGGAATTGCTAAAAATGTTTAAGCTACCGCTCAGAAATATTTCCAAAACAAAAGCGCAGCTGTCAGCATTCATTCTGGAAGCTAAACAGCCTTTAATACCAAGAGAAGATGAATTTAATTTTTCATTTCCTCCTACTTTACAAATTAATAAATATACCAATGTACTAGATTTTTATAAAGAAAATCGTGATTACAGTAAAGTTCTTGAAACGAATATTGCAGGAGTACCACATATCTTTGCTTGGGGTGGATTACATGGGGCTAGAAATAAATATTATGGAACCGGTCATTTTATAAATATTGATGTGTCAAGTTATTACCCTGCTTTAATGATTGAATATGGATATCTAAGTAGAAATGTAAAGGATCCTAAAAAGTTCCGAGAAATTCGTGATACTAGATTGAAATATAAAGCAGCTAAGGATAAACGACAAGCACCTTTAAAAATAGTTATTAACGGAACCTATGGAGCAATGAAAGATAAATACAATGGTCTTTATGATCCACTACAAGCAAACAATGTATGTATAGGCGGTATGACATTGCTACTTGATCTAATAGAAAAGCTTGAACCGCACTGTGAGATTATACAGTCCAATACAGATGGTGTACTAGTAAAATTATATCACTATGATGACTACGAATTAATAGACGATATCTGTTGGGAATGGGAAAAGCGTACTAAGATGGAACTAGAATTTGATGAGTTTGTAAAAGTCATTCAGAAGGATGTTAATAACTATATTATGGTACCTGAAGGTTCGTTGTATGACAAAAAAGGAAAACCAAGATGGAAAGCCAAAGGTTCCTATGTAAAGCACCTGTCGCCATTAGACAACGACTTACCAATAGTCAATGAAGCTGTAGTGAATTATTTCATTAAAGGTATTGAACCAGAAGAAACAATATTTAATTGTAAAGACTTAATCAAGTTCCAAAAGATAGTGAAGATCAGCAATAAATATAGTTACGCCAGGTATGGAACCCGGCGCATGAATGAAAAAGTATTTCGTGTATTTGCTTCAGTAGATAAAAATGATAAGGAACTAAAAAAGGTAAAGAACGGTACTGCAGAAAAGATAGCCTATGTACCTGAACAATGTTTTATAGTCAATGATGATTTAAGTGACAAAGAAATACCGTCAAAGCTTGATTACTGGTGGTATTTAGACTTGGCCAATAAACGAATTAATGATTTTTTAGGATATGGAAACAATTAAAAAGGCAAATTATATTCCATTTGAGCATCGTCAATAATCTTTAATATTGTAATTTTTGAATAAGATTTAGCATCAATGTTGAATTCATTTAAAAAGTAAATAAAATCATTTTTTTCTAATATTGTCTTTGGACTATCCTTATCTTCAGTTTCATTGAAATATAAAGAAATCACCTTTCTAAGTTCTTGGATATTTGAATTATGATTAGACTTTTTTATTTCAATTTTCTTAGTATGTTTGAATTCATTCTTAATAGAAGTAAATTCTCTTCTTAATGACTTTACTTCTTCAAGAAGTATTTCATCAACTGATGTTACTTCTTTTTGTTCAAGCTTAGGAACTTGAAAAGTACCAAAGCTTTTCAGAAATGTGGAAAAGTTTCTGTCTGATTGAGATTTTTTGTAAGTAGCGATAATTCGCTTAGATAATTCGTTTTTAAATTCCACAACCTTTTGAAAACGTAAATCTTGAGGATACGTTATATGTTCAATTACGCCCGTGTCAAATATAAAGTCTGTTTGATCATCTTTTATAATAATCGTTGGTTTGTCGAATGTTAATCTCATACCAAGTTCAAAAAGAACATTTGGATTTTTACCGCTAATATCACAAACAATCACATCCGAGTTATATAAGTTTTGTATAATCCTTTTGTGAATTACATCTATTTCACCATCTGAATTACTAACTATTTCAGTTTTAAAACTAAATTCAGTGATTTGTTCGGTTGCTTCAGTAATAATTTGTTTTACATCTTGCCAATGTTCCGATGTATATCCGGGCATAGATGCAATGGGCATAATAATGCCACAAGCTAGTTCTATTGATTCAGACAATAGGAACAACTCCAATCTATTAATTTTAAGACTATTGTAACACGAAAGTAGGTGATTAAAATCTATAAGGGTTATCTTAAAGGATATGGTAAACATGCAGCTTCAAAATTTAAAGATGGTGCAAAACTATTATCCTATCATACAGCAAGAAAAGAAAACTCCTATGTTGGTATTTTAGATGATGAATACATCATGGTAGATGTTGATGATATTGGTCAAGCTGAAATACTTATGGATATTGTGGAGGATAAAGACATTCAATGTTCGGTCCTGGAAACAACAAATGGAATGCATTTCTATTTCAGAGGTTATGATCTTACTGCTAATAAAATTAAATGGTATTCCAACATTGGTATCCATTGTGATTATAAACTTGGTATTAAAAATACTGCGGATCCTCTAAAAATAGATGGAGATTCACGTAAGTGGATTCGGAAAGCAAAACAACACGATCCATTACCAGTTTGGCTCTATCCTTATAACAAGAAAGATCCTAATCTTAATAAATTAACTGAAGGTGATGGTCGTAATGATAAGCTGTTCACTTACATTTTAAAAATGCAATCACAAGGAATGGCCAAGAATGATATTAAAGAAACCATATCTATTATTAATAATTACATGTTAGATGAACCTGTTGGTAAATCAGAATTAAACACTATATTACGTGATGAAGCATTTTTGAAAGAGTCTTTTTTCATTAAAGGCTCTTTCCAACATGAAAAGTTCGGTAACTTTTTAATCAATGAACACCATATATGTAAAATTGCCAATGTACTTCACATCTATAAAGATGGTGTCTATTCAGATGATCAAAACGACATTGAAGGAGCAATGATCAAGCATATTCCTGCTTTAAAAAGAATGCAACGACAGGAAACACTTTATTACCTGCAGTTAAAAGCAAAAGAAAAACATTTTGCTTCTACGCAATATATTGTCATGAAGAATGGTATTTTCAATTTAGAAACATGGGAGCTTCAGGATTTCGACCCTAACATTATCGTGAAGAATAAAATACCAGTTGCCTATGTAAAAGATGCATATTATGAAGTAACAGATAAAACGTTAAATAAGATAGCTGTTAACGATAAGAAAATACGAGCTGTATTAGAAGAAATACTTGGGTATATCTTATTTAGAAGAAATGAATTTGCAGCGACATTTATATTAACTGGTGATGGAAGTAACGGTAAATCCTCTTATTTAAAACTAGTTCGTAAGTTAGTTGGATCCGACAATACTTCTTCATTGGACCTGAAAGAATTGGATCAGCGTTTTAAGACAGCTGAGTTATTCGGTAAGCTTGTGAACATCGGTGACGATATTTCAAAAGGGTACATCAAAGAATCATCCATATTTAAAAAGCTTTCTACTGGGGAAACATTAAACGTGGAGAGAAAAGGAAAGGATCCGTTCGATTTCCAAAACTATGCGAAGTTAATTTTTAGTGCGAATGAAATGCCACGAATTAATGATTTTAGTGATGGGTTAGGACGCAGATTGCAAATAGTTCCTTTCAAGGCGAAGTTTAGTTCTAAGGATCCTGATTATGATCCGTTCATTACTGATAAATTATTATCCGATGAATCTATGCAATACGTACTTAATTTGGCGTTAAAGAGTTTAAATAGATTACTGAAGAATAAACACTTTACAAAATCGAAAGCTGTTGAGAAAGAATTGGAGAAATATCAAGAGGAAAACAATCCGATTATTAGCTTCATTAATAACGAGGATGTAGAGATAGAACGTTCCATTGTAGGGGATTTATACATGCAATATAAAGCTTACTGCTCTGAAAATGGTTATCAAGCCGTTAGTAATATTAGTTTTAGTAAACAGATTAAACAACTATACAATATGGACGTAAAAGTACAAAGAGTGGATGGGAAAAGCAAAAGATTATTTGTTAGTGAGGAATAGAAAGAAAATACGAAGGAAGGTTTGGTAAATATGACTGAGTTAAAATACATTGTAACCGATGGCGAAATTGAGTTAGAGGTACTTGAGGAACAAGTCGAAAAAGGTTGGCTATATGTAGTAACAGTTTCGCCAATGAACATTGAACCTGATATTTCCCCATATAAAAAAGTCCATATTTTTGCTAGTTCTAAAAAATAGCTGTTACGTATTTCAAAATCGCACTCCCAAAATGAAAAAAGTCACAAAAATAGGTGAAAGTTTGACCGGTTTTTTGGTCAAAGCAATTTTTGAAGTCAGTCATATCAAGGGGTTTAAAAATAATTTGGTCATTTTTAGTCACAAAAATAGCGAAAATCGTGACCATTTTAGCATAAAAACTGAAAAGTTACAGACAAAATCGTAACGCGTTACAGAAAGTCGTAACAAGTCAAAGTCAGTCATGTCAATGTATTAAAGCAATCGTTACAGGTGTTACAGATAAAATCACTTTCTTTTATTTAATATATATTTATTTATACAAAAAAATTTATCTTATAAAAGAAAAATAGGGGGGTAAATGCGTAACGTTTTACATCTTAAAGTGATTGGAGCCTATATGAATCAAGGGATAGAGAGTGTTACAGATAAATTTAAAAAGCGTAACGCATTTTAGTTAAAAAGGCAGGTGAGCATGTTGTATGAATGGCTGCGTGATTATCAAAAATTAGAAGAGGAAATTCAGTATTTAGAGTTTGAATTAAGTAGATATAAAAAAGAGTTAGGTAGATGGATGTACGGGGATTTACAAGATGTAAAGCTCACTGTAGATTCAGATGGTTCAAAGCTAGAAAATATTATAAGTAATGTAGAATATGAAATTGCTCATAAAATGAATGACCTTTATGATGCTAAGAAATTAATCGGTAAATTTAAAGGACTAGACAATCAAATACTTTATAAAAAATATGTTGAAGGAAAGCACCTAACTGAAGTTGCAATCGAATTAGGATATACACCAGGGCACATTTATAATAAACACGCTCAGATTATGAAGATGATTGATTTCGCACTTCATGTTAATTTAACTTAGATTCATGCGATAGAAACCATTGAAAATCTGTTTTATAGTAGTAGCATAGAAGATTGAGGCAACAATCTCCCGTTCTAACACTATATATAGTCCGTTCAGGTATCGGTCGTTTGTCATTGCACGACATTGAAATAATAATCCTGTCGGATTATACGCTCATTGATTACCTGGGGTCAGTGAGTGATTGATTACGATATATTGTACTAGGATATGTAAATGGTGCATCCAAGTTTTGCAAGGGCTTGGGTGCTATTTTTTCAGTCATCGTTTGACTGTTCAATAATGACTAATAAACTTATGATAATAGGAGCTGAAGAAAATTGTATCAAACAAAAGAAGTGGATTATGTTTTTAACTACAACAACGGACCTTCTCAATCTTTTCAATTAAAGAGACATTTTGCTGTAGAGCCTACTCAGAAAACTCGTATAGAATATGTGCCTGCACATCTAGAATACGAAGGTTATCCTGAAGAGCATTGGGTAGATGACGAGGTGATTGGCAACTACTTGAACTATGCGGGCACAGGAGCTGAAAATTCAACAATTGAGGCTCAGTTAGTAGATGAACAGATTATTGAAGATCGAGAAGAAGAAAATGGATCGATTCACTATACTGCTTTTGTTAGCTATTTACTTCCAGATGTAGGAACATACGCTAATGGCATATACAATTACAAAAATGTGTATGATCCAGCTGGCGGTGGATGGACAGAGTATGATTCATTGAACTTAGACTTCTTGCCTAAATTGTAAATTTATACTACAAGATCGTTATAAGAATAATTCTGGGTGCTTTTTGTTTGAACCCAATCGAAGATGAAATAAGCTTCCGATAAAGAGTAAAGACATCTCAATGAGGTGTCTTTTCTATATTGCATATAATTTCCAACTCCAGCATAATTGAGTCATAAGAATTATGTGGGGGAGATTGGATGCGAAAGGTATTAGTGTTTTTCTCTTTATTGACAATTATTTTATCTGGTTGTTCGAATGTTGTTGAAGATGAGGAATTTATATTTGAAGAAGAAGAATTTAAAAGTGTTTACGAAGATGTAAATGATAAGAACTTACCAACTAACGTAAGATATTACCATGAATTAATGAGCATGGAAAGTGGAAGTAAAAGTGAAGCTGTTGACTTCTTAAATGCAGCGGCGAATCTTTTAGATAGCAAAGAGATAAGAAGGCTTACTGAAAGTGTAAAAAATAATGAGGATAACATACCAAACGATATTAACGGAGAAGGTTTTTCTGTAGGATACTATAATGAAGATGACAAATATGATATCTATATTAGGCCTTTTGAAGTAAATGAATAACATTTTTGGTTAAAGACATCTCAATGAGGTGTCTTTTCTATTTGGAGGAATCCAATGAATATAAAGAAGCGTTGTAATAAGGTTGGTTGTAACAATCTTATCAATACTACTGAAACCTATTGCGAACAACATAAGAATCATAACTATAAACAATACGAGAAGATAAGAACATCAACCGATGGAGGAAGAACATACAAACGTTTCTATGATACGAAAGAATGGAAGTCATTGCGCTATCAAGCTATGTTGCGTGATGGCTTTATTTGTGTTTGTTGTGGTAGAGAAGCAAAGATAGGAGATCACATCATACCAACAAAGGTTAGTTGGGATCTGCGTTTGGATATCAATAATGTTCAGTCATTATGCTTTGAATGTCATAACAAAAAGACTTTAGAGGATAAGAGAAAGTATGGAATTTGACCCCCACCTTAAAATTACCCTTTGGTGTTTGAATCACAGAAGGACGGTGCGCACTTTTCTCTTCGAATTTTGCGATTATGAAAAGTCAAAAATGGTCAAACAGTAAAAATTAGCCCAGAAAGGCGGTGAAAAACTATGAGGGGTAAGCCTTCACGTGGATTATATTCAGAAGAAGAACTTAAAAAACATAAAAAGGGCAAAGATCATATTGCTAAAGAATTAGCCAAGCAAGATACGCTCAATGATTACGATCAACTGCAAGTAAAACCAATACCAAGTCATCTAGATTATTACGGAAAACAGGAATGGAAACGGATCATACCTTTGCTTCAACAATTACCCATCGCTGAGTTGGATAGGCAAATGATTGAATCTTACTGTCAGCTTCACGGATATAAAAGAAGGCTGCAGAAAGATATTCAAGAGTTCGGTGAAGTTACTAACTTTTATGATGATAAGGGAAATCTTACAAACCGACGGATTAACCCCTCATACAACGCCTACCTTTCTACCGTGAAAGAAATACGTATGATTGCTAATCAACTTGGCATGACGATCAATAGTAGGTTACAATTAGCAATACCAGAACAAGAAAAAGAAGAAGATGAGATTTTGAAGCTGTTAAAAGGGTAAATTGAATTAAATGGGGGAGTTGAAAAGTGAATTTTGATACAAAACATATTTTGCGATGGGGTATTCCGGGTTGGTATTTTATTTTAAACTTAACTATAGCCGTTTCAGCCATTGTAGGTTATGAATGGATGGTTAACGGACAATTTATTGTACCAACTATAATTATTACATTAATGGGTGTACCTTTAGGTTACATACTTCATCAGCCATACTTTTTTATATCAAATATTTTTGCAAATAATACAACTGTTAAATGGAACTTATATTTGGTAAATGAAGATAAAGACAGAAGGGACTTTTTGAGTCAAAGATATGCATATTTATTAACAGTAATACATGGCTATGGATCTCTACTATCTTCAATTTTTATAAGTATAATATCTGTATTTATCATATCTACAATTAACGGAACAATGGATACAGAAATAAGATGGTTGTTAGTTATCAATTTAGTATTATCTATTTTTGTTTTTACAAACTTTATGTATTACCAAAAAAGTTTTAGTAAATTTATAAGAAGTATATTATATAAATAATTAACTAAAAAGACATCTCATTGGGGGTGTCTTTTTGTTATGTGAAGGGAGATGGAAAAAATCACTCATCGTGATCCAGCGACACTCTATGCTAAAAAGGTGGTTTCCGGTAAGATTACAGCTGGTAAAAAGGTAATCAGAGCTTGTGAAAGACACCTAAGAGATCTGGAAAAAGAAAACTTTGACTATGTTTATCTTCCAGAACGAGCAAATATTGCTGTTAATTTTATAGAGCTATTACCTGATATATCTACTGGAAAACCTGTTAAACTTGCAGAATTTCAAACGTTTATTGTGTATTCGTTATATGGTTGGTACAGAAAAGAAAATACAGAACTAAGACGATTTAATAAAGCTTTAACATCAATGGCTCGTAAAAATGGTAAGTCTGCTTTAATTAGTGGGATTGCCATTTTTGAGTTTTTAGGTGGTAAATTTCCAAAATACAACCGACAAGTTTACTGTACAGCTCAATCAAGGGAACAAGCATCCATTGTATTTAATATGGTAGTACAGCGTTTGGACGGTTTGCTAGCTCAATCCGAAGCAATTCGTGATTCTGTACGTAAAGTTAGGAATGAGATTAACCATAATCCTTCGTATAGTGTATTGAAGCCTTTAAGTAAAGACACAGGGAACATTAATGGTCTTGCCCCTACGCTATCTATTCTGGATGAATACGGTGCAGCTAAAGATAATGCAATGATGGAAGTGTTGGATTCAGGGACCATGTTACAGCCAAATGTTTTAACTTTGATCATCTCTACCGCTTATTTTGATTTAAACAGTCCGATGTACCAACAGGAATATAAATATGTTGATCGGATTCTGAAGGAAGAAGCGGAAGACGATAACTACTTTGGCCTGGTTTACGAACAGGATGAAGAAGAAGAAATTTATGATGAGTCTATGTGGATTAAAAGTAATCCACTTTTAGAAGTTGAATCATTAAAAGAGACTTTACTTCGGAATTTAAGGAAAAGAGTCAATGAGGCTGTCGCCAAGAATGATTTGCTAGGTTTAGTCGTTAAAAACTTTAATATGTGGAAACAAGGTTCCGAGAATTCATTCCTTCCAGCTAGTGAATGGGAAGCATGTGAAATGGATCCCATTGATATTTATGGACGAGATGTTTATATTGGACTGGATTTATCCCGAACGGATGACATAACAGCCTTGTATTTTATTTATCCATTGGCAGAAGAAAAGTTTTATATTGATGGCCATTCCTTTGTTGCTACTGTAGGAGGTTTAGAAGCAAAGTCGATGAGAGATAAAATCGATTATGAAACCTTGATCGAAAGAGGATATGCCACAAAAACGAATCTAAAAAGCGGATTTATTAATGTAGATCAAGTTATCCAGTACGTAGCAATGATGATTATAGAAAATGAATTAAATGTTGTTGCTTTCTGTTATGATAGTTGGCACATTGCTAATTTCCTAAGTGAATGGGAAAAACAATATCCTGATTTAGAAATACCGTTCATTGAAGTTCCACAAAACTATAAATACTTATCTGAACCAATAAAACAATTCCGTTTTGGTGTATACGAGCGAAAAATTAGGCATAGTAATAATCCTTTGCTTAATATCGCAGTCAATAACGCGGTGTTAAAGCACGATAATAACGGGAATGTCATTTTAGATAAACAAAAGCATAGAGAGAAAATCGACCCTATCGTTGCTACAGTAACTGCTTTTACGGAAGCAGTTAATTATGAATATAAGGGAATGGATATTAAACAACTGGAAGAATATATTTTGAGTGATGATTTTGGGTTTTAGGGAGGTAGGAGGATTGAAAGTAACAGTTAGAAAAACATTAATTGGTTTACTTGCTCTTCAAACAATTACTTTTATCGGTAAATTAGGGTTGGTAAATAGAGACCAATTCATTGGAATTGCTAACTTTATGCTATTC
Source organism: Virgibacillus sp. AGTR (assembly GCF_016919725.2). Classification (GTDB taxonomy): domain Bacteria; phylum Bacillota; class Bacilli; order Bacillales; family Amphibacillaceae; genus Virgibacillus; species Virgibacillus salarius. The sequence continues at coordinate 160,458 of NZ_JAJERH010000003.1, forward strand.
AATGATAAAACCTTTAAAATGAAAGTCAATAATGGGAAATGGATGCCATTAGATTTAAGTGAACGTGAACTGAGGTGAACACATGAATATAAGCAAAGTGATAGGCGTACTTACAGCAGTGGGTCTTTTTTTAATGGCGAATCTAATAGCCATTCTATTTCTAATTGGTAATGGAATCATAGTTTATGGCTTCTATCGCATCAATGTAACGACTGGCACGTTTGCTTTAGGAGCATCTATCTTACTCATTTCCCTTGTATTAGCAAAAGAGAGGGGGTGACTAGATGGGAATATTTTATAACCAAACCGAAACAAGAGGATTTACCCAGGAAGAAGCAGATGTACTGATTAGTATGTTACCTGGGTTTTCGGGAGTGGGGACGAATTTCACTTCTGCAAAAGCGATTGAAAACAGCGATGTGTTTACGGTTGTTAACTTACTTGCGAGTGACGTTGCTTCTCTTGATATAGAATTCGAAAGAAACGGTATTACAGATAAAAGTGATCTTACTGAATTGCTTAATATTAATCCAAATGGTTTCTATAGTGGAAGCACATTGAAGTTTATACTTGCAGCAAACGCATTGTTAAACGGTGAGTCGTTTTGCGAAATCGTTAGAGGTGATAAACAAAAAGTTATAGCTCTTTATCATTTAAGCAATTCACGCGTTACCGTACGCCAAGACTCCACTACGAATTACAATCTTGTATATGAAGTCTCTGATGAAAATGGAAAAATAAGACGTTTGCAAAGGACAGATATTCTCCATTTTAAGTTTTTCACGATTGATGGGATTAATGGAGTAAGCCCGTTGAAAGCTTTAAAAGATGATCTCTCTATGCAAAAAGATAGTAAACGTTTCTTAGCTAATTTCTTTAAAAATGATACCCAAACGGGCGGTATGCTAAAGATGAAGCAAGGTAAACTATCAAAAGAAGCGAGGGAGAAAATAAAGAAAGAATGGCAAGAGGCGAATGCTGGAGTGGAAAATTCTCATAAAGTGCTTGTCATTGATGACACGTTTGATTATGAGCCAATTGAAGTAGATACCGAGATTCTTAAATTGATTAACGCTTCTACCTACAGCACTGAAACCATTGGAAAGGTGTATCGTATTCCGCGCCATAAGTTGGGATTGGAAACTTCCAACATGTCATTGGCTCAAGCTAATTTAGATTACCTTACATCTACACTCAATAGTTACTTGAAGGTTATTACTAATGAGTTGAATTTTAAGTTGACATCAAACTCTAATGCACTATTTAAGTTCGATACTGCACCATTTAAGACAGTGGATGTGGAGACTCATACAAAACTTACTATTGAAAAGTTTGATAAGGGATTAATTAGTTTTGATGAAGCAAGAAAGGCATTAGGAGACAAACCACTAAATAATGCACATGGTAAAAAGCACTTGGTTAGTTTGAATTACACCACACTTGATCAATTGGAAGAATACCAGATGGCTAAAGCGAAATCGAAAGGAGGTGGTGCCAATGAAGACGGAGGAGATTCGTGAATTAGTAACAGATAAGATCGAAATTCGCGAAGACGATGATGGCAATCGAACATTAACTGGCTACGCAGTGAAATGGGAAATGAAGTCACAAGTGTTGGGCTTATTTTACAAGTTTAGAGAGCAATTTCAAAAAGGCGCTTTCTTGGAATCATTAAATGATGATGATCAACGCTATTTATGGTCACATGATGTATCCAAGGTACTAGGACGCACAAAAAACGGAACACTTCGCTTAAAGGAAGATAATATTGGCCTTCGTTTTGAAGTGGACTTGCCGAATACAACCCTTGGAAATGATACTTATGAATCCATAAAGCGTGGAGATGTGGATGGTGTAAGTTTCGGGTTTCGTGCTATTGATGATGAAGTTGATGAGCCAGAAGATGATATGCCATTACGTACAGTGAAAAAAGCTAAATTATTGGAAGTATCAGCTGTCGCATTTCCTGCTTATCCGGATAGCGAAGTAAGTGCCAGGGGTTATGATCCAATGAAGCAGCATGATGAACTACAGTCTTACAAAGAAGAACAAGTATCAAAAATAAAAACATTACTGGAATTTTAGGAGGAATATGAATGAAACAAAATACAATTAAATCAATGAAAACTCGTAAACTGTTAAGTGTTGGTAACTTGCAGTTTTTTAATGGTGGTAAAGATAAGCGTTTAAAAGAAATTGAAGCAAGGTTAGCGGAGATTCGCGAAATGTTGGATAATGATGAGAAACGCGGGGATGCAAAGTTTTCTGATTTGGAAAAGGAAGTACGTGAATTGAAAGAAGAAAAAGAAGGAATTGAAGCACGTCAACGTATGGTTGATGATTTTAAAGACGATAATCCAGAAGATGATACAGAAGAAAATCGTAGTCTAGCAGGACAAGCTCATGTTCCTGGACAAGAGCTTATCACTCCAAATAATGAACAACGTGATGCGTTTAAAGCGTATCTGGAAACTCGTGAAATTGATGGAGGTGCCTTGAAAAAGGATGATGGATTCGTAGTCATTCCTGAACAAATTATTACTGAAATTATGAAACTAAAGGAAAAGGAATACAACTTAGACCAATATGTAACGGTTAAAAATGTTGGCTACGGAAGTGGGAAGTACCCTGTTATTCGTCAATCTGAAGTTGCAGCCCTTACAGAAGTTGCAGAACTTGCGAAGAATCCGGAATTAGCTGTGAAACCTTTCTATAATTTAGCTTATGAAATCAAGACATACCGTGGCTACTTCTTGGTATCTCGTGAGGCGATTGAAGATGCAGCTGTCAACGTATTATCAGAACTAATGACTTGGATGGCACGAACTATTGCAGCTACTCGTAACAAAGCCATTGTTAAAGCAATTAAAGAAGGTACTCCAGGCAAAGTAGGAGACACACCATCAACTCTTAAATTTGAATCTGTTAATGTTACAGGTATCGATGGTATTAAAGATGCAATCAACCTAAAATTAAAGCCTAATTACGAGCATAACGTAGCAATTGTATCTCAAACTGCCTTTGCTCAACTAGATAAATTGAAAGACAATCAAGGAAATTACCTGTTACAGCCAGATGTCAAAGAACCAACTATGAAACGACTACTTGGCGCGCGTGTGGAAGTATTGCCAGATGAAATGCTTGGTTCTGAATCTGCTAATACCATCATTATTGGTAACTTGAAAGATGGTATTGTTCTATTTAACCGAAGTCAATACCAAGCAGGATGGACAGACTATATGCACTTTGGTGAAGCGCTTATGGTTGCTGTACGTCAAGATGTGCGTATTCTGGATGAAAAGGCCGCTATCGTTCTAAACTTTAGTGCAGAAACTACAACAACGACAACTAGTTCAACCACCACTACAACCACTTCCGAGGCTGGAGCGTAAGACAGGGAGGTAATTATTAAATGCTTCCAATTGATATAAAGAAAATTAAAAATCACTTACGTGTAAGTCATGACCTAGAAGATGAGGTTATAGAAGAATACCTGGCATTTGCAAAAAGTGACGTTATCGAAGCTGTTTATGATAGTAAAGACGTGAGATTAAACATAACTGACCTAGAAAAGGATACATCCTTTAGAAAAGCAGTTATTATGCTCACGTCTTTTTATTATGAGAATCGGTTGGTTATAAAGGAATCAAGTTTAAATGAAATGCCTTTTTCTGTTACGCATGCAATTCAAAATTTAAGGGCGCACAGGGATAGGTATCTCAATGAATAAAATGAACTTTGATTTCTCTAAATTAAACCAGCCTATTATAATTTATGAGCTAAAAACAGATTCAGATAATGGTATGCCGTCAAAACCGCGAAAGGTGGTTTTTCACGAATGTTTTGCGCATGTAGAGTCTATTAGTCTTAAAGACTATGAAACAAGCGTACAAACAGGAACGCAGCATAATATGAAAGTGTTTATTAGAAACTACCCTGGTATCACTAACAAAATGACGATCACGCATAACAACCAAGATTACAACATTGAACAGATTCTTACCAACTACAGGCAATCAGGATTTACGGTTCTTATTGCAAAAGAGGTGAGTAACGCATGAGCGTACAAATTACAGGGTTAAGAGAATTGATCTCTAATTTGACGGATAAACAGGAAGATGTTTTGAAAGCAGCAAAGAGAGCAAACCTTGCAGGAGGTAAGGTAATTGTGGATGAGCTGAGAAGGAATGTGCCAAGAAGTGGATATAGTGGAGGGAATCCGCAACCTACGCTCTACGACAGTATTGTGATGAGTAATAATCGTACTGATAGAGCGACTGGTGAATCCTATGTAGCTGTTGGCTTCACAAAGGCTGCTAACTTCCGAGCGCACATTCCTGAATTCGGATCCATTTCACAAGCACCCAAAGGTTACATGACAAAGACGGCTCAATCTACAGAAAGTGAGATAGTGAAGGAAATGGAGAATGCGATTAGGGGGGCGATCCGATGAGTGATTTATATGAACTTGATTCATTGGAGACAACCTATCAAACTCTTATTGCTGATACGACTTTAATGGATGCTGTAGGTGGGGTTGAAAAAGTGTGGAAGTACCACATACCGGAAGATAACCGGGAAGATGCCCCCCTGATTCGCATTAGTCCTATATCAGAGTTGCCAGGAGAATATGGAGATAATAAACAATTATCATGGGACTGTATTGTACAGATCGATGTATGGGACTATGCTGACGCTAGAAGTATTGCATTACAAATAAATAAGTTAATGAAAACAATCAATTTTAAGCAAAGCACTCCTACCTTTGAATTCGATCCGGATACTTACTTAATCCGAGACGGTCGAAGGTACCGGGGTGTTTTATATTCTAATTTAAAGGAGAATGAATAATGGCAGGAGAAAAGAAGAATTTAAGTGCAACGGTTGGTATAGACAAGCTCTATTATGGAATTATGGATTCAGATAGTGAATCTGCAGCTGTGTATCAACCGGAAGTACGTTTACCGTATGTACAAAATGTAAACATTGAAACAGAACAAGAAATAGCAAAAGCCTTTGGTGACAATAAAGTCGCTGAAATGGCAGTTTCTACAGGAGTAACAACAGTAGAGTTTCAGTTCCACTCATTGCCGCTAGAAGACAGGGTGGCTTTACTTGGGTTGGAATCAGATGAGGACGGATTAATTACTCAAAAATCACAAGTAAATCCACCCTATGTGGCAATTGTTTTGGAGAAAACAAAAGGTGATGGTTCGGCAGAATTGGTAGGATTAACAAAAGGTATGTTTACTTTGCCTCCAACAGAAGCACAAACCAAAGAAGATTCACTGGAATTCGGTAATGATACTATTAGCGGTGAGTTCTCTGGAAGAGTATTCGATGATGTTACTGCAGTATTTATGCACGTACCGAAAGAAGATAATACTAAACGTAAAACATTCATGGACAAAGTATTCCAACGCAGTACAACAACAACTACGACTACAACTGATTCCGGGGCATAATAAATGAAATATATACTTTGCCAACCTGCAATCAAACGCTTTGAGTGGGAATTGGAGGTATGTATTAACCGATTAAAAAAGCTAGGTATTCATAACATTGTCCTGTTATTTACACAAGACGATGATAGGGTACCGCAGAAACTAAAAGAGGCTTTTGGAGTTGAGGTTCATGTATATGAAGATAATCGAATAGACAAAACGTATATACCGTCTGTTAAACCATATTTATGGACCAGATATTTGGAAGAGGATCCCGAAAGAGAAAATGGGATCTATTTTTATTTAGATAGTGATGTGATTCTACGGGAAATACCAAATGTTAAGCCAACAAAAAACACCTGGTATGCTTCGGATTGCGAAGAGTATTTAGGTGTTAATTATGTTGGTGACTTATTAAAGCCTATGTGTGAAGTAGTAGGGATCGATTCTGACTTAATTAAAAAACAAAAACCTATAGGCGGCGCACAATGGGTAATTAAAAACCCGACACTAACGTACTGGCAAAAAGTCTATGAGGATTCAATCAAGCTTTATCACTTCTTAAGTGACAAAGATATTCAGAAATGGACTGCTGAAATGTGGGCGCAATTGTGGAATGTTTATCATTTTGGCAAAAAAGTCAAAACACATGAGGAACTAGATTTTTGTTGGCCGACAGATGCCATTAATAGATATCAAGAAACAAAAATACTTCACAATGCTGGGGTAGTGGATGATAATCAAGGACTATTTTTTAAAGGAAAATACGTTACGTATACACCATTCTCAGACACGTTGAAGGTTGATAAAAGCAAAGCTTCATATGAGTATGTAAAAGCAATACAGGAGGTTTATTTGATGGAATACAAAGTGCTACATTATTTTGAAGACTTACAGGATAACAGCAGACCTTACAACGAAGGAGATGCTTTCCCCCGTAAGGGCAAAAAGGTAACTAAAAAGCGGATCAATGAACTGGCATCCGATAAGAACAAACAAGGTAAGCCGTTAATCGAAAAAGTCGAAGAGTAGGTTTTAAACCTGCTCTTTTCTATTTTAGGAGGAATTTAACATGAATAACTATTATGACGAGAAAAGTAAAAGTTTAACCCTTGTTACTGGATTGAAAGGTGAAGAACTAGAAACGGAAACGTACCAGTATCCGTTTTTTGTCAAAGGAATTTACACGAAAAAGGCAATCGATCTTGGAGCCGAGTTAGAAGAGAATAAATTCACTGTTCCTGGAGATCTTTTTGATAGAATTACGAGTTTTATTGTAGAACTTTACAACAAGCAATTTAGCCATGAAAAACTTATAGATGGGATTGATTCCCGAAAAATTATTGAAACATACATCTCAGTTTTAATGGGTGTACTGCAAGGTGACACGTCAAAAAAAGAATAGATGGCGAAGAACAATTGAGCGATGAAGATTTTAGTTTCATTAAACAAAAAGAATGGATTGATGAGTTCTTTGCCAATCTCTTAAAACGTTACACGTTACCAGAAATATACGAGATGGACGTACTTGAATTATTAAGGTTGACGAATCGAAAAACGGAGAAGAAACAGCAATCACGAAAAACAGATTCTCTCTTTGCAGCATTCGGAAAATAAGCAGAGAAGGGAGGTAAGTATATGGCAATTGGCGGTACACCTGTAGGGAACATGGTCATAAAAGTAGACTTAGATAGTGCTGGCGTGGAGAAATCCATGACAGGATTACAACGTCAGCTAAAAAGTTCCAATAAAGCTATGGGAGCTCAACTTTCCGCTTTTGATCGAGGGGAAAAGTCCACAAAGAAATACGGCGTTTTGATTGAAGGCCTTACGAACAGACATCGAATACAAGCAAAGATGGTTGAAGAAGCTAGAAAGAAATATCAATCCATGTCTAGAGAGTATGGAGAAAACAGTGTAAAAGCACAGAAGGCTTCTCAGGATTTAAATGAACAAATTTCTCGTTACCAAGAAACTAGCAGAGAACTAGACAATGTTACTGCTGAATTTCAAGAATTCCAGCGTGTTCAGGATATGCAATCCAAAGGATGGTACAAAGTCGCCGACGGCATGGAGAATTACGGTGGTAAATTAAAAGCAGCCGGACGGACGATGGACAATACGGGTCAACAATTAACACGAAATGTCACGTTACCATTAGGAATAGCTGGTGGCGTAGCTATAAAAACAGGGATGGATTTTGAAGCAGGAATGTCTAAAGTGGGTGCTGTGTCTGGTGCAAGTGCTGACGAAATGCAGAAATTAGAAGCTAAAGCTCGTGACATGGGTGCAAGTACAGTATTCAGTGCCAAAGAAGCTAGTGACGCATTTTACTATATGTCTTTAGCTGGCTGGGATGCCGCGGATATGATGGATGGTATTTCAGGGGTTATGGATTTAGCGGCCGCGTCTGGCGAAGATTTAGCAAGTGTATCCGATATTGTTACGGATGGTTTAACAGCTTTTGGCGAATCAGCTAAAGAAAGTAGTCGTATGGCTGACATATTGGCTGCTGCTTCATCTAACGCAAATACAGATGTACAAGGTTTAGGTAATGCATTTAAGTATGTAGCTCCGGTAGCTGGTGCATTAGGTTATACAATGGAAGATACATCTAAAGCTATTGGTTTAATGGCCAACGCTGGTATTAAAGGTGAAAAGGCCGGTACTGCATTACGTACAATGATGACTAACTTATCTAAACCAACAAAAGCAATGCAAAAAGCAATGGATAAGTATGGTATTTCTTTGACCGATTCAAGTGGAGAAATGAAATCTTTTGATGATGTAATGAAAGATTTACGTAAAAACCTTGGCAAGTTGGACAAGAAACAGCAGGCATCGGCAGCCGCAACAATTTTTGGTAAAGAAGCAATGTCTGGTGCTCTTGCGGTTGTTAACGCATCGGAATCAGATTATCAAGATTTAACGAAAGCGATTGAAGGTTCTGAAGGTGCTGCAGGAGAAATGGCTGATACCATGCAGGATAACTTGGCAGGTAGTTTGAAAGAGTTAAGATCAAAGTTAGAGGATTTATTTATTACAGCTTATAAAAACTTACAGCCAGCTTTGGAGTCTCTTATTGAAAATGCTAAAGATCTAACTGATTGGTTCGCTAATTTAAGTCCTAAAACACAAGAAAACATTGTGAAGTTTGGTTTACTATCCGCCGCAGCTGGACCTGTTTTGAGCATCTTTGGGAAATTGACGTTTGGTACAGGTGCTTTAATGCAGGGGATGGGCGGATTAACGAAAGTGATTGGCGCAAAAGGTGGGAAAGGCGCTGCTGGTGCATTATCGTTGCTTAGCAAAGGTGGAGTTGCAGGATTAGCGATTGCTGGAGTCGCAGGGCTATCTGTGGGTGTATATAAGCTTATCGAAAAATCCAAAGAAGCAGAAGAAGTTAATCTTGATTTAGCCCAGTCATTGAGTGATCAAGCTGGAGAACTTGAAAACAGTGCAAATACGTTTGATAAGCTATCAGGGAAAGCAAAGATAAGCAACGAACAACTAGCAGAATTGAATGATTTAAATATACGTATATCTGAATCTAGTAACCCTGGTGAAATTAATGAACTTCAAAAACGCTATGATCAATTAGCTAAAAAATCGGGATTGTCTAAGGAAGAATTAAAAAAGCTATTTAAAGCTAATAAGAATATTATTGAGCAAACACCTGATGTAAAGAAGAATGTATCTGAACAAGGAAATGCTTTTGTAGGAACTACAGAAGCTGTAAGAGAGCAGATTCAAGCTATAAGAGAGTTATCGGAAACTCAACTTAAAGGAGAAAGGGCAAAGCTATTAGAACAGGAAGCTGAAGCACGTAAAGTTATTAAAGAACAAACAGACTTACAAGCTAAAAAAGAAGAAAGATTAGGTTTCCTCTATGATAATCAAAACATGTCCAAAAGTGAGATAGAAAAAAGAGTTGCTGCAATTAACGAAAAAATAAATGAAGGTAACCTATCTGAAGAAGAGTCATGGAGCTTAGATCAACAGCGGACAGATCTTTTGAAAATCAAGAACAATAAAGTGGCGGAAACTGTTGAAAAGTTGAAAGAAGAATCTAATGAAATTCAGAAGACGATTGATGAAGAGCAAGAAAAAATTGACAAGTTAGAAGCCACGAACCAACAAATGGCTAATATCTATATGGCTAATGTTGGTATAAACGCAGAAGGTGAAAAAGGACTAGAACAGTTAGACAAATCTATCGCTAAAAATACCGAAGAAATTGAAGGTTTGGAACAAAAACGCCAAAAGAATGGTGAACTAACTAAAAAAGAACAAGATCGTTATGACGAATTAGTTAAAACCAATAACAAACAACTAGAGGCTAAAAACCTTATATTTGATCAACTAGGCATCTATAAAGATTTAAACTCACTCATGGAAGGTAGATTTGCAAGTCTATCAAAAGAAAAACAACTAGATATAGAAAACCTTGCATTAAAGACTGATATCAAAGTTGAAGAAGGTAACATTGTTAAACAGCTTCAAAAAAAGAATGATCAACACCTAAAAGAACGAGAGAATCTCATAAAGAACCTTGAAAAAGAAGGTGCAAATAAACAGGAAATACGGAACCAGATTTCTGAATTAGATAAGAAAATATTAAAAAATGATGATGTTCTTATTCAAATACTCAAAGAAGCTGATTTGTGGGATCAAGTAAAAGACGAAGTGAATTTAGGGGAAAACGCCATTAAAAAGCAAGGCGATCAAATTGATAACAACAACAAGAAAACAGACAAGGGTATTGAAAAAGAAAGGAAACGTACTAAAGAAGCTGCAGAAGATGTTGATAAAAACATAAACGCTACAGATAACGGCTCTATTAAATTTATAAACGAACTTGCAAGCGATATGGTCACGAAATATGTGAAGGCCGATGATAAAGGTTCTATTAATAATCTTGATAAAAAAGCAAAAAGTCCAATACGAAAAACAATCGAGTTTGTTGCTAGTGGTTTTAAATGGTGGGCAAAAGGAACGCCTCCAAGTGGTCATCCTGGTGGCCATGCTGTTGTAGGTGATGGTGGTGGTAGGGAATTAATACAAACCCCTAACGGTGCAACTTTTTTATCTCCACCTACGGATACCTTATTACCTAATCTACCAAAAGGATCCCATGTAATACCACACAGGGAGACAGAACGTATCTTAAAATCAGCGACAAAATACGCTCGAGGTACAAAAGACTGGCATAACCTTCTTAATCCTGAAAGACTCAGAGGCAATGAGTTTATGAAGTTGCTCGCTCTTAATGGAAAAGGTAATGAAACAGTTAATGTATCAGGTGAAAATGATAGAAATGATCGTATGGATGAATTGATTGGTTTAATGAGTGAGTTTATTCAGACATCTGGAGAAGCAAATAGAGTTGTAAGTCAACTTAATAGCCCAATGACTGATAGTAGCAGTCAAGTAGTTTCTTTGCTACAAGATATAGCGAGAGGTATTAGAGAGGGTAAGGTTATACAAATCGATGGAAGAAGTATTACTGAAGTAGTTAACGAAAATAACGCAGTTTCTAATGTAGGTGATTATTTCTAAAGGGGGTAGTTATGGTGTTTATAGTGTATGACGAATATATGAATTTAAAGAAATTTCCTAATGGGATACTACCTCTTGATATTTTTATTTCATCTATGCAAAAGAATAGAATTATAGATTCAGTCGAAGGAGCTAATGGTGTTATAGATAAAGGATATACATTAAAAACACGACCTGTATCTTTAGAAATTGGATTACTTCCACAAGATACAATGGATTATCGTTTATTAAGAGATGAAGCTTTTGCATTTTTCACTAACCATGACTTTTTATACGTATCAGAAAAATACCAAAAAGGTAAAAGATACAAAGTAACTGTAGTTGATTCATTTATACCAGAACGTTTAACTCAAAAAATGGCAATAGGTACGTTTTCGTTGGAAATGTCAGAATTACCATTTGCGGAATCCATCGGAACTACACAAGACATTGAACAAAACGGAATAAACGCTAATGATAAATTATGGGGCTACGGAATGGGTTTAATAGCGGATGATGAATCATTAAAATACACACATGAAACTAATACTTTCCGTATATACAACGCAGGAAATGAGCTTGTTCATCCTTTTGAACAGTATTTAAAAATAAAGATAAGTAATGTAGTAGGTTCGTTAAGTTATTTACAACTAAAAAACAAGACAAACGGGACTACTTTCCGAGTCAATGAAGAGGTCAGAGATTCACAAACAATTTTGTTAGATGGTCCGAACATAACTTCAAACGGATTACATTTCCTACGCAAAACAAATAAAGAATTTATTGAATTAGCACCAGGGTGGAATGAATTTGAATTAACAGGAATATCAAGAGCAAAGACAGAATTTGATTTCAGATTCTATTATGCGTAAGGAGTGATATAATGGCGCGAAAAACGATAACAACATCTTGGGACGGAGAGAACAGAAATAATTTTGAACATAATTTTAAGGAATTGTATAACGATTTGAATAATATCGTTTCTTCTATAACTGATGAAGTTTATCAAGAAATCATAAACGGATCAAAACTAAATTGGCTTGATTTCGTTGATACCTACGAAGATATAGCAACAACGTACCCTAATCCTTCTGAAAGCGACACCGTTATGGCACGAAGTGATTCAGCAGATTATCCTACAGGACCCGATGACAAAAGGCAAGGTGGAACTATATGGAGGTATGACGGGTCAGAATGGCAACCTATACAAAATATAGATGCTTCCGTGATTAATGCAGTAGAGGAACAATTAACGCAATGGATCGATGCGAACGAACAAGAGATAAATTCCATTAATTCTAAGTTGAGTAACCAAAAATTAGCAGATGTACAAGAACCATTTTATATAGCGCATCGTGGTGCTTCTAACATTTTTCCCGAAAACACTTTAGAAGCATATAAGGGATGTTTAGCTTTAGGTAATAACTTTATAGAAATGGATGTACAGACGCTTGCGGATGGTTCTTTAGGAGTTATGCATGATGATACAGTGAATCGTACTACTGATAAAACAGGGTATGTATATGAATATTCCGCAATGGGATTTAGAAATTTAAACGTAGATGTCCCAACGCCTTATAAAAATGTTAGTGCGCCTTTGTTCGAAGATATAGTAAACACATTCGGAAATTCAGCAATTTATTGTCCGGAGTCTAAAGACAAAAAGTCTGTGCAAAAAATTATAAACGTGCTAGACAAATATAAATTAAAAGATTATGCGCTAATCCAATCATCTGATATCAACGATCTTCAACCAGCTATTGACGCCGGGTATGCAACTTTATTGATAACAAATATGGCAGACCCAGCAACGATTAGCGCTGCTGGAATAGGATATGTTGGTGTTTCGAAAAGCGTTGCTGACTCTTATATCCAATCCTGTATAGATAACGGTCTTAAAGTCATTGCATGGACAGTAAATAATCGTTATGAAAAGGAAGAATTATTAGCAAAAGGTGTGCACGGCTTTTTCTCGGATGATCCTTTTTATTTGTCAGAGTCTATACCGGCATCTAGTAAAGATACTTTCATAGATCAAACATTTGGGCACGGGATGTTAGCTAGTGGCCATACAAACAGAGGCGGTTTTATATCACCGAATAAATGGGGATTTACCAATATACTCACGGATGACACAGTTAGAGAATATGTATTGCAAGGTTGGGCGGGTGAGTTGTCACAAACTTATACTATGAACCTTGATATCACTTTTGAAAGTGGAACGTATTGGGGTTCTGTTGCAATTAACACGCCAATAGACTATTTCGAGGACAGTCCTAACGGTCTTAGTGACGGTTATCAGATTTTGTTTATCGCTAGTGGGTCTATTTATGTGTATAAAGGAGCTAATGGAGTAGCTACGCAAATTGGGAATGTAACTGGTGGCGAAGACTTGCAAAAAGGTACGCCTTTTTCGGTAGAAATCGAAGTAACGCCAACAGGTATTAGAGTAACCAATGTAGATCAAAATCTAACGGCAGAAATCACAGATTCCGAGTATAGAGGCGGATATCTTCACTTCGGGAGAAGAGAAGCTAAGTGGAGTTTTTCTAATGTCGTTATATCCTAATCAATATAGGAAGGAGGACGACAAATGTTTATTCGTGACCTTGAAGGAAATGAATACCCTCTCCAAGCTACAACAAAGATAGATGAGCAATTAAATGGGAATCAATCATTATCACTAAAAATACTACCAACAAAGGTTAATACTCTATTTATCGGAAACGTTACTGAAATGTGGCAAGTTATTACAGATGAAATAACGTATAAAGTGGTTTACGCAAAACGTAAAGGAGAAGGGCAACTAATGTCTACAGACATTAAAGCTGTTCCTTTATTTTTTGATGACTTTGATACACAAAGAGTCTATGAACGATACGACCAACACATGACAGCGCAGGCTTGTTTTACGCTTATATTTGAAGGTTCGGGATATAATTATGTGTTAGTTGATAGTTTCGACGCCATTCAATGGGAAGGTTTTGGCGATGGCGACACTAGACTAACTCTATTCAAGAATGCATTAAATCGATATGGTGCTGAGTTTGAAATCGTCGGAAACATTGTTTATTTAAAAAAGCAAGTAGGACGAGATGCTTCGTTTATGTATCGATACAGACTAAATGCATCAAACATCGTCCAAGAAATAGATGCAGGCTCTTTTTATACCTATGCAAAAGGTTACGGTGACTATAAAGAAGGTGAAAAACAAAACGCCAAACTTATAAAGGAATATACTTCTCTAATAGCTGATATTCCAGGTATAGGTAAACGAGATGCTCCTCCTATCGAAAATGGTAATATCACAAAAGAGGAAACAATGAATAAACAGTTAAAAATTTTGGTTGATGAATCATTAAAAATAAGTGTGTCTGCTAATCTCCATGATTTACGAAAACAAGGGTATAAGTTAGCTCAACCAAAATTAGGAGATAGAGTCTTTTTAATTGATGAACGTATTGGATTAAAAGAAGAAGTTAGAGTGATTGATAAATCTACTACTAAAGATTGGAAAGGAAATATATTAGATTTATCGGTTACATTCGGTAGCGAAGGATTAACGAAGCGACATCAAGCGAATTTAAACACATCTGTAAAAGCGTTAAATGATCTACTAGAGGGAAGAAAAAAGCTTCCTAGTTCAGTATTTGATGACTCTATGCTAAACGCAGTAAATGCCATTAAAAACGCTCAAACAGAGTTGCAATTTCCCGATAAAGGCGGAATATGGGGTATTGACCCAAGCAACCCAAATTATGTGACAGGTTTTACATCGCATGGGTTTATGGTATCGATAGATGGCGGAAATACTGCCGAAGCAGCTATTACTGGTGAAGGCGTTGTGGCAGAAAAAATCATAGGACAATCTATTATTGGAGTTAATCTGTCCTCGGTCAATGAAGATGGATATTTTAGCGTTAATGGATCAGATGCAGAGTTTTTTGATGTAACGAATGGACGTAAAGTGTCGATTAGTCCTAATGGAATATACAGTTATAATGCTGATAACACTGAACGTTTTAGAGCGGATGGATTATTGGTGACAAGCGCTGCGCTTGGTACAAGCAATTCTAACGTTTATCTAGCTCCAGATTCAAAAAATGAGGTTCGTGTGGTTGATGTAAAAAGTATACCATCGGATGGTAGTGCTGATAATTACACATATAGACCAATTAGAACAATGGGAGTGAGGTTTACTCCTAATGGCAATGGATATCTCGGAACAGACGGAGAAATAAGAGTTACTTCAAGCGGTTTTCAACAAGAGGATGGATCGTATATTTATCGTCCACTACGTTCTAGCAGACTGTTCAGTCATGGGGTAATTGCTAACGCCACAAGTCTTTGGATGGGCACAGACAGTGCAATGCATGTAGTTAATAAAGGGTATGCGAACGATGGCACGGGTTCCCCTATTTATAGAGATGTTTTTGCTAATCAGATATGGGGTGGCGCTTTTATAACCCGAACAGAAAATGCTTATATTGGTATGGATGGAGTTTTAAAAGTAGTCAATAAAGGATTAGAAGAAACTTATAGACCGGTATGGGCTGGCTCTTTCGAAAATAAATCTTTACGAGAACTAAAAAAAGATATTGAAGTTTTTCAAGATGATGTTTTAGGCATTATCAAAAGCACAAATCCACATACCTATCGCATGAAAACAGATTCTAGCACCGCAAAAAAACAACTAGGTTTAATGGTTGATGAATCGCCGGAAATCATTAAAGGTAGCGACGGCACTACTATAAGTCAGTATCCTTTAACGACGTATGTATGGAGAGGTATGCAACAAATCATAGATCGATTAGAACAAATAGAGGGGGATTTATATGCATCCTAATAAGGATTTCATTATTCAATCGTTGCAAGTTCAGCTATCGCAAGCATCGTTAAATGTTGCACAACGTGATGCGATCATAACTGAACAAAAACAACAATTGGACGAACTAAAGAAAGAGTTGGAACAGTCACGAAAAAAGCAGATAGAGGAAATGGATAACGCCGAGTAAGGCGTATTTTTTATGTCTTAAAACAGGGGGTTAACAATGGATGGTCAATATTAAGTTTTGATGATGAACCTGGCCAAAGTTATGAAGCTATTTTAATTAGTGATATGAGTGACTTTGCTAGAAAGTCATGGCTGTGGTTTGGGACGTTGAGGTTTGTAGCAAGAGCAACACTAGGGCAAACTTACAATCTAACCATACAAACAAATTTAGCAGAACATGCCATAACCGGCCAAGAAAAAACACCGTTTTACACAACCACGGTGTTTGAAGTGCCACAGGAAAGGTTTACGCTAGAAGCTAGCAATGGCTTGTACATCTTGCTTAATTACAACTTTATTGCTGGAGATGTGCTAGAAATAGATTATACGACTCGCAGCGCTATTTTAAATGGCAAAAACATAGACACCGCAATAAGCATTAAATCTGTTTTTAAAGAGTTGATACCTGGTCAGATGGAGTTTGTTGCTAGTCATAAGAGTACGGTTAGTTATACGGAGAGGTATTATTAGGAGGGATATTGATGGAAGATTTCATAAATTTAACACAAATTCAGCTATTGGTGAAGTATTGGTGGTTTTGGATATTTCTTTTTGTAATATGTATGTTCCTTGATAAAAAAAAGACTAGTTGATACTAGTCCATACAAGTTATTGCTTATTGTAAACAAAAACTAATGAAATTTTTTCCTAAGTCAGATACTTTTATTCTTTCTTCTAGTGCGTTATCTTTGGCGCCAACAGCTATAGCTCCAGAAAAAACTTGAAGTAATCCAAAATTACGCAATTTATTTACAGAAGCTAAGATGAAATATGGTTCATTATATTTGACATAATTAATCTCATTCACTGCTATAAGACGATTTTCTTTATGTGACAGTACTAGCAACTCAATATCTATTTCTGATAAGGAATCTAATACTTCTAGAAAAAAATCTATTTCAGAGTAGGAAGTTTGATTAACGCCGTTTAACAGTGAATTAACAAAAAGAGTTTTTAAAGCATTTATTTTAGATTTTCTTGCTTCAATTTCAACTTTTCTAGAAAGTTTTTCAATTAACATAGCAAGATATTCATCATCATGACTGCTATTTCTTAATGCATTAGATAGTTTTTCGTCCAAGGTCTTAATTCCATTAGCAACATCTGAATAAAACTCTTCAAGTCTTTCAATCTCTTTATTTGTTTTGACAGATGTATATATGCTTGCAATGCTGCCTCCGATGTATGGAATTAGGCTCAATGAAACGGCAATAGCGGTTTCTTTTTTTGATTCTTTATCCATTAAAATCAACTCCTATCACTCAAGATAGGTTAATTTTACCACAGAAAGGAGGAAATCCATGGCAGAATTATATATCCTTGACCAGGATGATATATTACTTACAATACTATCTGAAGAAACAGGGCTTATTAGCGCACCTATCCGAGAGGAATTGAACCAGGTGCCTAATGAGCCTTTTGTATTTATTGTTGATGCCGAGTCTGAAAAGGCTAAATGTGTGGTAGAACAGAACCAAGTCGTATTCAGGGATTACGAAGGCGACTTGCGTTTATTTCGTATTGTGGAACTTGATGATAGTGACAGTGAAAACGGAGCTGAAACCATTGCCACATGCGAGCCTGCCTTTATGGAACTGAAAGATCACGTTGTCCTTGATCGTCGTTTTAGCGACAAGACAGCTGATGTTGCTTTAGATGCAGCACTAGCTGGTACACGTTGGACAGGTAAAGTAATGGCTGACTTTGGTCTAGCGTCTGATAACTTTTACCATATCTCTAGAGTTGATGCTGTATGGGGTGTACGTAACACATGGGGCGGTGATCTCAAAGACGTTGTGCGGTTTGATGATAATAACAACATCAGCGCAAGAGAAATACATCTAGTACAACGTTTGGGATCCGACAAAGGATAACGTCGAGTAAGGCGTTATTTTTTATGTTGGGGGCGAGGGCAAAGGGGATGCCCTCTGGCCACCTAAAGTGAAAAAGTGGTTAAGAATATAATACGAGTATAATCCTTACGGTTAGGGGGTCGAGAATGGCAGACCAAGCAAAGGAAGTGGAGGACATGAAAGAATTCATGACGGTGCTCATGGATGTTAAAGTGTCACTTGCAGAACAGAGTGGGAAGTTGGACAGCTTGCTAGATATGAAAGATAAGATTAATGAAACTTATGACATCGCTAAAGGAGCATATAATCGGTCGAAGGAAAATGAAAAAGATATTGACGATTTAAAGAAAGGTATATCATCCACTGCAAGCAAGGAAGATGTGGAACGCATTGTAAAGCAAAGAGAAAATATGTTTAAGAATTTACCGTCATGGTTGGCATTAGCCATATCCATAGCGGTTTTTTTATTGACTTATTTAGCAAATTAAAGGGAGGAATATAAAATGAAACAAGCAATTGTAAGACTTGTCGTATTAGGGTTTTTACTAGCAAATCAGGCATTAATGCTATATGGGTGGAACCCACTACCATTTAGCGAAGAACAAATATATGAAGGAGTGTCAACAGTAGCTACAATTGGCGTAGCTGTATGGGCATGGTTTAAAGACAATCCTGTTACTAAAAAAGGAAAACATAATGAAAAATTCTTACGTGATAGGGGGATGAAGTAAGATGGCGGTGTCTTTAAATACATTATTAGAACGTTCTATTCGTAATATGGGTAGTGGCATGAACCAAGTTGTTAAGGAAACAGCACTAGAAGTGATTAAACGGGCGTATAAAGAAGGGATATACGTCCAATTATCTGATGGGTACCGTTCACACGAAGAACAACAAAAACTATATAATCAAGGGCGCACAACTAGCGGTAATATCGTAACAAATGCTAAACCCGGGCAATCATTGCATAATTATGGACTAGCTGTAGATTATTTCATTGTTAGCGATGATGGTCAAAAGGCTATATGGACAGTTAATGCAAAGTGGAAAAGAGTTGCAGCAATCGGTAAGTCGTTAGGTTTTGAATGGGGTGGGGATTGGTCTAGCTTTAAGGATTATCCTCATTTACAAATGACTGGTGGTCTTACTTTATCACAACTACAAGCTGGTAAACGTCCTAAACTTACAAGTAAAGTAGACGATATAATTACAGCACCAGATCAAAAAGTAGAGTCCGAAACAGTAACAAACTGGATCAAGGTTACTGGTGATTGGAAAGGACAGACGCTTAGAAATGGTCAATATGGTAAGCCTGTTAAACAATTACAAACGATGCTATCTAAAAACAATCCTCCATTCTATCCAAACAAAGGAGCTAAAAACAACGGTATTGATGAATATTATGGAGACGACACAGAAGATGCAGTAGAACGTTATCAATCTTACTATGGGTTGAAACGGGATGGATTGGCTGGTAAAGAGGTTTATGGATCCTTAAAAGAGAATGAACCAAAAAGTAAGTCTAAACCTAGCCAAGCCAAAGGTACTGTTCATTTGCCTGCTTCTGCAAAAACGTGGAGGACATACAAACTTAATGTTAAACCTGTAAAGAAGAATAGCGATTGGAGCCTTACTCCTGCTCGGTATGGTGGATTAACTTATAAAATATTAGATAAACCATATCCAGATGTAGTTACTATTAAAACAGGAAGAGGTAAGCGTAATATTTATGTTGGTTCTGGTACTAGTGCTGTGATTAAGTAAGCCAAGTGACGTTAACAGTAAATGAGTGTGATTAGAATAAATAAAACCCCTCTTTACTTTGGAGAAAGTAGAGGGGCTTATTTTAAGGTGGAGACAGTTCGTTATAACGGCTCCATTTTTATTTTGTCCGCTATCCAATACTTATACAATAACTTAGAAGGAGGTGTTTATTAAAACTATTAATTTTTCAAATGAATTTATAAGCAATTCATGTTGATTTATTAAATTGGCTGGAGGATCTATACGTTCTAAATTAGTTAATATTTGTCTGTATAAATCAATGTTTTGGGTATCTGAATGATCCAATGCACAGCAGATTAGTTCCCCTATATTGACCAACTCGGAACAGTATTCTGTTAAGTCCATTTTTATCCCCCACTTATAGTACTAATAGTAGTTATGCATTAGAAGTCACATTTTTGTCATTTATATCTGAATCGTAAGGATTTGTAGTACTGAAGCCACTATTTGAATTTATGAAATCACCAGTATTTAAAGAACCAGAACCCGAATTTGTATCGGAAGCACGCTTCGGAGCAACATAAAAGGAATCACCGAAGTTTATGATTGCCGGTCTTCCAACACGGTTAACTTTTATAGGACCAATAATTGATGGCATGATCTTCACCTTTCACTATTTATTTTATTTTTAGATTATGATTTTTTCATGTTACATGTGTCTAGATTGATAAAATATGTATGATGTGCACCCATTTAATCCTTCTTACATAGATTAGTATAGGTTTTTTAGTTAGGAGGAAAGCTTATGTACAATTATGGGTATCATTACTACCCCTATGAAGAAGACTACTATAGGCAACAACAGCTTACTGGTGATATAGAAAAGGCAATTAATGGGCAGTATAGCGCAATAAGTTGTTATGAAAAACTGGCTCGAATGGCTCCAACAATGGCTGAAAGAGAGCAAATACTGGAAATAAGGCAGGATGAAGTAAAACATTATCAACAATTTATTTCTATTTATACCAACTTAACGGGTAAACAGCCACAACCACAAATCATAGAGGAATGTCCAGATAATTATTTAGAAGGATTAGAATTTGCATTACAAGATGAACAAAAAACCACGGATTTTTATTTAGATATTTCTGATGAAGCAACAACACCGCAAATTAGAAGAACATTCAGGCGTGCTGCCGCAGATGAACAAAATCATGCAGTGTGGTTCTTATATTATTACATGAAAAATAGATAAACTAGGTCATATCGATTGATATAATAAGTATTATTTTTTACTATCTTTTGATAAGGCTAAAAAAGTAGTAAATATGTGAGAGCGGAGTGAATGAAAAT
>NZ_JAJERH010000030.1 GCF_016919725.2 Virgibacillus sp. AGTR
CGTTTTTCTTATCGTTGAGAAGCTAAACCTCATCATTTTTAGATTAGATGAAATTTTCAGTTATTTATGTTAAGATGAAATCGTAATTATATCCAAACGCCAAGAAAAGGAGGAGAAACATGGAGTATGCGATTAGTGGATGGACTTTCTTTTGGTTTGCTGTTCCAATGCCATTGTTGGTAGTTTGGGCTGTCGTCACTTTTTTTACAGAAAGGGGGGATGAAGACTAATGAATCCCACAATCTTAACATTTATTGTTTATTTGATAGTGATGATCCTTATCGGAATTGTAACCTATCGTATGACAAATACATTATCTGATTATGTACTTGGTGGAAGAAAATTAAATAGCTGGGTTACAGCCTTCTCGGCTTCCGCTAGTGATTTTAGTGGATGGTTGTTAATTGGATTACCTGGTGCTGCATATGCTGCTGGACTTGGCACTTGGAGTTTATGGATTGCTGTTGGTTTAGCAATTGGTGCAATGATAAATTGGCAGTATGTTGCAAAACGACTTCGCATTTATACCGAATATACAAATGACTCCATTACATTACCCCAGTATTTTGAAAATCGTTTCCGTGATAACTCCCATTTGTTACGTGTTATTTCCGCTGTCTTTATTCTAGCTTTTTTTCTATTTTATACAGCCTCAGGCTTAGTTGCAGGTGCAAAACTATTCCAAGGAACCTTTGAAATGGATTATCACCTAGCATTAACTGTAGGTGCCATTATTATTGTTGCATATACGTTTCTGGGAGGTTTTTTGGCAGTAAGCTATACCGATTTTATTCAAGGTGCTCTAATGTCAGCTGCACTACTATTTACATCAATATATGGTTTGATTAAGATAGGTGGATTTGGGGAACTGTTTAATCAGCTTGGTCATATAACTCCAAGTTTAATCGATGCTTTTGCCGCTACAGATTATAGTCAAGCGGAAGGCATTCTTTGGGAATCTGCAGGTGCAATTGGGGCTGTTGGAATTATCTCAGCACTTGCGTGGGGGCTTGGTTACTTTGGTCAGCCACATATACTTGCTCGTTTTATGGCTATTCGTTCCCACAAAGAAGTGAGAAAAGCCAGGTTAATTAGTGTAACCATGGGTCTGGTCATTCCACTATATGGAGCACTCATTGTTGGAATGTTAGGGATCATTACATTTGACCAGCCACTTGCTGATTCGGAGCAAGTCTTTATTCAGCTTGTTCAAGTTGTTTATAATCCATGGGTAGCTGGGATCCTACTGGCAGCGGTTTTGGCCGCTATTATGAGTACAGTTGACTCACAACTATTGGTTTCTTCTAGTGCATTATCAGAGGATTTTTACAGAAGGTACCTCCGTAAAAATGCTAGTGAGAATGAGCTCGTCTGGGTTGGTCGTATTTCCGTATTAGTTATTGCATTGATTGCGGTACTAATCGCGTGGAATGAAACTAGTTCTGTACTTAATTTAGTTGGGTATGCATGGGCAGGTTTTGGTGCCACATTTGGCCCAGCAATATTGTTTTCTTTATTTTGGAGAAAAACTTCCCGAAATGGTGCAATAGCTGGCATTCTAGTTGGCGGGATAACAGTTTTTCTTTGGCCGTTAACTGGATCTGAACTGTACGAAATGGTACCCGGCTTTATTTTGTCTAGTATTGCCATTATCGGATGTAGCTTAGTTGGTAAGGGACCTTCCAATGAAATGCTCAAGGAATACGATAAAGTAACTGGCGTTAAATAAACTCTAGGAGTGGTACAACATGGTGCATGAAAAAATATATGGTAATACCCCTTGCTTTTTAGGTGGTTCAAAGGCAGATTTACATGACGAAAAAGTAAAAGAGAATGATGTTCTTATTTACGGAGTACCTTGGGAAGGTGCAGTTACATGGGGAGATTATACAGGTTGTGAATTAGGCCCAAAAGTCATTCGTTTAAACTCAGCTCGTTATTCTGGTTATCTACCTGAACTCGATAATGTAGATGTTTTAGAGCATTACAGGGTAGGTGATTTAGGAGATGTTGATGTTGTGCCAGCAGATACGGTAGAAACAATGAAACGAATTGAAAAATTCGCCATTAAAGTTTGGAATACAGGTAAATTTCCGATAGCTTTTGGTGGGGATCATGGGATAACCTACCCTATTGTTAAGGCATTAAGTGAAGATATTAATGGCAAAGTAGGAATAATCCACCTTGATGCCCATTACGATAATTATAAGGATTATGAAGGTGACCTTTATGCAAGAAGTACACCCTTCCATCGTATATATGAAAGTGAAAGTGTACGAAATGAAAGCATCGTGCATATGGGGATACATGGCCCACGAAACGCACCAGAGACTGGAAAGTATGCAGCAGAAGTAGGTGCGTCCACAATTACTATCCGAGATATTCGCAAATCAACAGATATAGCAGCACTTGCTAAGCATGCCTATTCCATTGCAAGTAAAGGAACAGAAGCTGTTTACTTAAGCATTTGCAGCGATGTACTTGATTTTGCTTATAATCCTGGTGGTCCTGTTGATGGGAATGGGCTTACTTCCTTTGAGCTATTGGAGCTTATTTATGCTTTTGCCAAACAGGGTGTTAGAGGAATGGATTATGTTGAAGTTTACCCACAGCAAGATACAAATGATAATTCTTCTCACTTTGTAACCTATGCAGTTCTTTATGCACTTGCCGGTAATATTATTCATGAACAGAAGCAATAGTGTAATATACAAGTCAGAATTTGGACTATAAGATCATTGATCTATAGAGTGAAACTTCAATCAGTCGGAGTTTTGTTTATCCCCACTTACCCATATTGGGTTCACTTTATTACTTGAAGTGGGGGACTGCCAGTTATATGTGGGATAAAAATCATTCAATGATCAGGTTCCCAAGAGGATAAGTTTCCTTGATAAAGGAGTGAATCCCAATTAATCGATAAATAGCTAACGTTTTCGGGTCGCTCCTTAATTCAAGGTTTAAAAAACACTTTCCAGATATATATACCTATTTTGAAGATGGGAATTCCTCCTATATACACTTGTTAGTTATAAGATTGCTTGTTACGATGACAATAATGTATGACAAAGGAGGAAACAGATTGACCAAACAGATGGTGGAAGATCTGTTGCATGCTATCACTGATGTCATGGAAGAATTAGAAGATGTAAAGACAAACAGTCGTCAGATTAATCAACTCTATACCAATCTAGAGTCAAGAATAGATCATATGGGGTTGCATATTGATGGATTAGAAAAAAATATGAAACGTATAGATAGAAAGATAGCAGTAGTAACAGAAGGTAGATTGGAAAGCGGTACAAAGAAGTTAATAGCACGAAAGGTTGTTTATTAAAAAGCGTGCATAAGCAGGCTTATTTTTTTATATTATTTAAAAGTTTCAAGGAATGAATCAGTTTCTATAAATTGAATATGTATGCACGTACCTATTCGTTTTCTTTTACATAGTAGTTTGGCATTCGTAATTATTGCTACATAGAAATGCTAATTTAGTATCCTATTATTTCTGCAACATTATATTTAGTAGTAGGAAGAAATTTAAAGGATACAGGTGAGTCTTCTCGAAATTTCATATTTTGTTCGGTTGTTGAGATAAATAGATGGTGGTATGCTTAGCATAAAAATATAGTGAAAAGGGGGGAGAGGCATGAGTGAAATAACTTTACAGGACGTTTTTCAAGCAGTTATGGAAGTTTCTAATAACGTTAAAGTACTCCACGGAAAAGTAGATAAGTTGGAATTTAGAGTGGGAAAGTTAGAAATGAAAGTAGATAAGTTGGAATCCAGAGTGGGAAAGTTAGAAATGAAAGTAGATAAATTAGAATCTAGAGTGGGAAAGGCAGAAAGTCACTTTGCAAATATGGAAACAACTATCAGCTCTGTAAAAAAAGAATTAAAAGACTTGAAAATGGAAATCAAGTCAGATATACGTAAGGTCGATAAGAAATTCACTATCCTCTGCAGCGACATGTTGGAAACAAAAACTGATGTTGCCTTATTGTATCAAAGTTAAAGTTCTTATAGCGTGCATAAGCAGGCTTATTTTTTTACGTGTTTTTTGCTATGATATGAAAAAGGGGGAGAGAAATGGAGAAGTCTTCCAACGTTTTCATGGAGAAGTTAAAGGATAATCGAACCCTTATTGGCAGCCTTATTTTATTTATTACATTACTTTGGGGCTATGCATGGGTACTAATGAAAGAATCATTACAATACATGGGACCATTCACATTTTCCTCATTTCGCTTTGGTGTAGGTGCTATTACGTTACTGTTAGTAGCATGGATCTTGAAGCTCGGATTGCCTCCAAAAAAATATTGGAAACATATTGTTATCGTTGGCATTCTGCAAACAGCTATTGTCTTCTTACTAGTCATGTATGCTTTACGATTTGTAGACGCAGGGAAGTCCTCTGTTCTCTTATACTCCATGCCAATGTGGAGTAGTTTATTAGCAGTAAAATTCTTAAATGAAAAATTAAGCTTAGCTAAATCTATAGGGCTATTTATTGGTATGCTAGGACTTTTAACGATTTTAGGATGGGATATTTGGATTGGTCAATCGCCAGAAATGATAATAGGTGAGATTTTAATTATTCTTGCTGCCGTTTCATGGGCAGTGGCAAATACGTATTACCGATTAAAACTTGAAAACCTATCGCAAATACAGGTGTCAGCCTTTCAAATGTTCTTTGGAGCACTGGCTATTATGATGGTTACCCTTTTCATGGAGCATCATGAACCGTTATTAGTAAATAGTAAAAGTGTATACTACATATTATTTACAGGTGTATTTGCATCTGCACTATGCTTTACATTATGGTTTTTAATTCTTAGTTTAGTAGATATGGTTACGGCGACGATATCTACATTACTTGTTCCCATGTTTGGGCTGTTATTTAGTAGTTTTCTGCTTGGTGAAAAAATGACTTTTGGGATTCTAGGTGGGTCAGGGATGATAATTATTGGAATTATCATTGCGCAGAAAAAACGAGTACATGATACGTGATGATTATATCATTTTGGCAATTTGATAAGGGAGAGTATTATATGGGAATAGCTACTATTTATAAGAGTGTGGATGGGAAAAATAAGATTCAAGAAGCCTATGAAGATTATTTAGAAGCCTTTTCACTGCGTTTGGAGCGTGCGTATGTCAAAACACGCTTTGGAAATACGCATCTGCTAATAACCGGGCCGAAAAACGCAAAGCCACTCATTATTCTACAAGGCGGAAATGCAATTAATCCAATGACATTATATTGGTTTAAGGAGCTTTTTCATCATTATCGTATTTATGCGCCAGATAGAATAGGCCATCCAGGTTATAGTGACGAAACACGTATTTCTGCAAAAGATCATAGTTTTGCCAACTGGATATCCGATATAATGGATTGGTTTCAATTGGAAAAGAGTGCATTCATTGGTCCATCCTATGGTGCAGGTATTATTCTTAGGTTGGCTACTTTCCAGCCAGAAAGAATAGCTTGTGCCGTTCTTATTAATCCCTCTGGTATTCAACTTGGTTCAAAAAAAGATATGCTACGCCATGTAATACTTCCTTTAGTCTCTTATCATCGTAATCGTAGTGAAGCTAGCTTAACTACAATTACAAATGCATTATCTGCTGGAGTAATGACGGATCAGGATCGCCAATTGATAGGAAATATATTTTCGCACGTAAAATTGGAAAAGAATATGCCAAAATTAACAACAAGGAAGGAGTTAAGAAACTATCACTCCCCTACAATGGTTATCACAGGAGAAAGAGATATCTTTTTTCCAAATCGACGAGTAATGAAGTATGCTCAACAGATTATTCCAAACCTTATTAGCTACCATACCTTTGATATGGGGCATTTTCCATCAACAAGTAATCTTGAACAAATACAAACAGAGATTTATACATTTTTACAAGAGCAGTATTAATGTTATCTCTAAGATTTGAACGAAATTGGTTACAGCCTCTAGTAAGTGTTTAGTTTACAGGAGGCTGAACCCTTACAAGTGGGAAAAAATAGTTTAAGAAGATACCTAACCTTTTGTAATTAATTATTGCTACTAAAAGAATAATAATCCAATAGAAATAGGTATGAAACTATATAATAATAGGATGACACAAAATCCCATTATATCTTTAACTTTTAATCCAGCGATAGCTAAAAGAGGTAATGCCCAGAATGGTTGGATCATGTTCGTCCATGCATCCCCCCATGCAACAGCCATCGCTGTTTTTGCTGTATCTACACCTAAGTCCAAAGCTGCTGGAATCATAATCGGACCTTGAACGGCCCATTGCCCGCCACCAGATGGTACGAAAAAATTAATAATGCCGGCACTAAGAAATGTAAACAGTGGAAAGGTAAACGCATTGGACATCTCAACAAACCATAGAGACATTTGCTCGGATAGACCAGAAGCAACCATCATTCCCATGATCCCAGCATAAAAAGGGAATTGCACAACAATACCACCGACATTTTTAACAGCGTGTGTTGCACTATTTAAAAATCGTCTTGGGGTGCGATGTAAGATAACTCCTAAGAAAAGCATAATAAAGTTAACAATATTGATATTTAAATCGAATCCGTTATTTATAAAAAAATAAATAACATATGCTAACCCCATGATGCCAATCAGGAAAGCTATCGTTTTGCTGTTTTCTAAACGGTCGGCAGGACTTTTATCTTCAACGGAATCTTTCTCGCTATTTTCGTCTATGTTATTTGTTTGCCACTCGGTTGCGTCAGAATGAATTAGTGGATGCCGTGCTTGCATTAAAAAGCGGTTGACAAAAGGTAAGGTGAATAATAGAAAACCAGCTATAAATAAATTAAAACCACTAAATAACGTTTCTGAAACAGGTACTATACCAATCGTATCTTCTAAGAAGTGGCCTGGTGTGGCAATTAATAATGGAATAGAAGCAGATAAGCCTCCATGCCACAGAAGAAATCCACTATAGGCACTTGCCATTAATACACGATAATCAACCGTTGGTACACGTTTCGCTACATGAATGGCAAAAAGAGCTCCAACTACAAGCCCGAACCCATAATTGATTAAACATGCTAAGGAAGCGATAAATGTGACTAATAGTATGGCCTGTGAAGGCGTATTTGCTAGATTACTAATCTTTTTTAACACAACTTTGACTAGTGGTGTATTTGCTAATATGTATCCAGTTACAACAATTAAGGACATTTGCATTGCAAATGCAAGTAAATCCCAAAACCCTGTCCCCCAATAATCAATCATTTGCATTGGAGAACTGTTAGTAAAGATAATTCCTAAAAGAAATACAGTGAATGTAAGTAGGATGGCAAATAAAAACGCATCAGGTAAAAAACGTTGTACCATTCGCTCACAAAATGCAGTGAAAGCCTTCATTCCTTTTCCTCCTTAAATTTTGTGAAATACTTAGCTTTCTCTTGAAAAGAAACCATAAACTTCCGAGTCACTCTATTATAATCATATGCTTCAGCTATAAAAATAGAAAAAATAAAAAAAACGTTTAAACATTGAAAGAATATGCCGATATAAGTAATGTAATCATAGAGATTAATGGTTACAGCCTTAACGTTAAGGACGACAGCACAGTGAATCTACTAATACTTGGTAATAACTCTATATGAGTTGTTATAGATGTGAGACATAAGGATGTGGCTCGCAAAAAATATACTTACATGGAGGTAAGGAAAAAATGATTATTAATCACAACATTGCGGCGCTAAACACGCACCGCCAACTATCAGGTAACAACAACGCAGTACAAAGCTCATTGGAGAAGCTCTCTTCAGGCTTGAAAATAAACAAAGCTGGAGACGATGCTGCAGGTCTCGCAATCTCTGAAAAAATGCGTGGCCAAATTCGTGGGCTAGAAATGGCTCAAAAGAACTCACAAGATGGGATTTCTTTAATTCAAACTGCAGAAGGCGCACTAAATGAAACTCATTCCATTCTACAACGTATGCGTGAATTGACAGTGCAAGCGTCAAGTACAGGTACTCAAGAGCCAGAAGATTTACAAGCAATCCAGGATGAAATTGATTCTTTAATTCAAGAATTAGGTGGTCAGTCTGGAAGTAAAGGTATCTCTGATCGTACAGAATTTAATGGAAAAACATTGCTTGACGGTAGCCGTACAGGTAGTGGTCAGTTAACTTTCCAAATTGGTGCTAATCAAGGACAGCAATTATCTATCGAAATCGGCGATATGAGCGCTAGTGGTTTAGGTGTTGCAGATGTTTCTGTAGTAGATGGTAGTGGTAACGCTCTAACTACTTCTGGATACGATACACTACTAGACAACATAGACAAAGCTGTAAACACTGTTTCAACTCAACGTTCAGCATTAGGTGCAGTACAAAATCGTCTTGAGCATACTATTAACAATCTTGGGGCTTCTGCTGAGAACTTAACTGCAGCTGAATCACGTATTCGTGATGTTGACATGGCTAAAGAAATGATGTCATTCACTAAGAATAACATCCTTACTCAAGCTGCGCAAAGCATGCTTGCTCAAGCTAACCAACAACCACAAGGTGTGCTACAACTTCTAAGATAAGTTACATTCAATGATGAGCTGTACGTTAAACCGACTTCATGATATGAGGTCGGTTTTTATTTTAAGTTAAGAAAGTATAAAATCAGTGCAATGACTGCGTTAAGCCAAGTAGTTATTTTGAAATGTTTGATGTATATTGGCAATGCTCCGACTAATTACTTCGCTTTCCGCGGGCACGGCCTCAACTAACTTTGCAAAGAAGAACACGTTGCAAAGTGGATTTTCGGCTCGCGCTAATCCCGCAGGAGTCTACGTAATTAGTCTCCGCTATGAGAAGGTGCAACAATTCTTGTCATAAGTAATAGGTTGACTTTTTTTCCAATGGGTAAAGTGAAAATCGTTATCCGTGATTATAAAAGCAGCTGTGTTACTTCATGCTAGCGTTGTAGAGCCTGATGATAGCGAAGGGCGGCCACTTCAACTCCTGTGGGAAATGTTTGACCTGAAGATCCACTTTTTTGAGCGGGTTTTGCTAAAAAAGTTAGCTGAAGGACAAACCCCACGGAAAGGGAAGTGGGCAGCCGGAGTGGCGGTCAAGCAGTAGCTATTATTCCATAATAGCTACTAGAGAAAGCGTAAATCTGAGCATTTAGTGATAAGGACTGAGCGAATTTTGCTCAGTTTTTCTTATCTCTATTATTTAATTTTCTTCGTTATTTGCCGATAATAAAAGTGTAATTAGATAGGAGGATTTCATATGAAATTACTACATAAACAAACGTCCTATACGGTAGAAAATGACACTTCTGCAATTCATTTCATTTATGAAAAAGTAAATGAACTTATCCAACAAGAAAACACAGTATTCAGTCATTTAGTTATAGATAATCAAGAGGTTTATGAGGAGCATGAAGCATATATATCAAAACATCTTCAAGAGATTCTTCAAGTGGAAATTGTAACCCATAGTAAGCAGGAGATGATTTGGGAAACGATGGATTCTATTAATGATTATCTAAAACGTGCAATACCAGCACTAAAAGAGCTAATTGATGCTAGCTACCATACGTTTACGAAGCAGACATGGGAAGGGATTGATCAGTTAGCTGAAGGGATGCAATGGATCTTGCAGTTTAACATGTTCACAAAAGCATCCAAAATAAAACCAGCTTATTGGGAAAATATTGAGGAGAGTGTTTCAACTTGTGAACAAGGCTTCAAAGCACTGATGGAGGGAATTGAAACAAAGGATACGGTGCTAATTTCAGATATATTATCTTATGAAGTCGTTCCTGCCTATGAATCGCTAGAGAATAATTTAGAAAAGTCACTAGAAGATAGGGAGTTATGCAAAAATGCTAATTGACAACATAGTATTGCTAAGAGCGCGATTCCCTGAAATTCGAAACTATTTTTTAGAGCATGAGAACAAGATAGAATTGAATCGACTAACCATCCTTGAATCAAAAACAGGAGCTAAAACAATTCGATACCAAACGACTGAAGGCAATCCGTTGATGATTCATAGTTTATATGATCCAATTCGTGAAGCAGAGCGAATTATAACTGCACATAGCGAGAGTATTATGGAAGATACACATGTATTTTTCTATGGTGTTGGGCTAGGATATCATATTGAAAAGTTTAAGGAAATGTATCCTAGCAATACGTATTCGATCTATGAACCTTGCCCCGAAGTATTTTTTGAATTGACACAACAAAGGAAACTTAATCAGCTAATAACAAAAAAAACATTACAACTTTATATTGATACCTATGAAAAGGAAGCAATGAGTTATTTAAAGGAATTTGTCTCTAGTAATCAAAACATTTATATTATCACTCTACCAAGTTACGAAAATCTCTTTAAGGAAAAAATGATACAATTTCGATCTAATGTTAAAAAAGTAATTACTAATCGTCGTTCGAGATTACATACAAATGAGAAATTCCAAAAAAGATGGACAATAAATAGTGTACATAACTTTAAATCTGTATTAACTACTCCTAATATGATGAAAGATATTAAGCTTGAGCAATTTAAGAGGAAACCGGCAGTGATTATCTCTGCTGGTCCATCATTAGTGGAAGATATGGAATTTATAAGGTACATTAAAAAAAATGAATTAGCAAATATTTTTTCCGTTGGATCTGCCATAAATAGTTTACTTGAGTATGATGTTATACCGGATGCAGTTTGTACGTATGCTCCTAGCGATAACAATTATAAAGTCTTTGAACGGTTAAATGATAGTGGTTTACATGATATTCCGCTAATTTATGGATCCAGTGTTGGATTTGAAACGTTGGAGAGATTTACTGGACCAAAGGTACACTTTATAACAACAGTAGATAATGTATCTCAATATTTTTTAGGTTCGCAAATTAATGCAAATGATTGTATTAATGATGCAACGTCTATTGCGGTATTAATGGTACAGTTATTGTCAGAAATAGGCTGTGATCCAATAATTTTTGCAGGACAGAATTTGGCATATAAGGATGATGAACTATATGCTAAAGGAATTGGCTATACACACTTGAAGAATGGATTTAATAAAGAGATTATAAAAAAGGGAGTTCCGATTAAAGATGTGTATGGTAATGAAATTAAATCAAATATTACGTTTAATAACATGAGAGAAAGTATTGAGCAAATTGTAACACATTATAAAGGCAATACCTTTATAAATACAACAAAAGGAGGAGCTGAGATTAAAGGAGTTCCTTTTTGTCCTATTGAACAAGTGATTGAAGAAGTTTTAACTCATTCAATAATCAAAGAAAAATGGTGGGAAACAGCAAATTCTTATGATCAAAGTGTATTGTCGGATAAATTAAATAGTTTAGAAAATTACATGCACCAATTTTACAATATTATTGAAAACATAAACAAATTGATTCGAAAATTAAATAAAAATATTGCTTTAAAAAATAGAATTAACTTGGAAAAAGCTTTTGGAGAATTTGATTATCTTTATTCTAATTTAAACGAAAATATGTACTATAGAAAATTTGTTGTTCCTTATGTACGAGTTCATGTGGATTTTCTAATTAATGAAATGAATCATATCGTTATGGAAGCTGATCCAATTAAAAAAGCAAATCATATTGTTGAACTGTTTACTAGGTTTATTCAGAATTGTAGGAGTGCAGGTGTAGAGTTGGAACAACTAATTAATGAACAAATAGATAGGCAATTAATTTCATCAAAGATAAATTAATTGAAATATGGTAACTAGAAGAGGTAACGAGATGAATACGATTAACATATTACATATTGCTAGTTTTAATGGGAATATTGGAGATAATGCAAATCATAATGGATTGAGAAATAAACTAGAAAAAATCCTATTTCCCAAGAAACTGAATTTTAAAGAAATTGAGATGAGGGAATTCTATCAATCATGGAACTTACGAGACTTTAACAGTAATGCGTTTATTGAACTTTGTAATGAATATCATTTGGTAATCATTGGTGGAGGGAATTTTTTTGAACTTAAATGGGATTATTCATTTACAGGAACGACTATAAATATAAGCAAAGAAACATTATTGAAAATTAGTACACCAATATTGTTTTTTGGCTTGGGATGTGATATTGCTAAGGGTGCAAGTGAAAATGCTATTTATAAATTTGATGAATTTTTATCTAACGTAACAAGCTCTGATAATTATTTAGTGTCTGTTAGAAATGATGGCTCCTATCAAACATTACAATCGTTATACGGAACGAAGTATAACGATAAAATATATCGGATAGCTGATGGAGCTTTTTTTATGACTACTGATACGTATGACTTTCCTGAGTTACAATGTAATTATCAGTCAATTGGAATCAATATTGCACGTGATATGGAATCTATTCGATTTAATAAAAATATTACCTATAAAGAATTCATCAATGGATTTTCAACTGTATTAGATACATTTCTAGAAAACAATAAATTGTATCAAATAATTTTAATTCCACATATATATAGCGATCTAACCGCTATTTCTGATCTACTTAATTACTTGAATGATAAACATAGAAGAACAAGAGTGAAAGTTGCTCCATATTTAACAGGGAGAGGCTCAGAAAGTTATATTTTTGGATTATATCAACAATGTAAATGTATATTAGGAATGAGGTTTCATAGTAATGTCTGTGCTATTGCCCATAATATACCAACTATAGCACTAAGTAGTTATAAAAAGATAAATGATTTATACCGTGAGTTATCTTTAGAAGATAGATTAGTGAATGTAAACGAGAGAGGGTTTGAAGAAGTATTGTTAAGCAAGCTTAACAATACGTTGAAAACACTAACTACATTATCAAACGAATATGCCTATAAAAATGAACAACTTAAAAAGCAAAATGATTCTTTTTATTGTGATCTAAAGAATTGGCTAGAGAGAAAGGGAATTTTATAGTTAATTTTATTCATAGAACAAATTGTAACATGCTACAGCAATATAATGGTAGCTCTAAATACTCCCAAGCAGACAGATTAGTATCAGCTATCTACTTGGGAGTATTTCAGTTATCTTTCATGATATAAATCATAGAAAAGTTCTACATCTTTTAAATCGTCTATATCCAAATCGAATTTTTCTTCCATGATATATGAATATTTGTTATCATTTAAGCTAGTATTGCTGTGAAGTGTAGCAGTATTATTTATATAAATTGCTCCATTTACTTTATACACCTCAGGAAAGTCCTGCCTTCTTAATGTACTCGTCTTGTTTATGATATTTTCTAATTTATTGTTCTTGTTTATAGTTCTCATTAAAATTGGGTGCTCTTTAACTTTTGTAACACTAACAAGACTTTCATGGTTATTATTAATAACACTTTCAATAGCCTCATCTATATGCCAATGTTTTCGTAGTGGTTGTGTTGGTTGTAAAACGACTACATAGTCGTAATTATATCCACGTTCTTTTTGTTTTTCCACAACATGCATAACTGTATCAATGGTTCTTGAATGATCTTGCGCTAATTTTTCTGGTCTTAGATATGGAACGTTAGCGCCAAGATTGATGGAAATTTGCGCTATTTCTTTATCATCAGTAGATACGATTATTTCATCTAAATAGTTTGATAACAGGGCTTCATCAATTGTATATTGTATTAATGGTTTATTGTGAATCGGTATGATATTCTTCCGTGGGATACCTTTAGAACCACCTCTTGCTGGTATTATAGCTAAAATTTGTTTTCCTTTATACATTTGTTACACCCACTAAATTGGTATCTATAAATTTTTTTTGTATGGGAATATTCCATATACTTTCATCCTCTAGTAGGTTAATAAATTTCTTATGACTAGTACCGTCACCAAAATTTAAATTTCTACTAGTTGGATGTTTAATGGAAGATATGGCATTTCCAATTTGTTGCTTTTCTTCCTCAATACTAATGATGATATCTTGAAATTTAGTAGGGTCATACCTTCCCTGCTGTCTGTTTCCTATATTTATCGATGGTATGCCATAAATACTAGCTTCTCTAATCCCAGCACTTGAATTTCCAATTATAAACTGTGCATGTTTAAGTAATGTTAAGAAATATTCAAATCGCATGGAAGGGTAGACTTTAATATTATCAATCTCTTTAAATCTATTATATTCTTTAATAATAATATGGTTGCCTTCATCATTATTTGGATAAATTACAATAAAATTCTGATTTGATTCAATCAGTGAATCTACCAGGTTGTTAACGTGGCAAGATAATTTATCTAATTCTGTTGTTACTGGATGATACATTACGATAGCATATGCCCCAAAATTAATATCATATCTATCTTTAACCATTGCCAATGACGGTAAATCATCAGAAAGCATTATGTCAATATCAGGTGAACCAATAATATGTATAGTTTCTTCTTTTTCACCTAACTGTAATATTCTTCTTCTCGCTTCTTCATTACTTACTAAGTGAATATGAGAGAATTTGGTTATCGCATGCCGAATTGATTCATCGATAGTTCCTGAGACTTCTCCACCTTCAATGTGTGCAACACGAATATTATTAAAGGCTCCGACTATAGCTCCAGCTAATGCTTCTAGTCTATCACCATGTATGATAATTAGATCAGGTTTATTTTCTTGTACGTAGTTACTAATTCCGGAAATCGTATTGCTTAGTGTAATATCCATGTGTGATCTATCGTTCTGGTTAATGTACAGGTACATATTCTTAAATCCGTCTTTTTCTATTTCCTTCCATGTTGAACCATATTTCTCTAACATATGCATACCAGTAACAAACACGTATAATTCAAAGGAATCACTTTTTTCAACTTCATTCATTAAAGATTTAATTTTCCCGTAGTCTGCTCGAGTACCTGTAATGAAAAGTATTTTCTTTTTTTTACTCATTTCCATCAGTTTATATCACTCCATGACAAGTGCTCATCTATATCTATATCTCGATTAACGGTTTTCCCAAGGATATCTTTGTAATGTTCCGCTTTTATATCTCCTGTACCTGGTCTTTTAACCCAAATATTGTCTTTTGTGAGCGTATTACCAGATTTTAGTTCTTTGGTAGTAACAACTGTTGCAAAGGCAAAATCAATTGTTACTTTTTCTTCATCTGCAGGTTTTTTGTCTCCTCCCCGCATTTTAAATATTTGTGAAGTTCCTTCTATCAATTCGCCTAGTTGATTTGGATCCATGGAACAAACAATATCAGGTCCTTTTCTAGACATACGATCTGTAAAGTGTCTTTCTAAAATAGAGGCACCTAATGCGCTAGCTGCTAAACAAGCATTATTATTAGTAGTATGATCGGAAAGTCCGATAATAGCATTAGGGAATTCCTTTTCCAATTGCTCCATACCTCCAAGTCTTACAAGTTCAGGAGGAGTTGGATATAAGTTTGTGCAATGCAATAGAGCGTATGGTATATTGTTTCTTTCTAGAATAGATACGGTTTTCTTTATACTGTCAATATTATTCATTCCTGTAGAAACAATCATGGGTTTGCCAAAGGAACAAATGTGCTCAATTAATGGATAATTATTACATTCTCCTGATCCAATTTTGTAAGCTTGAACATCCATTGCTTCTAATCGATTAGCTGCGGCTCGTGAAAATGGAGTACTGAGGAAGATCATTCCTTTACTTTCAACATAGCTCTTTAGCTCACGTTCATCTGCTTCATTTAAGGCACATCGCTCCATCACCTCATAAATGGAAACGTCTGTATTTCCTGGTATGACGTTTTTAGCTTCTTTACTCATTTCATCAGTAACCACGTGCGTTTGATGTTTAATTATTTCGGCACCCACATTATAAGCAGCATCTACCATTTTTTTTGCAATATCTATATTCCCTTCATGATTAATACCAATTTCTGCAATAACTATAGGTTTGAAATCTTTACCAATTTTACGATTTCCTATTTTTAA
Source organism: Virgibacillus sp. AGTR (assembly GCF_016919725.2). Lineage (GTDB taxonomy): Bacteria > Bacillota > Bacilli > Bacillales > Amphibacillaceae > Virgibacillus > Virgibacillus salarius. The sequence continues at coordinate 15,918 of NZ_JAJERH010000030.1, forward strand.
GTAAGGGTGAGTCATGGTTATACCTCCGTATAGGTCGTTGTTACATTCCCTTATATTAGGGGGAATGTTTAATCATGTATTTCTTTTTATATCGACAAATTACTACATATTTAAAATGTAGTTAAGAAATAAAATAATACCAGTCCCTATAAATTCATTACAACTGATCGATTTATCACTTTTAGACAGTAGGTTTTTAACTAGCAAACTGTTATAGGGGCGGTTTCTTGATCTAATAAGTAAAACCAATTTTATTAATTTTTGTATTCAAAAAAGGGCTGCTTTTAAGGCAGCCCCTTCGGAAGTCAATCCATTAACTATAAGGATATTGTCGTGCTTTATGTTGTATACTAATCCATTTAAATGTTGTGAAGGCATCTAAGCTCCACTCTCCATTTAATCGGCCAAGTCCAGAATTTTTCACACCACCGAAGGCAACATTTGGTTCGTCGTTAATCGTACCATCATTAATATGGATCATACCAGTATCCATTTGCTTTGCGAGCTCTGCTCCTCGTTCCACATCTCTTGTGTGAATGGCTCCACTTAATCCATAATCACTTTTATTGGCATAAGCAATAACCTCTTCATCACTGGAAACTTTCATTATCGATATGACTGGAGCAAATAGCTCCTCATTTGCTAATGTCATGTCTGGTGTAACATCTGTAAATACTACTGGTTCCACAACATTTCCTTTAACTCCTCCGTGGACAATCGGCGTTGCACCTTCCTCAATTCCTTTTTCAATCAAATTCACGGTATTTTTCACTTGTTGCTCATTGATAAGTGGTCCAATAATTGTAGTTGGATCACTTGGGTCGCCGCAAGTTAATGTTGATACTTTTGCTTGATATTTTTCTACAAATTCGTCATACACGTCTTCATGAACAATTAAGCGATTTGCAGACATACAAATTTGTCCTTGATGGGTGAAACGACTAAAAACTGCAGCACTTACTGCTAAATCCATATCAGCGTCGTCAAGAACAACAAGAGCACTGTTACCACCTAACTCTAAATGAGCTTCCTTTAAGTTTTTTCCAGCCACTGCACCGATATGTTTTCCAACTTTTGTAGATCCAGTAAAAGAAATAGCTCGTGGAATTGGATGTTCCACAAAATAATCGCCAATTTCAGCAATTTCCGTAGTAATGACATTTAATAATCCCTTTGGTAATCCAGCGTCTTCAAAAATTTTGGCAATCATTGTTCCACCAGTAATCGCTGTATGCTCATGTGGTTTCAATACGACGCCATTACCAGATGCTAATGCTGTAGCTACTGATTTCATGGAGAGAAAGAATGGAAAATTAAATGGACTAATTACACCAACTACTCCAACAGGTACACGATACACTCTATTTTCCTTATGATCAATTGGTGAAGTTAATATTTTTCCATCCATACGAAATGGAAAAGTGGAAGCCTCTTTTATTATATTTGTTACGAGCCCGATTTCGAATTCAGCCTTTAGTCGGGTTCCACCAATTTCTTCAATAATAATGGATACAATCGATTCATGGTTGCTTTCAATGAAATGTACAGCCTTTTCAAACACTTCTCGCTGTGTAGTTGGATTAGTATTTGCCCACTGTTTTTGTACGGAGGCTGAAGCTTGATAAGCCTGATTCAAATCATCTGTAGTTGCAGCTTTGTAAGTAGCAATAATTTCTCCGTTATATGGATTTTTATTCTCCATTATTGTGGTTGATGAACCCTCACGCCATGTTCCGTTAATGTATTGACTGTTTAATTTTTTGAAATCCATTTGTATCACTCCTTGTTTAATTTTTTAGTTGAATGTTCTCTTTCGCTAATTGTGCCAATGTGTGTATGTTCCCATTTATTTCCTGCATTGTGGCAGTTAGCTCTTCGATCGCTGCCGATTGACTGTCTGATTCTAAGTTGGCATCCTGAATATAGGTATCGAGATTAGATATTACTTCCTTAATATTATCCGTAATGGTGTGTATTTCTGTTACCTGGTCTTTTGAATTAGCTGCCATATTTCTAATTTCATCTGCTACAACAGAAAATCCTCTTCCGTGTTCCCCAGCTCTCGCTGATTCAATTGCTGCATTAAGCCCTAATAAATTACTTTGATCGGCTATCCCCTTGACAACATTTGATACTTTTTCAATGGTATCAACGCGATTTGTGACTTCTGTAGCTTTTTCTGAAATAAAGGACATGTTACTGGCAAGCCCGGTAATGGACTCAGCCATATCTTGAATCGTATTAGTCACATCATCAAACACGGCAGATAAATTTGTTGCAACTTCCGATAGCTGATTTGCTTTTTCAACACTTAGGCCTACTCCTACACCACCAATAACATTTCCTTCTTCGTCGTGTAGAGGAATAGCTCGAGCAATTAGGTTTACGCCGAATAGTTCTGCAGGGACAATGGCTGCTTGATTTTTATTCTCTAAAATAGCATTTGTAACAATATCCCCTTCTACTAAAGGGTCACCAGGATTTACATTAAGCGAGAATGTTTCCGCTGGAAAGTTGATCACTAACTTTTCTGTATCATAAATTCCAATTGTTATATCATCATTTATTAAGCTTTGTAAAAATGGTCCAACGGTGACAAAAGATTGTAATAATGGATGAATATTTGTTTCTGCTAATTTTTCAGCATTGGCAAAGGTCATATTTTTCACTCCTGTCTTTATTTCAATTTGTTGTTAATAATTGTACGTCATTATTATCGGTAAAAATGCCTAGAATTAAAGAGACATAAGAAATTATTAACAGTTTTTACACATATGCAATAGATATATAGACTTATAAAAAAGCACATATTTCCAATTTTATCTTTATCATTTTAAAAATCCTGCCGATAACAATGGTATACAAAAATGAACATGACATGGTTGATAAGGGCAAACTTTTCGAAAGGGGAGGACGCAAAGCCTAGGGTCTAAGGATTCTATCTATGATCGCCTGGTTGCCAAGTATTTTCTTTTATTTGTTTCTTCTTATATAGAAGTGACACTTTTCCTACATCAGCTAGGTGAGGTGTTCACAACTATAAATAAAAGAGGTTTTTTGGCTATTCGTTATCAGGATAGCTTTTTTGATGGAAAGTTATGTAATTTGAACAGGAGGATTAAATGTGGACAAAACATCTATTATAGGAATCTTTTTAGGAATTATTGCAGTTGGCGTAGGAATGGTATTAAAAGGAGTTGATCTGGTTGCACTCGTTAATCCAGCGGCTATATTAATTATTTTTATAGGTACTGCTGCATCTGTTTGTATTGCTTTTCCAATGAGTACACTTAAAAAGATTCCAGCTTTAGTGAAAATTATTTTTTCGGATAAACAACAATATAATCATAGAGAAGTAGTTGAGATGTTTACACAATTAGCTGATCAAACGAGAAAAGAAGGTCTATTGTCATTAGAAAAGCAGCTAAAGGAAATTGATGATCCTTTTTTACAGTCTGGCTTACAGTTTGTAGTAGATGGACAGTCTCCTGAGTTTATTCGAGAAGTTATGCTAGAGAAAATTAATGCTATGGAAGACAGACATCAGGAGGGAGTTGCTGTTTTCTCTCAAGCAGGTACATATGCGCCGACCTTAGGTGTGTTAGGGGCAGTAATTGGGTTGATAGCTGCATTAGGTGATATGCAGAATATGGATGTGCTTGGACATGCTATATCCGCTGCGTTTATTGCCACTTTGTTAGGTATTTTTTCAGGATATGTACTTTGGCATCCTTTTGCAAATAAGCTTAGAGAAAAATCGAAAAAAGAAGTGCAAATAAAGGAGATCATGCTGGAAGGAATGTTATCTATTACAGTTGGTAATTCTGCAATGGTTGTACAAGATAAACTAGGCTCGTATTTGTCAACGAAGGAATTTGCTTCCTTAAAAAAGGATGAGACAGATGCGTAGAAATAGACAGCGAAAACAACATCATATTGATGAATCATGGTTACTTCCCTATTCCGATTTATTAACATTATTGCTCGCTCTATTCATCGTATTATTTGCAATGAGTGAGGTTGATACACAAAAATACAAAGAATTATCACGTGTGTTTCAAAATGAGTTTTCTGGAGGACAAGGTATCTTAGAGGAGAGTAATCATTCTATTGAACTCCCAAATAAAGTTGATGAGGACAACAAAGAAGAAGAGAAACAATTAACACCAAATGAACAGGAACTAAAGGATTTACAAGAAGTACAGAATCAAATGAATAAATATATTGCTGAAAAAGGGCTCCATGATAAATTAGACACAAAACTGACAGATGAAGGATTGTTAATATCTATATTAAACGATATATCATTTGATTCTGGGAGTGCTGAAGTTTCGACGAATGGTAAGCAAATTGCGGAGGAAGTATCAGAGTTTCTTTATACGGACCCGCCCCATCAAGTGGTAGTTAGTGGTCATACGGATGATCGCCCAATTAATTATGCCGAATTTACTTCAAACTGGGAATTAAGTGTGACTCGAGCTGTCAATTTCATGCATTTATTATTAAAAAATGAAAAACTAGATCCAACTAAATTTAGCGCTAAAGGGTATGGACCGCATCAACCAGCTGTACCTAATTCAAGCGAGAAAAATCGCGCGAAAAATAGACGAGTTGAAGTTCTTATATTACCGAATTATGAAATTGATACACAGAACATTGATCGGAATAAAAACAACTAGTTTTGTAAATCAGGAGGAACAGAATTGAAAAAAGTATTGACATTTAAGAGCATAAAAATGAAGTTGTTCGTTGCGTTTTCTGTCATCATCATATTGGTACTATTGCTAGGCATTACAAATTTTATTGGTATGAAACAGAGCAATGCAAACACAAAAGAGATAATAAAAGAAGAAATGCAGCTATTAGTGGCAGATGAACAGCTGGCTATAAATATGGCTGAACGGACAAGTCAAATCCGCGGATATTTGTTATATGGTGAAAATAAATACAAACAGAACTTTAAGGATACAGTGGAAGAAACAATCAAGCTTGAGAATTTTGTGTTGGATCACGCAGATTCAAAGCAAGTAAAATCTTTAATGGATAAAAAAATTGAGTGGGGCCATCTAACGGATAAAGTTTTTAAGGAGTATGATAGTGGAGACAAAGAAAAAGCAATGCTCATTATGACGAGCCAGGTGCAGCCACTTGCAAATGATTTGATAAGTGGATTTAAGGATTTAGCAGCAGATAAAGAAAGAACTATCAATAGCATGGGAGAGTCGATGATTGAAACAGGCAATTCCTTACTTATAATTGGTATAGTGGTTACTGCAGTAGTCATTATACTAGGAGCCTTGATTGCATTAATTACATCAAATTCAATTACGAGGCCATTGCAATTAGTTAAGCAGCGAATGAATATTATTGCCGAAGGAAAGCTTAACCATGAACCGTTGGTGGTTAAAACAAAAGATGAAATTGGGCAACTGACCAATGCAGCTAATACCATGAATGCTAATTTAAAGGAACTCCTATCTAAAGTGAAACAAGTTTCTTCAAAAGTAAATGACCAAAGTGAAGCATTAACACAGGCGGCTAATGAAGTTCAACAAGGTACAGAGCAAGTTGCTGTAACTATGCAGGAATTAGCATCAGGTTCGGAAGGACAAGCTAGTCATGCAGGAAACTTGGCAAGTATGATGCATGATTTTGATCGAAGTATTCAGGAAGTAAATACGAGTAGCGAAATGATTCAGAATGCTTCTATTGAAATATTAGATCAAACGGAAGCTGGACAGGTTACTATGGTATCTACAAAGGACCAAGTTAGGAAAGTTGATCAAATTGTGAAGGATGCTGTCCAGCGAGTAGAAGGATTGGATACTAAATCGCAGCAAATATCTAATTTAGTAACAGTAATTAGTGACATAGCAGAGCAAACAAATCTACTTGCATTGAATGCAGCAATTGAAGCAGCAAGAGCAGGTGAACATGGCCAAGGTTTTTCTGTCGTAGCGGACGAAGTTCGAAAGCTTGCAGAACAGGTTTCCTCGTCGTTAGATGAAATAACAAATGCCGTGGGAGATATTCAATCAGAGTCACAATTTGTAGTAACTACCCTACAAACAAGTTATCGAGAAGTAGAAGAGGGAACAGGTCAAATGGAGTCGACCGAAGAAACATTTAATACGATCTATACCTCTGTTAAACATATGACCGAACAAATTAGAGCAGTGAAAAATCACTTAGTAGGAATTGCTGAAAGTAGTAAAGAAATGAATGGTTCAGTAAGTGAAATTGCAGCTATTTCACAGGAATCAGCAGCTGGTGTGGAGCAAACTTCTGCTTCGACTCAACAAACCAGTAGTTCAATGGAAGAAGTTGCCGCTAACGCTGACCAACTAGCGGATTTAGCTGATGAATTAAATATGTTAATTAAACGATTTAATTTGTAGTATTATACAGGTTAAAGAAAGTAATACATGGAATGAATCTTGTTGTATATAAATAAAGAGATACTACCCCAGATTGGAGTAACAGCAAGCTCCAAACAAGCGGAATAAATAGAAAAACATGGTAATATATCATGTTTTTTTATTATGTAAAGCTAAGGGATCAAGGGTTCGACAAATAATGCCAAAAAAAGTCACAGAAAAGTCTTTGACCAAATAGGAGGATTGCGTTATAATTAAAAATCGTTATTAGCTAAAGATATAACTAAACAAATTAAAAATTGAGATTTAAAATTAGAGGTGAAAAAAGTGAAGAAATTAGTATCAACAAAAATGGGGTTCTTCGCGGTTGCACTGGTTTTATTTTGGATAAAAACGTATACGATATATAAATTTGAATTCAATCTAGGTGTAAGTGGGGCAATGCAAGAATTTCTATTATTCTTTAATCCTCTCAGTTCTGGATTAATTTTTCTCGGACTAGCCTTATTTGCAAAAGGTAGAAGAGCAGGAATATGGATTATCGTAATAGACGCAATTCTTTCATTTATCTTATATGCAAACGTCGTGTTCTATCGCTTCAATAGTGATTTCATTACCATTCCTACGTTAATGCAGACAGATAACTTTGGAAGTATTGGTGGAAGTATTGCTGATTTAGCTCAAATGCATGATTTGCTGTATGCAGTCGATATCATTTTACTAATCGTATTGTATACCACGATACGTAAAGGTTGGTCAGTAAGTCGTATACAACTCCGTAAGCCATTTATGGTATTAGCTGCAGGTGTATTAGCTTTTACTATTAATCTAGGATTAGCAGAAGCTGACCGTCCACAGTTATTAGAAAGAACATTTGATAGAAACTATTTAGTGAAATATTTGGGAGCATTTAACTTTACCATTTATGATGCTATTCAAAGTGCTAAAACGTCAACTAGACGTGTACTAGCAGATAGTAGTGACATCGTAAAAGTAGAGAACTACACGAAATCGAAGTATGCAGAACCGAATGAAGCGTATTTTGGTAAGGGTGAAGGAAAGAATATTATTAAAATTCATTTAGAGTCTTTTCAATCATTCTTAATTGATTATAAGCTACATGGAGAAGAAGTTACGCCATTTTTGAATTCTCTCGTTCATGATCAGGAAAAAGGCTTCACATATTTTGATAACTTCTTCCATCAAACAGAGCAAGGTAAAACAGCTGATGCAGAATTAATTACAGATACTTCATTATATGGGTTACCACAAGGAGCAGCCTTTGTTACTAAAGGTAGTAACACTTTTCAAGGGCTACCAGCTATACTAGGACAACAACAAGGTTATACAAGTTCTGTATTACATGGAGATGGTAAATCATTTTGGAATCGTGATGAAGTATATAAACACTTAGGTATTGATGAGTTTTATCATGAAGCGTATTTTGATATGAGTAAAGAAAATGTTATTAATTATGGCTTAAAGGATAAACCATTCTTCGAAGAATCAATGCAATACCTTGAAGAAATGGATCAACCATTTTATGCCCATATGATGACTCTAACTCACCATCATCCGTATCTCATTGATGAAGAAGAGGCAAGTATTGAGCCAGCTGAAACAGGAGATGGTTCTGTTGACAGATACTTCCAAACAGCTCGCTATTTGGATGAATCGTTAGAACAATTCTTTAATGATTTGAAAGAAGCAGGTTTATATGAGGACTCAATTATTATGATCTATGGAGACCACTATGGAATATCTGATAACCATAACAGGGCAATGGCCGAGATTACTGGAGAAGAAATTACTCCATTGAAAAATGCTGATTTACAGCGTGTGCCCTTCATGATTAAGGTGCCAGGAGTAGAAGGGCAAGGTATTAATCATGAATATAGTGGCCAAATCGATGTTATGCCAACGCTACTGCATATTTTAGGAATTGATGCCAGAGATTACATTCAATTTGGTACAGACATGTTTTCAGAGGATCATAAAGATTTCGTCCCATTTCGTAATGGTAACTTTATGACAGAAAAATATAGTTATGTTGATGGGAAATACTACGATAATGCAACAAAAGAGGTTATTGAAGAGCCTACTCCAGAAATGAAAGAAATGCATGAGACAGTTATGAAGGAGCTAGAGCTTTCCGATGAAGTGTTGTATGGTGACCTATTACGTTTCTATACACCAAATGAAGATTGGCAACCTGTAGATGAAAATGAGTATTTCTACGGTGGACCAGATGATGAAAATGGAAAGGTAGAAGAATAAAGAAAAAACTGGGAGACTATACTAAGCCTCCCAGTTTTTTGTTTAGGTTATAATTTTCTAAATCAAGAGTAGGACAACTATATGGTGTATATGCTCATTTTTTACAGTAGCTATGAAAGAACTTAATTTGACCTGATAATTATCTGAAAAATTAACAAATAACCATTTTAACATAGAATCCTACCAAATGCATTACATCGTCTGTTAAAAGTTACATACAATAAATTATACAAGCATTAGATGCTTGGTGTATATCATATAGCAAGGAAACCTAAATTAAATGCAAACAAATGTTCTGTTTCGAGGTATTTATTTTATAATGTATGATATACTAATTAACAGATAACGTTCTTTTAGGACAATCGGCTAGCCCTATTTTTTTCTGAGGGGGTGAGCCAATTGAACATTTATGAAGTGTTTATGGTGATGTTTTCGTTTGGCACCTTTTTGGTAGCTTTCTTGACTCTGATCATACGGATCATCAATAAAAAATAGACCTCCCTTTAGCCTTACATGCATGGAGAGGCCTATTTGCGGAAAGCCGATCCCTAGGGGAACTGCTTATCTTTGACCACAGTTGCAGCTGTGGTCTTTTTAGTATATGCATAATTCTACCTATAGTATACCATAAAACAAGCATATACACAGAATTTAAACAGGAGCAAGAATGGATGAACACCTAGTGATTATGATAGTTGTATAACTTATAACATGTTTATGAAAAAAGTTCATAATTTTGTCACAAATAAACAAAATTTGCAGACTTCGTCAAAATGCTTAGATGAAATCATGATTTTCATTGATTTTATGACAACAATTGATTGAATTCGACGAAATAAAACGCTTGTCACTAGTAATATACCCTTCAATTCGACATTAATGTCAAAATTTAAAATGCTTGACTACTATGAGATAATGAGTATATAGTCTTAGATATTTAGAATTATTAATGGATAGGAGGTTTATTTTAGAATTAAATAAATTGTAATACCTCTACTATGTACAACCTGTTCTTACAAAAAAGGGGGAATGAATAAGGAGGATTATATGAACAAGTCTAGATATATGCTTTCTGAACATCAAGCAGAGAAAAATTTACTTCCAAAAAATCATATAGCAAGTTGTTTTTCTCCCTATCATAAAAAACAATTAATATTTTCATCAAATGAATTCAATTACTTGTGTTGCTGTAAATATATGGAGAGAGTTCAGTCTAAAATGGTTGTATGTCAGCTTGAATGGATAAGTACATATGTTTTAACTAATTGATTCATGAAGACAAAGGAAATAAAGGTATAGCCGAACTATAATCTAAGGATACAAATATCCGGAGCGTAGTCCGGTTTTTTATTGGACATTAGAAATGGCTGGGTTATACGAGGATAGCACGAGTCTGATGATCCACTTGTCTAAGCAAATTTTGGTTGGATGTTAGTAGATGCCGTTTGGTGGAAAGTCTCTGTCATATTTCAGATTTTGATGAAGCATCATATTAGTATTCGGCATTATTTCAACGTGAATTATCTCATATACTATCTGGCAGTAAAAGCCCCACTGATTGAAGTTCTCTTTATTTATATCCATTCCCTTTTAACATAGAACAAACGATAATTGTACCGACCTGTAGGTTTTTAATTTTGAGAATGAATATCTCCTGCTTATAGTGTTTGTAGAGATATGCTATATTAAGGAAAGGATATATTTATGAAGGGAGCACCTCTAGTTGGAAATGCATCAATCGAAAGAACAAACAACGAATGTATATCGTTTTCTTCTCGTATTTGGAATTATTATTGTAGCATTTAATTTACGGCCGTCTATTACATCTGTTGGTCCAATTATTGGCACAATAAGGGATAGCTTGGGACTTTCAAATGGGAGTGCAGGACTATTAACCAGTTTGCCGTTAATTGCTTTTGCTGTTATGTCTCCAATTGTTCCAAAGTTAGGAAATCGTTTAACGAATGAACGAGTCATGTTACTTGGTTTAATTCTACTTTTTATAGGTATCAGTATTCGTTCCTTATCAACAGTTTTTTTGCTTTTCAGCGGAACATTGCTCATTGGTATAGGAATAGCGATATGTAATGTTCTTCTTCCTGGTGTCATTAAGGAAAAGTATCCTGCAAAGGTCGCTGTTATGACAAGTATCTATTCCACTGCAATGGGAATATTTGCTGCTACAGCTTCAGGGCTAAGTGTACCAATTGCTCAAGGACTTGGATTAGGCTGGCAAGTGGCCTTGTTCGTTTGGGCAACTCCAGCTTTAATAGGAATTGGTGTATGGGTTTATCTTGTTCGCAGGAATCCTACAAAACAGCAGGTATATCATTTTGAATCTGCTGCAGATAACCGTATCTGGAAGTCTTCTTTAGCGTGGCAAGTAGCAGCATTTATGGGATTTCAATCTTTTTTGTTCTATGTGACGATTTCATGGATGCCCGAAATACTTCATGATTATGGCATTAGTATAGCTGCTGCAGGATGGATGTTATCTTTTTTACAGTTTATAGGGTTACCGGCTAGTTTTCTCGTTCCTGTATTAGCTGGTAAATTTAAATCACAACGTGGCTTAGTCTTGGCAATGGGATTTTGTTCAGTAAGCGGGTATACAGGCTTATTACTAGGTGAATCTATTGTCGTCATGGTTATTAGTACAATCTTAATTGGTTTTGCTCTTAGTGGAACATTTGCGTTAGCATTAACTCTACTTAGTATGCGAGCACGAACCGGAAAACAGGCAGCGGAGTTATCAGGTATGGCACAATCGTGTGGGTATGTTTTAGCAGCTTTTGGTCCAATTGTTATTGGCTATTTGTATGATGTTACCCATTCATGGAATATTCCGCTAGTAACGTTGATTAGTGTAGCACTCATTGTAGTATTATTTGGCATGGGAGCAGGTCGGGATAAATATGTGTTTGATGAATAATGTAGGTTGTGACATCCGTGCTGAAGGCTTATAGCATTTGCGATTTTTATTTCTGGAAGGTAACGATACGCTTAGCGTTCACTTCTTTTTATTTTGCTAGTATGTACGCCGTCAAATTTATACTACTGATATTTGTTACCGCGTTTGATGTCCGTGTATCAGTTGCAAGTTTGTCCTTGTCGTTTGTAATTATTGGATCAATTATCGGATTATTCGTTATTGGATTTTATCTGACCCCATATTTAGTATGCTCTGTTTAATTAGGTCCATTATTCCTTTTCTGATATGCGATCATTAGAGTAATAGGCTCACTAATTACTTGTTGGCTTGCTTGTCTCTTTGGTTAAAAGTGAGTTCGTAGTTTACGCATTATTATTCTTTGCACTTGTATGATAATGACATTAAGTAACTACCTCATCTTATGATAATAGGACTCTGTATTACTTGTTATGGTTGTTTACAGCACATTCTTTAACGGCAACAGCAGTTAGTGAGGAAACTACTCATCATAAAGGGAGTGTGTCAAGCTTATATTTTTAGTATCTTATTATATCGAAGGATCACTAGGCAGTACCACTGTGCTTGCTCCATATGGGAGAATATGGATGGCTTTAATTACTTTTATAGGTATATTACGAGTTATATATGTATTCACTGTAAAGACCTTCAGTACTTTATCTCACATATAACTGGCAATAAAACCCCCACTGATGAAGGTTTCACTTTATTATTAGAAATAGATAAAAGAGAGGAGATTTGCTGTGATTAGATATCTACTTATGGAAGCAGTCGGATGGGTATTCACTGCAGTAGGTGCCTATTTTATATATGAAGATACTTCAAATATAATCGCCTATAGCATTTTATTTATAGGGATTATGCTTATCGTTTTTAACTTTCCGAAAGGTCTTAGGAAAAGAGATAAAAAAATTGAGGACAAGTGAATCGATTATATCTGTGCTTTTCTCTTTTTATCTCACATATAATTGGCAGTAATTCCCATCTTAGGCCATAGCGATAAGCGAGGGATCGACTGCTAGTAATGTCCGATTGCTTCCAAGGCCTTTAGGTCATATCCTTGTGGTACTAACAATCCGTGGGTGATAACAAAACTTCCACGGATTGAAGTTTCATTTTATTTCATGAAATCTGGTAGTTCGGTAAGATGAATTCCCCAAACTAAAGGGAGTAAAAAGTAAACACTTATTGTAACTAGAACGATACCAATAAGGTTTAATACGATTCCTGCTTTGGCCATATCTGGAATACGTAAATAGCCTGCTCCAAATACAACAGCATTAGGTGGTGTTGCAACAGGAAGCATAAAGGCACAAGATGACGCTACTCCTGCAGCGATCATGACAACATAAGGATGGACGCCAAGTGCAATTGCAAGTGCAGCCATAATTGGATACATCATATTGGCAGTTGCTGTATTCGAAGTGATTTCTGTTAAAAAAATGACTAATGCAGTAATAACAAGTAGGACAATAAAAATATGAATTCCTTGTAATGTGATTAACTGTGTACCAATCCATTCCGTAAGCCCTGATTGTGTAAAGCCTGCTGCAATAGCCAAGCCTCCTCCAAACAATAGCAAAATTCCCCAAGGTAATTTGACAGCTGTATTCCAATCCAATAAGAAATCACCTTGTTTATTTTTAGAAGGAATGATGAATAGAATGATTGCTGCAGCCACTGCAATAATGGCATCATTTATATTTTGGTTTAATTCTGCTAACACAAAGCTACGTGTGATCCACGCAAGGGCAGTAAGAACAAATATAGTAAATACAGCTTTTTCTTCTGATGAGGCGTTTCCAAGCTTTTGCTTTTCTTTTGTAATAACAGATTTACCTCCTGGAAGTTCCTTCAGCTTAAGTGGAAATGCAATTCTGACTAGATAAAACCAAATGATAAAGATAAATCCCCAAGCGATTGGAACACCAAATAGCATCCAAGTAGAAAAGGATAGTTGAATGTCATACATCTCATTAATAACTCCTGCAAGTGCAGCATTCGGTGGCGTACCAATTAACGTTGCAACCCCGCCAATGGAGGCAGAATAAGCGATGCTAAGCATCAATGCTTTTCCAAATGCAAAATTGTCTTTTGATGTATCGATAGACGGATCTTCTTTTAAAGCATCTGACACTTGATAGATAATAGCCAATCCAATTGGAACCATCATCATTGCTGTAGCAGTATTAGATATCCACATAGAGAGGAATCCGGTGGATACCATAAACCCTAATACGATTCGGTTTGTATTCGTACCAATCAAGGAAATGATTGTTAATGCAATTCGTCTATGCAGATTCCATTTTTCCATAGCCAATGCTATCATAAAACCTCCCATAAATAGAAAAATAGTATCGCTGCCATATGAAGATGTAGTAGTCCCGATATCTAACCCGCCTGTCATCGGGAATAGTATAATTGGGAGTAGTGACGTTACAGGGATAGGTATTGCCTCTGTCATCCACCAGACAGCAATCCAAACGGTACTTGCAAGTATTGCTATTCCTTCCCAAGCCAATCCTTTAGGAGAAAAAAATAGCAACATTACTATAAATAATAAAGGGCCAAGTATTAAACCAGCTTTTTGTGCTGGTCTATTGTATCGATGTTTCCCATTATTATTACTACTAGAATAATCAGTTGAATTAGTTGTCTTTTCGCTAGTTAACTTAGATGGGTGAGGCTTTACAAAGAGAAAGAAGGCTTCCTTTAATTCATCATGTTTTTTCCACATCCAGTCCCATGTAGTTGAAATCATTTAATAACCTCCTTATATATAATTGCTAGTAAAACAGAGTATTAGATTTCTCGTTTTAGGTTGTTGGTAAGGGACATAATTCACTAAGAGATAGAATTAGATTATATATATTAACAGATAAATGGAAGCTTGATATTCTTATTATATGGATGGAATTAATTGGATTCAAGTAATAATGATTACGCTTTCATTAAAAACCAAGGTAATGAACCACTTTAAAATATGCTATCATTTAAATAACTGAATTTTCGGAGGAATGGTTAATGGAATATAGTTTCAAGGCAGTTGGTGATAACGCTTTAAAGTTATTACTAGGTGGAGAGGTTTCAGAGCGAATGAATAAAACTATTCGATCTATATGTAAGAAGCTATCAGTTGCCTCTATATTAGGGGTAGTGGAATGGGTTCCTGCTTATAATTCAATTACAATTTATTATCAGCCCATATGTATTTCATTTCAACGATTAAAGCAAAAAGTAAACCAGTTGATTAATGAGCCGATCGAACATGATGATGTAACAGTTCGTATATTTCATGTGCCTGTTGTATATGGAGACAAATATGGTCCGGATTTGCAAAGAGTCGCTAATTTTAATCACCTATCTATAGAAAAAGTAAAGTTCTATCACCAACAACCTGAATATTTAATTTATATGCTTGGGTTCTTACCAGGATTTCCTTATTTAGGTGGTTTACATGATCAACTTGTCACGCCACGATTGGATATACCAAGACCATATGTTGAGGCTGGATCTGTTGGTATTGCATCAAGACAAACAGGGATTTATCCGGTGCAGTCCCCTGGGGGATGGAACATTATAGGGAAAACACCGGTTAAGCTGTTTCATCCTGATTTCCAACAAAATGCTTTTCTATTTGAGGCAGGAGATAGAATTAAATTTTTTTCTATATCGCATCAAGAATATGATGACATTGTGGAGAAGATGAAGCAAGGTAGCTATGAGGTTTTCAGTAAGGAGGTACGTAGATAATGCTCACTATTGATGTAAATTGTGATATGGGTGAAAGCTTTGGAGCATATACAGTTGGTGTTGATAAGGAAATAATAACATTTATTAGTTCAGCAAATATAGCTTGTGGAATGCATGCAGGTGATCCATTTGTCATGAATAAAACGGTTAGATTAGCTAAACAATTTGATATTGCTATTGGGGCACACCCTGGTTTTCCAGATCTTGCTGGGTTTGGACGTCGAATGATGGAATTTTCCAGCAAGGAGATTTATCAGATAGTTATCTATCAACTTGGTAGCCTTAGCGCATTTTGCAAGATTCATGAAGTGAAGCTAAACCATGTAAAACCGCATGGTGCATTATATAACTTGGCAGCACGTGACAGATTAATTGCTTCTACAATAGCACAAGCTGTGTATCAGTTTGACCCAAACCTTGTGCTTATTGGTTTGGCAAATAGTGAACTAATTAAAGCGGGAAAAGAGGTTGGGTTAAGGGTTGCGTCTGAAGTGTTTGCTGATCGAACATACCAATCAGATGGAAGCTTAACACCTAGAACAGAAACTAATGCGATTATTGAGAATGTGGATGAGGCCATTCAGCAGGTTAAGAGAATAGTTTTAGAGAATAACGTAGAGGCAACAGATGGATCTTTAATTAAGATTGATGCAGATACTGTTTGTATCCATGGTGACGGGAGCTATGCCCTCACTTTTGCTAAAGCTCTTCATCAGATGTTGAAGAATATTGGGGTATCCATAGCACATTTATGACGAAAAGAATATTTTGGGAGTGTTTCTGTTGATTTGTAGTGAAATAGTATTTAAGGTGCATAAGCCTGGCATTTTTACATCTTTTCAGGATCTAGGAAGAATTGGATATCAGCAATTCGGTGTTCCTGTATCTGGAGCAATGGATCAATACGCCTGTCAATTAGCCAATATTCTTGTCGGAAATTTAAGGAATAAAGCTTGCTTAGAAGTGACTTTAATAGGTCCAACATTGGAAGCCTGTACAGAATTAACCATTGCTATAACAGGTGCAGATTTACAAGCAAAAATTAACGGTGAAGAAGCACCTCTGTATTGTGCTGTTCCTATGCATAAAGGAGATATTCTGTCATTTGGAGCATCTAGGAACGGTGTTCGCGCTTATATTGCTATGGCTGGTGAATTCGATTGTCCATCCTATTTTGGTAGTAAGTCGGTTGATGTACAAAACGGCTTTGGACAAACATTAGAGCATATGAGCGTAATCAAAGGAATTCCCTTATATGTGAAACGGAAAATTAAATTGGCAAATTCACTAATACCAACATACTCTAGTGTGGTTAGTGTTGCAGTTATTGAAGGACCACATATGAATCATTTTACTGAGGAATCAAGAGCGATATTTTTTAAACAATTACATATCGTAGAACCAAATTCAAATCGAATGGGCTATCGTTTACATTCGCAAATGATTCCTACAAGTAAAGAGGTAAATAGTTGGACAGATGCTGTTCCATTTGGTGGTATACAGGTTCCTCCGAATGGTCAGCCAATTATTCTAATGGCAGATAGGCAAACAACAGGTGGATATCCACGTATTGGAACGGTAATCAGTAATGATATTCCTAAGATCGCCCAGCTTGTTCCCAAGGGGAAAATAGGTTTTTATCCGGTTTCTGTTGAAGAAGCACAAAAGCGAATCAAAAGAAAAGAAAGAGAGTTATATCAATTGCAAACCTTTCGTCAATTTATGTAATGAAACTTACTGGCGTTGTAAAAAGTTAATAGAATAGAAATTCTAATAACGAGTGTGAATACGTTAAACGCTATAATAGAATAATAAAGTAAAACTTCAATCAGTGAAAGTTTTGTTTATCTCCCACTTACCAATAGTGATTTCACTTTATTGCTTGAAGTAGGGGTAATACTGCCAGTTATGCATCGGAATAGTTTCTGGTAACTGAATATATAATAAGGCTGTATAATGTGTATAGACCATGCCGCGAGGCCCAGCTAGTCATGAGGAACTTACATTTGGAATTGGTGGTAACCATATTGGTACTAACGATTATTATAGGATATCTGCGATAAACCAAAATGACATAGGTAGTAGGTTTACTTCTGTAATTATTGGAGTTTTTCTAATTACAATGTTGTTGTCTGTTGTACGAATGAGGCGATTAAAATAAACTTTACAATAATTTTTAAAATGTTAATTGCTTCGTCTCTCGAAATGTATTAAAATAGCTTAGATAATACAAGAGACAGTGAGATGATGCATATGCCAAAGCAAATATGGCTATTGGTGATAGCGACAACAGTTAATGTAACGGGAGCCTCATTCTTATGGCCGTTGAATACAATATATATGCATAATGAGCTCGGTAAAAGTCTTGCTTTTGCAGGGTTTATTTTAATGTTTAACCAAGGAGCATCCATCGCGGGTAATCTAATTGGTGGAGCTTTGTTTGATAAATTTAGTGCCTACAAGACAATTCTATACGGTACTGGTCTAGCAGTGGCTGCCTCAATCGCTATGACCTTCTTACATCACAATATTTTATTTTACTCTATTTTTCTCATCATGATTGGTTTTGGAACAGGTATTACATGGCCAGTTATGTTTGCAATGGCTGGATCACTTTGGCAAGAAGGAGGGAGACGTGCGTTTAACGCAATTTATGTAGCACAAAATTTAGGGGTGGCATTGGGAGCAACAATTGGTGGATATGTTGCAAGTATTTCTTTCAACTATATATTTTTTGCTAATGCCTTTCTCTTTATCAGTTTTTTCCTTATTGTCCTGCTAACGTTTAAGCATATGGATAAAGAAAGAGATAGACAGATGCATACAACAATTATTGAACAGCGAGGTAAGATTAAGAATAAAGCAGCATTTATTGCGCTATTTATTTTATGTAGTGGTTTTTTAATTACGTGGATTGCTTATAGTCAATGGCAATCGACGATTGCTTCCTATACCCAGGACCTTGATATTCCGTTAGAACTTTATAGTTCTTTATGGGCTATAAATGGATTTCTTATCGTTCTTGGTCAACCTCTGTTAAAATGGATTACAAGCAAAGTAACATCGGAGAAAATGCATATTTATATAGGAAACACCATCTTACTAATTTCATTTATCATCGCAATGGTTTCAGATACCTTTAGTATGTTTGCTTTGGCAATGATTATATTAACTATTGGAGAAATGCTTGTTTGGCCAGCTATACCATCATTAGCTAATGAATTAGCTCCCAAAGGAAGGACTGGTTTCTACCAAGGAATCGTTAATAGTATAGGAGCTACGGGTAGGATGGTTGGGCCTGTGTTCGGCGGTTTCGTTGTAGACATATTTAATATCGAGATCTTATTTTTTGTATTGTTGTTCTTGCTTTTAATTCCTTATATGACAACTTTTGTGTATGATCGAAATATCCGTATGAAAAGACAAAGTTAATAATGGAGGATGCTACATGTCAGAAATAAAAACAGAAATTAAATTAATTGCATTGGATATGGATGGGACACTTTTAAATAGTGAGCATGAGGTGTCAGAAGCAACTCGTGAAGCAATTGCTGAAGCCTTAGCGAAAGATGTGCATGTGGTGTTAAGTACAGGACGCTGGCTGCAATCCTGTCATCCATACGCAGAATCGCTAAAGTTAACTTCTTATTTAGTTACAGCAAATGGTGGAGAAATATGGACAGTTAATAAGGAATTAGTAGAACAGCATCTACTGAAACCGGAGAAAATAGAAAAAATGTATACTTTAGCAAAAGAAATTGGTTTATCGATATGGATGATTTCCACAGAAGGAGTTTATCGTGATTCAGCACCAGATAACTTTTATGATCATAAATGGTTGAAATTCGGATGTGAATCTTATAATGAGTCAAGGCTTAGTGAAATGATGAAGCAGCTATCTTACATAGAAGGGTTGGAATTGACGAATTCATTACCGACTAATATGGAGGTTAATCCAAAAGGTGTTAGTAAGGCTAGTGCATTGGAAACAGTTTGTGAAAAAATTGGTATCTCAATGAAAGAAATTATGGCTGTAGGAGATAGCTTAAATGACATGAAAATGATCCAGGAAGCTGGCATCGGTGTTGCTATGGGGAATGCACAGGATGCAATAAAGCAAGCAGCTAATTATGTAACGGATACGAATAATAATGATGGTGTAGCAAAAGCAATTCATCGCTTTGTGCTATAAAAAGTAGAATAACGATCCATATTTTGGATCGTTATTCTTTTACGTCGTATTAAAAAAACCGTGGTTCTAGCGATGTTGGATAATTATGAATAACTTTCCAACATCTAACATAGAATATAGTATAGAGCAAATGAATCGGGTTATAGCTGTTAAGGTATAGTCCAAGCCTCATAGACAGTCAGGGGTCTTTCTTTATTTGTTAGAAAAGCGTATAATAGAAGTGTTACAAGAAAGGAGATGCTTTCATGTCATTCTCACGAGGACCGAAAGAACCGGTTCAAGAAGTGGAGACAAATGTCTGGTCATGCATAAGCGATGATTGCCAGGGGTGGATGAGGGAATCATACAGCTTTGAGGATGAACCGAAATGTCCGTTATGTCAGTCATCCATGAAGCAGGAAATAAGAATTCTTCCTGAAGTAAAATAAGCATGCTTTAGTATCTCCGGATATATGAGTTCGGTATTAAGCCTTGATTATTGATTAATCAAGGCTTTTTTCTTAGTTTAGGAAATTATAAAATTAGCCCATGTGGATAAATCGGCCGCTTGCGCTGTTGTTCTTATTAAATAGTTATTCAATTATTGGTATAATTTAGAATTAATTGTTATACTTTTTATATAAGTACAACTTAGATCTACATAAATTGTAAGCGTTTTCTATAAAGGAGGAATAATATGAGATATGCAAACCCTAATTCAGCTGGTGCTTTGGTCAACTTTCAGAGTAAGTACGATAATTTTATAGGTGGGGAATATCGTTCACCTGTAAAAGGGAAGTATTTTGAAAATGTAAGTCCAGTCACAGGTGAAGTATTCTGTGAGGTTGCTAGATCTACAAAGGAAGATGTAGAAGCGGCTCTTGATGCAGCTCATAATGCGAAGGACACCTGGGGGAAAACTTCTGTAGCAGAGCGTGCGTTACTATTAAATAGGATTGCTGATCGAATGGAAGAAAACTTAGAAATGCTAGCAGTTGCGGAAACCTGGGATAATGGGAAGGCGGTTAGAGAGGCATTAGCAGCTGATATACCGCTAGCCATTGATCATTTTCGATACTTTGCTGGTGTAATTAGAGGACAAGAGGGCGGCGTTAGCCAAATTGATCATGATACAATTGCTTATCATTTTCATGAACCTCTAGGTGTTGTTGGGCAAATTATTCCTTGGAATTTTCCTTTATTAATGGCTACATGGAAGTTAGCCCCGGCTTTGGCGGCAGGAAATTGCGTGGTTATTAAACCTGCTGAACAAACACCAGCTTCTATACATGTTTGGTTAGAGTTAGTAAAAGATTTACTTCCGCCAGGAGTAGTTAATGTAGTAAATGGTTTTGGAGTAGAGGCAGGCAAACCTTTAGCATCGAATAGTAGAATTGCTAAAATAGCATTTACTGGAGAAACGACGACGGGAAGGCTAATTATGCAATATGCCTCGGAAAATATTATTCCAGTAACATTAGAACTTGGAGGTAAGTCTCCGAACATTTTCTTTGAAGATGTGATGGATGCAGATGATGGATTTTTAGATAAAGCGATCGAGGGGTTTGTTATGTTTGCCCTTAACCAAGGGGAAGTCTGTACATGTCCTTCCAGAGCGCTAGTACACGAAGCAATATACGAAAGATTTATTGAGCGTGCAATTCATCGAGTGAAACAAATAAAGATTGGTCATCCATTGGATACAGAGACGATGATGGGGGCACAGGCTTCTCAAGAACAGTTGGAAAAAATCCAATCCTATTTAGATATTGGTAAGCAAGAAGGTGCTGAAGTATTAATTGGTGGAAATCTAAATAAATTAGAAAATGAAGAATTAAAAAACGGCTATTATGTAGAACCTACTATCTTTAAAGGGCAAAATAATATGCGTGTTTTCCAAGAAGAAATATTCGGACCAGTATTATCAGTCACTACGTTCAAAGACAAAGCAGAAGCAATGTCTATAGCAAATGATACACTATACGGCTTGGGTGCGGGTATATGGACACGTAATATAAACACTGCATATCGCTTTGGGCGTGGAATTGAAGCTGGTAGAGTTTGGACGAATTGTTATCATCAGTATCCGGCTCATGCCGCATTTGGTGGGTATAAAAAGTCTGGAATTGGTAGAGAGAATCATTTAATGATGCTTGATCATTACCAGCAGACAAAAAATTTGCTAGTCAGCTATAGTGAAGGAGCTGCTGGATTATTCTAATGGATAATGCACGTTGATAAATAATGGGGTGATGAAGTGGTAGAACGCGTTATAGCAACGGAAGATGCCCTTGAATTAATTACAAAATTACATGATATTCATGGGGATTTAATGTTTCACCAATCTGGTGGATGCTGTGATGGGAGCTCTCCAATGTGCTATCCTAAGGATGAGTTTCGAATAGGGGAAGCAGATATATTGCTTGGATATATAGGAGCAGCTCCATTTTATATCTCCAAAGATCAATATGAATATTGGAAACATACACAACTTATTATTGATGCTGTTGACGGTAGAGGAGGAATGTTTTCGCTGGAGGGACCTGAAGGAAAACGTTTTTTGACACGGTCCAGAGTATTCTCTGAGGAGGAGAGAACAGAATTAAGTTAAGTAAGAATGGTTACGTACAGTGATTTTGGTACGTAACCATTCTTTTATGTTAATTAAAACAAAGGAAATAGAATTGGGAGGATAATTTGTTGAGAATAAAATACTAGTATTAATTATTTAATAGTCATAAAGTTGCAATTTCAAGGAATACTTAGAAAAATAATGTATAATCAAGAAAATGTTCTTAATAAAGTTGATGAATCGTACATTTACCGGTTTAATTTCCTTGTATTCTCGATTATACTTATTGTGACGTTCTTTTATAAGAACGTAGGTAATCGGATTCAATAAGGAGGCATTGGAATGGTACATGTTAAGAACTTTAGGCCCACTAGTATTAAAATTTGTATGAAGTATATTCTAGTGAATTTACGTAATGCATTGTTCATAATTTCGATTCAAGGTGCTCCATATCAATTTATTCCGATAGCAGAAAAGGAAATAAAAATTAACCGAAGTACGTTTCAAGTTGAAAATAGGAGAATGCTATTTGCCTTTCAACATAACTCAAGTGTTATCTACATAAAGATGGAAGATCTGCTGAAGTTGCCAAGGTTTAGAGAGAAAGTTAATGCTGTTTTACGATCTACAGAACCACCACGAAATCAGACATTAACAAGGCACAAGCAATCTAACTATTCAATTGATCTTGTCATAGATGAGCTAGAACAGCTAAATATCAAACGATTAATAGACCAGGCGCTTGATCATAGAGATGAAAAAGCTTTTAGGGAACTGCTAAGGCTTTTATAGTATGAAGTAATAAAAGAATAGGGGGAGACATAAGCGTTTAATATAAAGAAGTATCGAACTATTGTCCGTATACATAGCTATATCCGGATAGTGTTTGGGGTTTTTTGCTCCATGTTTGGAAGTGGTGCTTATTTCTACAGAAAGAAATAGATATAATGGTCAGGTAATCATAGCAGCGGAAGTATGGAGGACACATACAGATATGGTATTAGTCCGAAGATTAAAGGGCAAAGACGAAGTTCACTTAATCAGCGTTAACTGTGGCAATTTCTCCGGAAAGTACCTCCCATATTTATTAGTACAATGAAAGAATAACAGTATGATTCTGCTAAATATTTTCTGTCCAATCTCTTTCACTTTTATCCCATATATAACTGGCAGTAATCCCTCACTTCAAGCAAAAAAGAGAAACCAATATGGATTAGTGGGGGATCGACTGCCAGTAAATGTCGATTGATTCAAAGGCATTTAGGTCATACCCTTGTGGTACGAACAATCAGTAGGGAAACAAAACCTTTATTTCATTTTATTTAAGAGGTCCACTACCTTTTTAGTAGTGTAACCACTTCCGCCTCGTTCCTTTGTCTCTTCAATCATCATAGCAATGAGTATATCCTCAGATTCGGTGGGGTAACCAACAAACCAACCATTTTCCTCACCTGAACCTTCACTAGTTAGCTTTAACTCTGCTGTTCCTGTTTTTCCAGAAATAGGGATTGCGCTATTTTTTCCGTATTTCTTTGCTGTTCCATTTTGAACTACATCTCGCAAGTCATTTTTAATACGATTGACTTGTTCCGGTGATAGTAAATCTTCTTTCCAATATTGTGATGTATCTTCACTAGTTAAAAGTGTAGGCTTTATCATATTCCCTTCGTTTAAAAACACAGTATATGCTGCTGCTAAGTGAATTGAACTCATTTCTAACTCACCTTGCCCATAACTGGAATTTGCCAATAGAACTTCATCATCTAGTTTACCGGAAGATGAAATAGACGATGGAGTAATAGGGTATTCGTACGGCAGTTCTTCGCCAAATCCAAATGATTTTAGCCCTTTTTCATAGGCTTTGGCTCCCATTTCAACAGCTTGCATCGCAAAATAGATATTATCCGACCTAACTAACGCATCGTGTAAATCAACTGGACCGTTTGATGTGGACGCTCTTGTAACTTTATAATCACCCCATCCTTCACCATTACCCCAAGTTTTTCCTTTGATTTCTAAACCTTCATCTGGATCGATTGAGCCATTCTTTAAGCCAATTGCTGCTGTTATCGGTTTTAAAACCGAACCAGGAGCGAATGTTGAATAGAAACGATTTAATAGTGGATTTCTTTCGTCATTTTCAAGTTTCTCCCAGAGATTAGGTTCTGTTCCGTAAAGAATTTCGTTTGGATCAAAAGAAGGGCTACTAATTAATCCAAGCGTTTCACCTGTTTTCGGATGTATGATTGCTGCAGTTCCCATATCTCCATTAAAGGATTCATATACTTTTTCTTGAATATTAATATCGATGGTCAGTTTTATATTTTCTCCATTCTTTACAGCTGTTTCTGCAAGTACTTTTTCTTCTTCATTGTCGTTTGTAACTATAATTTTTATTCCTTTTTCCCCTCTTAACTGTTTTTCATATAACTCTTCAAGTCCGCGTTTGCCTATTACAGAATTAGCATCGTACGTACCAGGATCTTTTTCTTTCAGTTCTTCTGCTGTAATTTGTCCAATATACCCAACTAAAGAGCCAGTTGCTTCACCTCCAGGATACACACGGCCAGTAGATTCTTGTCTTGTAATACCATCAATTGCTACTAATTTATTCCAAAGTTCTTGATCTGTTTTTGCAATTTTGGCTATTGGAACAAATAAGTTTGGCTCCACCCAACTTGCGTTGAGAGATTCGTTTATTGATTCGACGGAGACACCTAGTAAATTTGCAATTTTTTTCTTGTTTTGTTCTGCTGATGCTCCTAGTTTTTCTGGGACAATCCCAATAGTATATATGGTGTCGTTCATAGCTAATGGCATGTCGTTTCGATCACGAATTTCCCCGCGGACTGGTGCTGTAGATGTAATACTAATTTCTCCGCCATCCTTTATTTCAGGAAAAATAAAACCAGGATCCCATGAAATATACCAGTTTTCTTCTTTATCTTCACCCTGTTGCACAAGTTCTGCTTTATAGTCAAAAGAAACCGGACCAGCAATCGTTTCCATGCTTACGTTAAAGGGAATGGTTGCTTTTCCTTGATCCATTGCTTTCTCAAGTGAATCTTTATCTAACTTATCAAATTCCACCTGCAATTTTGAGACATTTAAGTCCTCATAAATCTTTTTATAGCGATCAACAAATTGATCTGTTGGATATGTATCAGTAGTATCGGAGCTTAACATCTTATACATATCTGCAAATTCTTGTTTATTCCATTTTTCTAGGTATGAATTAAAACGATCATTTGGTGTAGCTTTGTCCGCTGAACATGCTGTAAGCAGTGCAATAAGCGTAACAAAAGCGATAACTATTGCTTTTCTCATCATTTCCCCCCTAATTATTATCTACTCTATCTTATGAACGAGAAGCAACATGGATGATTTAACCACCCATGTTGTTACGTTTCGTTAGGTATAGAAGTTTCCAACTTCATCTACTTTTCGTTCATATGTGCTTTAATTTCTGTTGTAATTCGATTGAATTCTGAGTCTGGAACAACATAGTACCACGTGTTATTAATACGTTGGCCGTTTCCGCTAATCTCCATTGAAGAAATATTTTTTCTCGTGCCACGATAATCAGAGAATAGTGTTTGCATTGCATCCATATTCAGGTTTGTTTTTACGTTGTCTCCAAGTATGTTAAGGATTTCGCCGACTTTAGTAATACTTGAAAAACTTGCTCCCTTATTTATAGCAGCCATAATAACTGCTCGTTGTCGTTCATTTCTACCTAGATCTCCTCTTGGGTCATTCTTTCGCATTCGGATATAAGATAAAGCTTCTTTACCATTTAATTGAATCTCGCCTGCTGGAAATTGTATTCCGCCTTGGGAAAATGCTGTATCGTTTGTAATGGTAACACCACCTATTGCATCGACACCCTGTTCAAAACCTTCCATATTCACTCTTGCATAATAGTGGACTGGGAGGTCAAAGTTTTCTTCTACTGTTTGAACAGATAGCTCAACATCACCAAATGCATAGGCATGGTTTATTTTATCTTTTCCTTTACCAGGTATTGTCACATACGTATCCCTAGGAATACTTAGCATTTTCATGGAATTGGTTTTCGGATTTAACGATAATAAGATCATTGTATCCGAGCGTCCTTTATCACCATCTCGTTCGTCTAC
Organism: Virgibacillus sp. AGTR; assembly: GCF_016919725.2. Lineage (GTDB taxonomy): Bacteria > Bacillota > Bacilli > Bacillales > Amphibacillaceae > Virgibacillus > Virgibacillus salarius. Next base: position 42,157 of record NZ_JAJERH010000030.1, read on the forward strand.
TCCAAGTAATAAAATATTCACTGATTTTGTATCTTTGAAGATAGACTCTAATTCCTTTTTGCGATCTGGGTCATTATCTCGATTTAGTGGATTATGCATAGTTTCCACTGTATCTCCTAGTTTATTCCAAACATAGATAGAGAAGACACCGACTACCAGGATCAGTGCGAGGATAATCCCTCCTACCCAGAACAACCACTTTCGTTTTTTATGTTTCTTTTTTTCCACACGTGAGTTCACTTTAAATTCTCCTCAATACTAATTGTTTGATACAGCAAAGTTTGAAAATAATAACAATTCATTAGTAAATTATAACGAAAATAGTGAATTTCGTCTATGTTCTTATGTAATCTATCCGTCATTATATCGAAATTAAGGCGCATATTCATAGAGATAGCTGATTTGATCAAGGTATAAACGGCAGAGTAGCTATTTTATTCATTTATAAATTGGAATAATATATCGCACGAAGTTGTTCTTTATAATGAACAAATATTTAGTTAAATTAAGTAATACGTAGAAATAATAATAAAATAAAAGTAAAATTAAAATAAATTTAATAAATTACTATATTTAGCAGTTTAAAACATTTTTTAATTGTTTTATACTAATTATGTCGTTCGTTATAAAATACAGACGATGTTCTTCAGGTAAAGTTGTAATTAGATATATCATCGTCACAAAATCATACTTCTTCATTACATGCAATAACTTTAATGCTTTTGCCGTCTTTGCTCATATCCTTAAGAGGAGGGTGTCATTAATCCCAGGTGGGTTAAAAAATAATCTATCGACATAGTAGTCCAAAATTAATATACTCGCTTTTACAAAACTAGTTGTAATATGACAAAACAAGCTACGGAAATAAGTGTGAATTTATAGTATGATAGTCATACAGAGATAAATTTATACTACATAGAAAACCACGTATAAATTCACAGGAGCAAAGTCACGAATTAAACGATAAGCATTGTTGCAATGACTTAGCTGCTTTGGAAATTAATGGGGGTTGAATAAGTTGATGATTAAGCAAATTTCATTGGATTCAGAATGGGTTGATTTAATCAGACAGGCAAAAACATTAGGCATACCCTTAGAAGAAATTCGTGATTTTTTACATCAATCAGAGAATAAAAATAAAGTATGAATTACAGCAAACTATAAATAGAATAACTCACCTTACTTATGGTATAATTCCCATTGAAAGAAGGTGAGAACTTGATCGGTGAAAAAATTAAGAGTTTACGTACTGATAAGAAAATGTCTATCTCAGAATTAGCTGAAAAAGCCGGTGTTGCTAAATCTTATTTAAGTTCGATTGAACGTAATATACAGATTAATCCATCGATCCAGTTTATCGAAAAGATTAGCAAGGTATTAGGAGTTTCAGTCAATGAATTGATTCGAGATGAAAAAAAGAATGAACCTGAAGAATTGGATGAAGAATGGCTAAAAATCGTACAAGAAGCTATGGAATCAGGTGTTACGAAAGAACAATTTAAAGAGTATCTAGAATTCAATAAATGGAGAAGTAATAGACGTTAACCGTGAGCTTAAGCTAGCGGTTTTTATTTTGGGAATCGAAGTGAAATTTAAATTCTGTATTTCTATGATGTTTTTAAAGCTAAATCTACAGATTAGGGTGAATACATCTCAATCAAATAACATGAACGGTTGGAGACAGATTATAATTGCTTTACCTTTATTATTTCCATTTTTCCGAAGTTCTGCATATAATGAAGAGGGTAGTGTAGAAACATTTATCAACTTGACGGAATCAACCGACATTTAATGGTCAGAAAATAATGAATGAAAGCGAATGCTGTAGTAATGACGCTATTTTCTTTAAAGAAACGACATTGTTCGACAAATCCTCGTTTTATTTTATGTTATAGTTCTATGTATCTAGCAATTTATGTAAAAAAATAAGGGCGGGAACAAAATGGGTGAGCAAGAGAAATACAAGAACTTGCTAAAAAAAGTTATAAAGGAAACAGAAGATCATAAGATAAAATCATCCGAAGAGATGGTAAGAGCGCTAGTAAATGAGTTGGGAAATAGCAGTATGCCTAGTGCAGCTGGTGGAAAATCACAGTCTTTTGCAGAGTAATCAACATAGTAACAATTAACAAATATTGCGTATATTTCTCATAAAGCAGAAAGTGGGGCTATTTCAACATATAAGAAATGGTTCTGCTTTTTTGTGTTTTATGTGAAAGATTACCTTATCTTCAGCAAAATCCTACCAAAGTATGGTATGATGAAATTTGAGTTTTTAAGATAACATATTCGATAATTGATACTATCAGTTTTTACTTATATAAAATAGAAATACTGCGCAACCATAGTGAACGGAGAAAGGATGAATGCGAAATGGATCAAGACAATCCTATTTATATTAAGAATGCTACAATATATGCTGAGCAGGAAGTCATTGAAAATGGTGGTCTGCTACTTTCGCATGGGAAAATAGCAGGAATTTATTCTAAACAGGAACCAAAACAATTGCCAAAAGAGGTACAAGTAATTAATGGGGAAGGTTTAAATATAATACCTGGGTTTATTGATGGGCATATACATGGGGCTGCAGGTGCAGATGTTATGGACGCTACAGAAGAAGCCTTAGATACAATGGCTTCAACTCTTCCAAAAGAGGGAACCACCAGCTTCTTAGCGACCACGATCACACAATCTCCAGAACAAATTGAGCAGGCACTTATGAATGTGGCATCCTATAAAAATAAACCCGGTCAGTCAGACATTATCGGTGTTCATTTGGAAGGACCATTTATTGAAAAGGGAAAAGCCGGAGCACAGCCGCTTGAATATATTGTTAAGCCAGATGAGAAACTATTCAATAAATGGCAAAATCTTTCTGGAAATAATATTAAAACCATTACAATGGCACCTGAGCATGATCAAAATGGAAGCTTTATAAAAAGACTAACGAAAGCTGGAATTAATGTCTCAGCTGGGCATACAGATACAGATTATGCTGGAATTAAGCAAGCGGCAGCATACGGTGTAAGACAACTGACACATTTATGTAATGCAATGTCCGGTATCCACCATCGTGACATTGGTGTTGTAGGTGCTGCTTTTGAGTTGGAAGAATTACGGGCAGAGCTCATTGCAGACGGCATACACGTTGTACCTGAGATGCTGCAATTAATTTATCAAAATATGGGAAGTAGTAGGCTATTGCTCATAACTGACGCAATGCGAGCAAAGTGTCTCCCGCCAGGTAATTATGAACTTGGAGGGCAGCCTGTTAAGGTTTCTGAAGACCGTGCCTTGTTGGAGAATGGTACACTTGCTGGAAGTATCTTGAAAATGCATGAGGGAGCACAACAAATGCTAAGCATGAAAGATGTTTCTATTAAAAATATAGTGGAAATGACAGCGATGAATCCAGCAAAGCAGGTAGGAATGTTTAAGACAAAAGGTAGTATCTTAGACGGTAAGGATGCAGATATCCTAATCGTGGATGACCAGCTTTCTATTAAATACACGATTTGTCGAGGTGTAGTTGCTTTTGAAGGAGATGACGGAAATGGAACTAATTAAGGTAAAAGACTACAATGAAATGAGCAAGCGGGCTTGTTCATTCATTATAGAAAAAGTAAATAATATGGAGAAGCCTGTACTAGGCTTGGCGACAGGTTCAACTCCAGAAGGCTTATACCAAAATTTAATAGAAAAATATCAAAAGCAGGAAGTTACTTTTGATCACGTTCAAACCTTTAATTTGGATGAGTATGTTGGCCTGAAAAAGGACGATCCGAATAGTTATGATTACTATATGAATGAGAAATTATTTAAACATATAGGTATTCCGAGAGAGCAGACCCACTTACCAAGTGGAGATGCTGCTGACCTGAGTCAGGAAGCTTTGCAGTATGAATCACTAATTCAGGAAGCAGGTAATATTGATGTTCAAATTTTAGGTCTTGGTCTAAATGGACATATTGGATTTAATGAACCGGGTACGCAATTTAGTAGTCGTACACATATTGTACAATTAGATGAGTCAACCAGAAATGCAAACGCGCGATTCTTCCCAACAATTGAAGATGTTCCAAAACAAGCTATAACAATGGGAATAGATACGATTATGCAAAGTAAGATGATTGTATTACTCGTTTCTGGTGAAAAAAAAGCGAATGCTCTTTCTCAATTGATTGACGGAGAAGTAACAGAAGCATTTCCAGCTTCTATCTTACAAACCCATAGCAATGTTATGATTATTGCGGATCAGGCTGCTTGCTCGAAGCTATAATACGAGGCTGAGACAAAAGAATGAAGAAACAATAAAAAACGAACGATA
>NZ_JAJERH010000031.1 GCF_016919725.2 Virgibacillus sp. AGTR
GACCTGGTTAAACAGTTCAAAGTAACCCTTAACGAAAAGACTGTTAGATATACAAAAACATAAGATACGCTGGTGTTATTAATAATGAGATCATATATAATGTTCATTCATGATGTCAGTACCACATTTATGAATCGTAAATACGATTTGATACATAGAAAGGTTATGGTTTTCTTTCATATGAAGTGCTTTATAACAGCATCAAGGTACATAAAAAGGATAAAATTTAATACAATAAGCTAATATCATTTATTCTATAAATAATAGGTAGCGCTTGCATTCTGCTAAGCTAACGACAAATTAAAATGTATGCTATATTATTGATTGTAGAGGTGATGGATATATACTCTTTCTACTTTAGCGTAATTTGATGTCCTCACCCTTAAAAATAGGAACAGTCTAGTTTGGGGAGGATAATAGAAAATTGTTACTGGATAAGACATGGCACGAACTAAAACAATTTTCATGTAAGGGGGGATTTGTCAGACTATGGAAATACTGTCATACTTATTAGGATTTATTTTAATTTTTAATATTGCCTTAGGTGTTTCTATTATCTTTTTGGAACGAAAGGATGCTAGTGCTACATGGGCGTGGTTAATGGTATTATTGTTTATTCCAATTGCAGGTTTCTTTTTATACTTAATCTTTGGTAAGCCGATTAGTAAACGAAGGATATTTACTTGGGATACAAAGAGTAGACTTGGTGTAAAAACAGCTGTACAATCCCAGCTTCGTGCAATTGAAAACGGTACGTTTGCATTCAAACATAAAGAGATAGCAGAGTATGAGGATTTATATTATTTACATTTACGTAATGATGATGCCATCTTTACACAAGATAATAAAGTGACCATTTTTACGGATGGAACAGAAAAGTTTGAATCCCTCATTGCTGATCTGGAAAAAGCTACGGATCATATACATTTGCTTTATTACATCATTCGTGATGATCAACTAGGTAAGCGTATTGCTGACATTCTTATTAAGAAGGCTAATGAAGGTATAGAGGTTCGTGTACTTTATGATGATATGGGTTCCCGTTCATTACGAAGAAAGTATATTAGACGATTACGCAGAGCTGGCGTAGAAGTGGAGGCGTTTTTTCCGCCAAAGATTCCGAAAATCAATTTCAAAATTAATTATCGTAACCATCGAAAATTAGGCATTATAGATGGTAAGGTGGGATATATTGGTGGTTTTAATATTGGTGATGAGTATCTTGGGCAGGATAAGAAATTTGGAAATTGGCGCGATACACATTTGCGTATTTATGGTGATGCGGTTCTGCATATGCAAACTCGCTTTATTTTGGATTGGAACCAAGCTTCTAGGAATGATATCTTATATGAAGATCGTTATTACAACGCTGTTCCAGCTGGTGATGTGGGTGTGCAAATCGTTTCGAGTGGACCAGATTCAGATTGGGAGCAGATAAAAAATGGATACATTAAAATGATTATGTCTGCCAAGGATTATATTTATATCCAAACACCTTACTTTATTCCTGATGAAAGTTTACGGGATGTTCTTAGAATTGCTGCTTTATCGGGGGTAGACGTAAAGATTATGATTCCAAATAAACCGGATCATCCGTTTGTTTATTGGGCAACATTATCCTATGTCGGTGATTTATTAGATGCAGGTGCAGAGGTGTATATTTATCAGAATGGATTTCTTCATGCTAAAACAATCGTAGTGGATGGAAAAATTGCATCGGTGGGAACTGCTAATATCGATGTCAGAAGCTTTCGTTTGAACTTTGAAGTAAATGCATTTCTTTATGATAAAGAGTTAACGAAGCGGTTGGTTGAGGCTTTTAAGGAAGATATTGTGCTATCTACACAAATGACCAAGAAGTTATATAGTAAACGATCATTAGGCATACGGTTTAAAGAATCTATCTCCCGATTAATATCACCAGTATTATAACAAGTTTGAAAGGAGAAAAGTTAAAATGGAAAAGAAAACATGCTCGACATCATTAGCTGTTAAAACGTCTCATGTATTGCCTCCTGATACGAATTCATATGGGACATTGTTTGGAGGCAAGTTAATGGCCCATATTGATGATGTGGCTGCAATAGCTGCATCACGTCATGCACGTAAGCCTGTAGTAACTGCCTCTACAGATTCTGTTGATTTCCTTGCTCCTGTTAAAGAAGGTCATTCGATATGTATTGAGGCATTTGTAACTTGGACGCATAAAACATCAATGGAAGTTTTCGTTAAAGCAGTTACTGAAGATTTACGAACTGGAGAAAGACGTGTTTGTGCTACGGCCTTTTTGACCTTTGTTGCTGTTGATGAAGACGGCAAACCAAGTCCAGTCCCTGAAGTTATACCTGAGACAGATCATGAGAAAAAACTTCATGAGCTAGCTGCCGTCAGAGCTAAACAAAGGATTGAGCGTCGTAAACAATCGAAAGAATTTGCACAGGAATTTGGAACGGATTATCCGTGGAATAGTCGAGGAAAATAAAGGGGGATTTCTTAGAATAAGTAGGGGGAATACATAAGAACAAAAGCGCAAGCGTCCGATTAGAAGCGTAGCGACTGGAGCGAGTCAACGAAGATTAAAGGAATCACGGAGTGCTTGCGAGCGATGATGACTTACCGTAGGGCGATTCGTGAAGTCGCCTCGTTTCTGGGCATTGGAGCTGGACGTGGCTCAACACGCGCCTATTTATCCACATGGGCAAATTTTATAATTTCCTAGACAACAAGAAAAAAGAGAAATTTCTCTTTTTTTGTGTGGTTCATTCCTTTATTGTAGATTTAGTATACAATATTTAGGGTAATAACGAATAACACACACATAAGTATAACGATATGAGCTAAGAAAATGTGGATAGTGTAAAAGGAGGAAGTTTACAGGATGGAGATTTTAAAAAATCTAATTAGCGAAGCCAATAACATCTTATGGACGTATGTATTGATTATAGTCTTAATTGGACTGGGGCTGTGGTTTACATTTAAGACGGGATTTGTACAATTTAAATATCTTCCAGAGATGTTTCGAGTATTGTTCGATAAGCGGACAATTAGCGCGAGTGGTAAGAAAGGTACCTCTTCATTCCAGGCTTTTGCAATAAGTGCTGCCTCTAGAGTAGGTACTGGAAATATGGCTGGAGTGGCTTCAGCCATAGCAGCAGGTGGCCCTGGTGCCGTATTCTGGATGTGGCTAATTGCATTACTCGGATCAGCATCTGGCTTCGTAGAAAGTACACTTGCACAGGTGTATAAAGTACCGGATAAGAATCAATACCGTGGAGGACCAGCTTACTATATGGAAAAGGGATTAAAAAAACGGTGGCTGGCAATTATTTTTGCAATAACGATCACCTTTACCTACGGTCTCGTATTTAACTCTGTGCAATCGAATACAATTAGTTTAGCCTTTAAAGGGCAGTTTGATATTAATCAACACTTGATTGCTTTGTTGTTATTTGTTTTTACTGCAATTGTTATTTTTGGTGGTTTAAAAAGTATTGCAAACGTTACACAGATTATCGTACCGATTATGGCCATTTTATATATTATCTTATCGTTGTATATTTTACTTGTAAACTTTACTGCAATTCCAGATATGTTATCGATTATAATTACGAACGCATTCGGTATTCGGCAAGTAGCCGGTGGAGGCTTTGGCTTGGCGATTATGTGGGGAATTAAGCGAGGATTATTTTCCAATGAAGCTGGTATGGGTAGTGCACCAAATGCTGCAGCAACAGCAGAAGTATCACATCCAGCCAAGCAAGGGTTTATTCAAGCCTTAGGTGTTTTCTTTGATACGTTATTAATTTGTAGTGCAACGGCATTTATTTTAATCACTGCAGGTGGATATGAGGGTAGTAAGGCAGATGGAATCCAATTAACACAAAATGCTTTTGCTTTTCATATTGGAGACTGGGCGAGCGGCTTCATTGCAATTGCCATTTTACTATTTGCCTACAGCTCTATTTTAGGCAACTATTACTATGGTGAAAATAATATTGCATATATAAAGAATAGTAAAACAGGACTGTTCCTTTATCGGATTGCAGCATTAGCGATGGTTTATTTTGGAGCAGTAGCATCCTTTGATTTTGTTTGGTCTTTAGCTGACTTGACAATGGCTATTATGGCATTGATCAATCTCTATGCGATATCGAAGCTATTTAAAATTGCTAATAAAGTACTCCAGGATTATCGAAGACAGCGTAAAGAAGGTAAGGATCCAGTATTTTACCGAGATACTCTAGATAATCAAGAAGGAATCGAGTACTGGGGAAGAGAACAAACAGGTAATACAGAATAGTTCAAAACAGACCACATTGCATTGTGCAATGTGGTCTGTTAATTTTCTCGTCAGTTAAGAAAGTATAAAATCAGTGCAATGACTGCGTTAAGCCAAGTAGTTATTTTGAATGTTAGATGTATATTGGCAATGCTCCGACTAATTACTTCGCTTTCCGCGGGAACGGCCACAGCTAACTCGGTAAAGAAAAACACGTTACCAAGTGGAACTTCGGTCTCGTGCTGTTTCCGCCGGAGTCTCGCTTGTTTCAGGTACTAAATGAATGATTCCGTGCAAAAAACGAACGATAATTAATTTTAACTTATCATCGTTCGTTTTTTATTGTTTCTTCATTCTTTTGTCTCAGTCTCATTTCACTCTTCATCTATTTCTTCTAATGAAATATGATGATCTGCCCAACATTGAATTTCTTTAATAACTGGTTCTAATGCTTTTCCTTTTTCGGAAAGAGAATATTCAATACGAACAGGAAACTCCGAATAAATATCTCTTGTAACGATTCCTTCTTTTTCTAGCATTTTAAGTCGATCAGAGAGCAACCGCCCGCTGATAGGCAAATCAGCTTCCATTTCAGAGAAACGTTTTGTACCTTTTAATAGTTCAAAAAGTATAAGCCCTACCCAGCGTGTGCTAAGAAGTCCCATAGCTTTTTCGAAACGTGGACAAAGGTTCTCCATGATCATCACCTCAATCGGTATCATATATCTATTAGCAAATTCTACAGTTATTACGAAAAGTAACCTATTTTTAGGATAACATAATCTCGATATGTCGTAAATAGATAAGGGGGATAATAACAAATATTTTCCAATTTATTCTAATTATAAAAAGTTATTTGGTAATTTTATTGAATTTATGAAATAATAACGGTATACGAAATAATTTAATTTGGAGGTAAAGAGATGGTTAGTCAACGTACACAAGAAAAATATGCAGAGTTAGCATTACGCACTGGTGTGAATATACAGAAGGATCAGGCATTAATGGTTAATGCGCCAATTGAGGGTGCAGATTTTACAAGAATCGTTGTACGTAAAGCGTATGAGTTAGGAGCAAAGGACGTACATATTAATTGGGTGGATGATGAGCTTACATTGTTAAAATATGAAAACGCTCCAGATGAAGTTATTGCTAGTTTTCCTGAGTGGAAAGTGGAGCTACAAAAAAGCTATGTTGAGGATGGAGCGGCAATATTAAATATTCGTTCAACGAATCCTGATTTATTAAAGGATATTGATCCTTCCCGTGTAGCAAAAGCAAATAAAGCAGCTGGCGAGGCGATGAAGCACCTTCGGAAGTATACCATGAATGATATCATTCCGTGGTCAATTATTTCTATTCCAACAGGAGATTGGGCACAAAAGATTTTCCCAGAAAAATCAAGAGAAGATGCCATTGAAAGCCTTTGGGACGCAATTGTAAAAATAGTAAGGGTTGATCAAGATGATCCGATAGCAGCTTGGGATGCACATAACGAAACACTCCGAACTGCTCGTGAAATCTTAAACAAGAAAAATTATAAGAAGCTAGTATTTACTGCGCCAGGAACAAACTTAGAGATGGAACTTCCTAAAGGACATATTTGGAAGGGGGGTTCTGCAAAAACGTCGAGTGGCACGACCTTTAATCCGAATATGCCAACAGAAGAAGTGTTTTCTATGCCCCACAAATATGGTGTGAATGGTACAGTAGCCAGTACAAAACCGCTTAATTATGGTGGTAGCTTAATCGATAATTTTAGTCTAACGTTTAAAGATGGAAAAGTGGTTGATTATCAAGCTGAACAAGGGGAGAATACCTTAAAGCATTTATTAGAAACAGATGACGGTTCTAAGCGCCTTGGTGAAGTAGCATTAGTACCTCATGAATCACCAGTTTCTCAATCTGGTTTAATCTTCTATAATACGTTGTTTGATGAGAATGCCTCTTGTCATATTGCGCTTGGTAAGGCATATCCTACAAATGTAGAGGGTGGAGCTGCAATGAACGAAGAGGAGCTAGATAAGCATGGAGTGAATGATAGTTTAAATCATGTCGATTTCATGATTGGTTCAGAGCAATTGGATATAGACGGTGTATTTGAAGATGGAACAACAGAAGCTATTTTCCGTAATGGAACTTGGGCATTAGATATAAAGTAAAACAACAATCAGTTGGGGGTATGATTTATCCCCGACTGATTGTTAGTACCACAAGAGTATGACCTAAAGGCCCTGGAACCAATCGGACATTTACTGGCAGTCGATCCCCCACTTATATATATTGCTTTCTTTTTATTGCTTGAAGTGGGTGATCTTACTGCCAGTTATATGCGGGATAAAAGGTGAACAACGGAAGCAGTCAGCTCGAAATAGAGAGCTGACTGCTTCCGTTTATACGGATCCAAGGGTCTTCTTGTCCGAAGGTGAAGGACTTTCGTTTCCGTGGTTGAATGCGTAGGTTTCCTCATGGAAATCGCTTCGTTCGGGAATCTAGGATCAATTGTTACGCTATAGGAGATTTGGGTCTTTACTCACTAGGACATTACACTGGTACTCGTCGTCAAGTCTGGCAAGGACCATCTTTTTTTACCCAATATCCGATTAGATGAAGCTATGTTTTGTCAGTACAGCTTTTATCTTTGTGTAATCATATTCCGTCGGTAGTGCCTCTTTAAGAGACTTTAACTTGATGTCATCAAGTTGTTCTCTAGCTTGTAAGATGGCTTCCTCTTCCTTCGATGTAAAAAATATTTCCCAAGCGATCGGATATCCGTCTTTAAAGGCTTTAAATAAGTGATTTTCTACCGTCTGATGGGATATATCACGTATAACAGCTATATCTTTAATAGATTTGCCAGATTGGAACATTTTATAGCTTATAACATGACTTGGATTCTCGTCTGTTTCAGGGTTATTTTTTTTAGGTTTTGGATGAACAGGATCATTTATGCGAATGATGTTTTTTACATCAGGATTCTGTGATCGCCATTCTTTTAGAACGTTTAAAAATGCTTCACCAAATTGGTCGTATTTCTTCTCACCTACCCCTTTAATTTCTAGCATATCTTCTTTGGTAACCGGAAAATATCTGCTTAATTCCTTTAAGGTTGCATCAGAAAATAAAACATAAGGTGGAACCCCTTTTTCATCAGCCAACTGCTTTCTTAAGTTACGCAATGCCGTAAATAAATCTTTATGGTAATCAGTCTGCTCATTTATCGGGATCGGCATCGTAAACATGTATACAGACTTTCTTCCTTTTAACACTTCAACAGATTGATGATTTAACTTTAGAATTGGAAATCTCCCTTCCTCCGTAGCTAATAATTGTTCTGCTACCAAGAAATGTATCCATTCAGTTAATTCTTTTTCGGTAAAAGCTGAGAGGATTCCGTATGTAGATAATGTATGGAGCCGAAACTCTTTTAGCTTTTTATCTTTCGATCCTTTAAGTACCTTCGCTGTCATCCCAACTCCAAATCTTTCTCCCATCCGTTTTACACAAGAAAGTATTTTCTGCGCTTCCTCTGTAATATCTATTTTTTCCTGACGTTGGATGCAGTTGCTACAGCGACCGCATAATTCATTGTTATCCTCTTGATGAAAATAATTTAAGATAAACGTAGTTAAACATCCATGGGTATGACAATAGTTAATCATGGACTGCAGTTTACGATATTCCCCTTGCTTTGCGGCATCATCCATTAAGGATTGTTCAATAAGAAATTTCTGTAGCTGTATATCCTGTGCTGAGAATAATAATATGCAATCACTTGGCTCCCCATCTCTTCCAGCTCTCCCAGCTTCTTGGTAGTACGATTCAATATTCATTGGCATAGCATAGTGAATGACAAAACGAACATTAGATTTATCAATCCCCATACCAAATGCATTTGTTGCAACCATAAGCTGTTTTTCATCATGAATAAATGCAGATTGCGCATGTTGTCGTTCTTGTTCTGAAAGACCTGCATGATATTTAGCAATCGAATAACCGCGTCTTTCTAGCTGATCATAAAGACTGTCTGCCTGTTTTCTTGTTGCTGTATAAATAATTCCTGATTCAGTGCCTCTTTCCTGTAAAAAAGAGCGGATATAGGAGGATTTATTCTTTCCTTTAATGACGTGAAAGGATAAATTATCTCTTTCGAAGCCTGTATTTACTACATGATTTATGTGTAATAACTGCTGGATATCGAATATGACTTCTTCTGTTGCCGTTGCCGTTAACGCCATTATAATTGGAGCATGATGTAATTGCTTTAATTGTGGAATGATTGATCGATAGCTCGGTCGGAAATCGTGACCCCATTGGGAAATACAATGTGCCTCATCAAAGGCAATTAATGATATATTTATTTGCTTAAGTACATTCAAGAAATTTCCTGAATCAAATCGTTCGGGTGCTACATAAACAAATTTATATCTTCCTAATGCAATATCCTTTAGCCTATGCTGTTGTTCACCTGCAGTTAATGAGCTATTAATATAAGTAGAAGCAATTCCTAAAGACTGTAATGCATCTACTTGGTCCTTCATTAAAGAAATAAGAGGAGATACGATAATTGCAGTGCCTGGCAATGCTAAGCCGGGTATTTGATAGCATATGGACTTTCCCCCACCAGTAGGCATGACAGCGAGAATATTCTTTTTAGCTAAGATGTAATCAATGGTTTCCTTCTGCCCTGGACGGAAGGTTTCATAACCGAAATACGTTTGAAGTAGTTTTTCTTCCTTCATTCCCATGATGTATTTCCTCCTTTTACATGTACCATCCTAACATATTCTTTCTGTAGTTGGTTATAGAAGAAAAAAAGAAGCTGTAAAGATACAGCTCCTGCATATACAAATATTCTATAATTTTACCACACACATAACTGGTAGTAAGACCCCACTGATTGAAGTTTCATTTTTATAAGTTGATATGATTTTTAGCTTTCATGAGCTTATCGTTTAATGTACGGACGGTATTGGCTAATTCAGCAATATCTCACAGCTTTACTGGAATACACTAGCCTAAAGTAATAGTTAAGTCTTTTGGGGTCTAAGCTTTGAAACTAGAAATCCGATACATCCTCCAATAATAGCTGGTAGTAGCCAGCCCAAACCAATATCAAATAAAGGAATTTTCATTACATAGTTCGTGACAGTTGGAATATCAATACCATAGGACGTAATCCCATCATTTAAGCTTATGACTGCGGTAAATAGAATTGCCCCACGGTAGACCTCCGGCCTATTCTGAAATAATGACCGTAGAAAGGTTAGCATAATAAGTACAATAGCTATTGGATATAAGAATACAAGTACGGGAACAGAAAAACTAATGATTGCATCTAAACCCTGATTAGCAATAACAAAACTAGAGAAAGTAATTATAAAAGCAATCAAGGAATAAGAGATTGGCACCAATTTTGAAAAAAATTGCGCACAAGCAACTACTAAACCGACAGAAGTGGTAAAACAGGCTAACGTAACAATAATTCCTAGCAGCAGTGTTCCAAATGTTCCAAAGATTGAAGTTGCAGCATGTGAGAGTATCTCTCCGCCATTACTGAAGCTAGCTGATCCTGCCACCTTTGTACCAATCCAGCCGATAGAGGTATAGACAGTGATCAGACCTACTCCAGCGACCAATCCAGCCTTCAATGTTGCAGTAATAAGCCCTTTCTGTGTGGAAACACCCCTTTCTTTAAAGGCATTTACCACAATAATTCCAAAGGCTAGAGCTGCAATAGCATCCATAGTTAAATAGCCTTCGACAAAGCCTTTAAAAAAAGGACTACTAGCATAATCACTGGTAGGTGCTGTAGCTGGCTGGTCAAATAAGATAATAGCGCCAATTACTAATGCTGTAATAGACAGCAATAGTATAGGTGTTAAATACTGTCCAATTCGATCTACCATTTTTGAAGGATTTAAACTGATAAAAAAGACGAAAATAAAAAATACACTTGTGAACAGCAATAACGTATAAGGTGATACGTTATTAAGAAAGGGTTCGATGCTCATCTCGTAGCCAACTGTAGCTGCACGAGGTATTCCAAAAAATGGTCCAATTGCTAAATACACAGCTGTTGTAAATAGAATGCCAAATAGAGGGTGGACTCGATTTGCTATTTCTCTGGCATCTTTTTTTACGAACGAAATAGCAGTAACTGCTAAAATAGGTAAACCTATACCAGTTATCACAAAGCCTGCAATAGCAGTAATAAAAGACGATCCTGAATGGAGTCCAAGTACAGGAGGATATATGAGATTTCCAGCACCAAAAAATAAAGCAAATAACATAAAGCCGATTATGAATGTATCTTTATTCATCATACGTGTATCCCTTCTATATGATTTCCTGTTGAGATTGTTTATTGAATACAGTTGTATAGCACTCCTTAAATTAAAACGAAATGGAATGAACATTCCTGTATTATCAAATACTAAAGAAAGAAGAGTAATATCTATTTTTTCAATATAATCTGAAAATAAAGGGCGATTTTTTGAATTAATTTTTTTCAGAAAATAACGCAAAGCAGACATCATCTTAACAGTAACAGGTTAAGATTGTCAATGGAAAAGGAGAGAAAAGTAAATGTTGATAATAGTATGATTTATATTTGCCTGAATTAAAATTGTTTACATTCTTTCCTTTCACATTTAAAATGTTTTTATCTTATCTATAATTTGCCATTACAAAGGAATGTGTTATTTCCTTTTATATGGCTATCCGACGTTTTACTTTCTGTAGGATTGATTGCAATGTTACATAAGGAAGTAGTTTCGTTGAAATTTTAAATAGGGGGTATCACATGGTTCCGTCTTTATTATTTGAAATCATGCTAATAGGCTTCTTAGGGATCGGGTCCCAATGGATCGCTTGGCGTTACCGTATGCCGGCTATTGTTGTTATGTCGATCACTGGACTGTTGGCAGGACCAGTTTTTGGTTTAATGAACCCTGAGGAAGACTTTGGCAGTTTATATAGCCCAATTATATCTGTAGCAGTAGCCATTATTTTATTTGAGGGCAGCTTAAATCTCAGCTTTAAGGAGCTCAGGGGACTAGGCAAGCCTGTTTTCCGAATCTCCACTGTTGGTGCATTTATAGCCTGGATTCTCGGCTCATTAACTGCTCACTATATTGCAGGTTTGTCTTGGACCGTTGCTTTTGTAATTGGTGGCCTATTTATTGTTACTGGACCAACTGTAATAATGCCATTATTACGGCAATCAAAGCTAAAGCCTAGACCAGCTAAAATCCTAAAATGGGAAGGAATAATCGTTGATCCAATTGGTGCACTTTTAGCAGTGTTCGCTTTTGAGATTATTACCTTTTTAACAGCAAATGATCCGGATGGAGCAAAGTTAACACTATTTTTTGCAGCATCTATTTTTGCGGCAATATTTGGCTGGGCATGTGGTAAAGGAATTGGCTGGATGTTTGAAACAGGCCATATTCCAGAATTCTTAAAATCTCCAGCAGTTGTCATTGTTGTTATTGTTTGTTTTACCGGTGCAGATGAAATTATGCACGAAACAGGATTATTATCAGTAACAGCTATGGGAATTACACTTGCCAATATGGGGATAAGCTCTATTTCTGACATGCGTCATTTCAAAGAAAACATTTCAATTTTACTCATTTCAACGATATTTATTATGCTAACCGCATCCTTGCAATTAGAAACCCTACTGCAAATATTTAGTCCCAACATTATTGGCTATGTATTATTAATGATGTTCATTGTTCGCCCATTATCGATTTTCCTTTCTACCATTGGCACGGGATTATCATTTAATGAGAAAGCTCTAGTAGGTTGGATTGCACCAAGAGGAATTGTAGCGTTGACCGTATCAGGCTATTTTGCTAGTGTATTGACCGAAGCAGGTTATGAAGATGCACAAATACTAACAACACTTACCTTTGGACTAGTAATTTTTACGGTTGTAGCTCATGGATTTTCAATTGGTTGGTTGGCGAAAAAATTACATTTATCTATGGAAGGAAGACCAGGAGCGTTAATTAATGGAGCTAATCGCTTTACAGTTGAATTAGCTAAATCACTGGCAAAGGCTAATTTTCCAGTAATAATTGTTGACTCTTCATGGGAAAGATTAAGGCCAGTTCGTGAGGCAGGTATTAATTTTTATCATGGAAATATACTCTCTGAGCAGTCGGAATATAACCTGGATACAATTCCATATGAATATTTGCTAGCTATAACAGATGATCATGCTTTTAATTCCCTTGTATGTACAACATTTATGCCCGAATATGGTAGAACTAATGTCTTTAAAGTTAGTCCACTTGATCAAATAAAAGGTGATACAACAGAGGTTGTATCTAAAGTTGGAGGACGGATTTTATTTGATAAGAAATTTACGATGGAAGATTTGTTGGAAAAGCTGAATAATCATTATGTGTTCAGACAAACTACGTTAACTTCACAATATAACTATAAGCAATATGTAGCTGACAAAGATGAATCTACTGCTTTTCTTTATCTAATTAAGCCTTCAGGTCAATTGAAATTTTATTCCGAAGAAATGCGAACTGTTCCAGCAGTAGGGGATACAATAGTAAGTCTGACACCACCTAATAAAGAAAAAGCAAAGATTCAAGCCAAGTTAGAAACGCAGCGAAATAACAATACAAAAGGGAATGAAAAAGAAGTATGAAGCTGAATTGACCCTGTCAAGTAGACATTGGAAATTATAAAAATGGATAGCGGCTTTAGCTCTATATTCAACAGGGCTAGGGCCGTATAATCTTTCTTGATATCTTTCATACCTATGTAAATAGTACTTCTCACATTTGAGAGTCCCCCAAAATGATTCCATTGGAACTTCTTTATAAGAATAGTCTCCTGACAACTAATCAAATACAGCTGCTTCCTTTAACCCACTTATTCCGTCCGTTTCAAATGTCCATCCATTTAGAAAGGGTTGTATTATTTATTTGATATTTGAACATCCTTCTTTGTATCACCTTCATTATTGTTGACATTATTACTTCAAATTAAATTCACTCGAATGAGATCTCTTGGACATAAAAAATTCCCCCTAGGTAAAACAGATTTTTATTTGTTAATCTGTCTAACTTAAGGGGAGCAGTTCAAACGCTTCACTCTTTTAGAAAATAATAAAATTTGCCCATTTGTATAAATATGGTGTCGGGTTGAGCTGCGTCCAGCTCCAGCGCCGAGAAACGAGGCGACTTCACGAATCGCCCTAAGCTAAGTCGACATCGGCCCGTAAGCAAACCGTAGTTCCTATATTTCCGCTGACTCGCTCCAGTCGCTACGTTTCCAATCGGGCTCTTGTGTTTTTGTTCTAAGTTAAGAAAGTATAAATTCAGTGCAATGACTGCGTTAAGCCAAGTAGTTATTTTGAAATGTTTGATGTATATTGGCAATGCTCCGACTAATTACTTCGCTTTCCACGGGCACGGCCTCAACTAACTTTGCAAAGAAGAACACGTTGCAAAGTGGATTTTCGGCTCGCGCTAATCCCGCAGGAGTCTACGTAATTAGTCTCCGCTATGAGAAGGTGCAACAATTCTTGTCATAAGTAATAGGTTGACTTTTTTACAATGGATAAAGTGAAAATCGCTATCCGTGAGTATAAAAGTAGCTGTGTTACTTCATGCTAGCGTTGTAGAGCCTGATAATAGCGAAGGGCGGCCACTTCAACTCCTGTGGGAAATGTTTGACCTGAAGATCCACTTTTTTGAGCGGGTTTTGCTAAAAAAGTTAGCTGAAGGACAAACCCCACGGAAAGGGAAGTGGGCAGCCGGAGTGGTGGTCAAGCAGTAGCTATTATTCCATAATAGCTACTAGAGGGAGCGTAAATCTGAGCATGTAGTGATAAGGACTGAGCGAATTTTGCTCAGTTTTTCTTATTTAAATCGGCTAATTGTTTATTAACTTCAGCAATTTCTCCTTCAAGACGAATAAGTTGTTCCTCTGCAGATGATACTCTGCCGCGGACATACTCAAGTTTATCTAAGTCACTTTGAATCCGTACGTAATCGGATTTTAACTCATCAAGCTTTGCTTGTAACTGCTCTATTGTCATCGTTCATCACCTCTTTATACTAGTGTAGCAAAAAACACTTTACAAAACAGGTAAAAACATTCATAGTATTAGAAAAATAGAGAGGGAATGGTTAAGGTGAAGGTGTTTATTAACCAGGCTGTTGATTCATATGCAAAACGAGTTGAACCGCTTTTACTTCAGAAAGAAGCATGTAATAATTTGATGCTTGGTATTATGAATCGCTTGAAGGAAAACAAAACAGATTGTTTCTTAGGTTGGGTAGAAGCGAATGGGGAAATTATTTATGCATTCCTGCGAACTCCACCCCATAATTGGATCTTGCCAGATATTGAAGTGAATTCTCTCGATTTCATACCGGTTATTACGAATTATTTATATCAACATGGCTATGAGGTTCCTGGCGTACTAGGGCCAATAAAGTATGCAAAAGCTTTCGCCCAGCAATGGGAAGAAAAAAGCGGGAAAACAGCATCCGTACATATGAATGAATTGATCTATCAATTAGACCGTGTGCAGATAGAGTATCCTTTACCAGGACAGCTAATTCAAGCAGAATTAGCTGATCATGCACTTCTAGCAAAGTGGCTTCTTCTTTTTGGAGAGGAAGCTAATGCACCAATAGATGAGTCGCGAGCATCTAGTTTGGCGGCGGAGTTTTTACATAAGCAAACAGCTTATTTTTTGCAGATAGGGGAGAATAAGGTTTCCATGGCGAATAAATCAAGGGAGACGAAGCATGGTGCGACAATTAATGCTGTCTATACCCCTGATAAATATAAGAAAAAAGGGTATGCTACAAGTGTTGTAAGCCAATTAAGTCAAAAGCTGTTAAATGACGGGTATCAATTTTGTAGTTTATATACAGATTTGTCGAACCCAACTGCAAATAATATTTACAAGAAGATTGGCTATTATAAAATTGGTTCTGCTATTGTCTATTTGTTTTAGAGATAACCGAGTGGTTAGGTTAAAACTAAATGAGTAGTTCACAAGCAAATATAATACCATGTTCTAAAATCGCAATCTAAACGATGGGAACCTTTATGATGATCAGCTAACGCACGAAAAAAATTGCTTAGCAACTGATTCTTCGAGCTCATCAGTTATCACAGAAGTCTTCACCACCATAAATGATAAAACTCCAAACCAATATCCGGAACTAAGTTCGTAACCTCGGATTATAGTTTGGAGTTTCACTTTATCTACATGTAATTTATGCTTTTAATAAGCTCAGCATTAGATTAATGCATCTTCCTTATTTTTTTTAGAGTTTACGTATGTTTTATAGAAATGGATAATGATCGTCTTAATCACTGCATAAAATGGTACAGCAAATAGAATACCTAAGAATCCAGCAATGCTTCCTGCTGCTAAGATAACGGTAATGACTGTTAATGGATGTAAGTCTAATGCACGCCCCATAACATTTGGTGAAATTAAATTACTTTCAATTTGCTGCGCGGCTATCATTACGATGGACACCCAAATCACCATAAACGGATCTTGGAATGCTCCAACGATTAATGCCGGAATTACGGCTATAAATGGACCAGCAAAAGGAATTACATTCATTACCATAGCAAATAACGCTAGTGTTAAGGAATATTTTAAGTTAATGATCAAATATCCAATAAATAACAGCACACCGACGGCAAAACTAACAATTAACTGCCCTTGTATAAAGGCTGTTAACGTTCCATCTACTTTGACAAACAAGCTACGAATATTCTCCGCTTTTTTCTTGGAAAAGATTTGTGTAATAAATGGAACTAGCTTCTCTCCATCCTTCAACATGAAGAATAAGAAAAATGGAACGAGAACTAATGCAGTAACAAATCCAATGAGTTGTCCAATAAATCCAAACAAATAATTTAATACACTATCAATATGTGATTGAAGGTTATTCGTAAAATTATTGATTGCTTTGTCTATTTCTGCAGGAATAGCAGTTTGGTTTGATTGCCATAAAGAAATCATATCCTGCGCCCAGTTTACCATTGTTGGAACATTATCAATTAAATTCCTAAATTGTTGTTGGGCAATTGGAGCAATATACATATAGACAAAAACACCAAGAAGAATTAATACAAGAAATACAAGAATAATTGAAAAGATACGATTTATTTTAAGGCGTTCAAAGAAGTACATTAACGGCTTTGTTAAATAGTAAAGAATACCTGCACCTATAATAGGTACGGCGACGGCCCCTATTACTTTCAAAAAGGGTGTAAAAATAAAATCAGTAACCGAAATAAGTAATATTAACAGAAAAACCATTATGAAAAACACTAAAAACTGAAACCAGCGTTTATTTACCACCAACATCCCAACCTTCACAAATCATTTGTATCTATTTTACCTGTTTCAAAGAATAATAGAAAGTATATCTTATTTAGCTTTACGAACTGTTTTGATACGACGACGCTAAAGTAACAATGATATTCCCAAACAAGACAGCTTTGATCTTTACGTTTTCTATTATTTTAACCTAATTTATGAAATCATAAACGATTCAAAATTTGATCGATAGAATAATCTGTGTAAGTATGCTAAAATTCGTATAGATTATATACAGTTGGAGGACATAACGAATGACCAGTTGGGAACAAGTCTATCAAAAATGGGAAACATTCCAAGATCTTGATGCGAATTTAAAGAATGAGTTAACGAAATTAAATGGAAATCAGCTCGCATTGGAAGATGCTTTTTATAAAGAATTGACATTTGGGACAGGCGGGATGAGAGGGATCATTGGTCCTGGAATAAACCGTATGAATATATATACCATTCGTAAGGCTGTTAATGGACTAGCAAATTATCTATTAGAACATACGGTAAATGTAAAAGACAGAGGTGTTGTAATCGCGTACGATTCCAGACATATGTCAAAAGAATTTGCTATTGAGACAGCAAAAGTATTAGGGGCATTTGGAATAACAGCATATGTGTTTAAATCATTAAGACCGACCCCGCTACTTTCCTTTGCGGTACGTTATTTGGGAACGGTATCAGGAATAATGATTACAGCAAGTCATAATCCTCCAGAATATAACGGTTTTAAGGTGTATAATGAGGATGGTGGACAAATAACACCAAATCAGGCAGCTGACATTATTGCCTGCATTCAACAAACAGACGATGAATTATTAGTTCCCTATATGGATCAAGCTACATTAGAAAAAGAAGAACTAATTAACTGGATTGGGAATGAAATTGATAATGCCTACTTAGAAAAATTGATTGATATATCTAAGCTGCCTGCAGAAGAACGTGAGCAAGAGAAAGCTATACCAATTGTCTTTACACCACTTCACGGAACTGCTTATGAGCTCGTATCTCAGGGATTGGCACAATTGAATTTTACGAATGTTCATGTTGTAGAAGAACAAGCTGTCCCAGATCCAGAGTTTTCTACTGTGAAATCACCTAATCCAGAGGAGCATCAAGCATTCACAAGGGCAATACAACAGGGGAAAAAGCATGATGCAGCTATTTTATTAGCAACAGATCCGGACGCCGATCGTTTAGGTGTTGCTGTCAAAGACGACACGGGTAATTATCAAGTGTTAACCGGTAATCAGTTAGGTGCATTAATGCTGGATTATATTTTATCGCATAGTGATTCGGCATTATTAAAAAGCGGACGGATGCTAAAAACAGTAGTGACATCGGAACTAGGTAAAGCAGTGGCGGATTACTATGGAATAACGACAATTAATACTTTGACAGGCTTTAAATATATTGGAGAAAAAATACGGGAGTTTGACGCAACTGGTGAAACATTCGTATTTGGTTATGAGGAGAGCTATGGTTATTTAACGAGTAGCTTTGCACGAGATAAAGATGCGATACAAGCAGCTATGATGGCAAGTGAAATGGCATACTATTGGAAGAATAAAGGTAAAACTTTGCATGATGCGCTTCATGAACTATATGAAAGGCATGGCTATTATAAGGAAGACATGACATCTCTAACTTTAAAAGGGAAGCAAGGGTCTGAGCAAATAGCTAAGATTATGGCTACAATCCGCTCAGAACCATTACAGGAAATTGCTGATTTATGTGTGAAAGCAACAGAAGATTATTTAATTGGTCAACGCTATACGCTCGATAATCCAGAAAATATAGAAGCTATTGAACTACCTAAAGAAAATATGATGAAATTTATTTTAGAACAGCATAGCTGGGTTTGCCTTCGCCCATCAGGTACTGAACCAAAAATCAAATGTTATTATGGGGTTTGTACGGAAAATGAAAAAGAGAGCATACAAAGGATTTCTGCATTAAAACAAGCTATGGAACGGATTCTTGAACAAATTATCGAGGGCTAATATGGTGAATAGATTTGATTCTGTGGGGAAGGCTAGTTACTAAAACTAGACACATGGTAGAATCAATCGTTGACATTTTATGTTTATCGATGTTTAATAGTAAGTAATGTTATATTCCTATTAAAGGGGAGTAGCTGTACAATTTTAGTCGTCATTACGAGAATATTCTCCGGCTGAATTGGCAACGATCGTTGTTAGCGAGACCTTTACCAGTCTAGGTAAGGGTCTTTTTTGATGGTTCTTACCTATTGGTAGGAGCTTTTTTATTTGTACGAAGTTACATAACGTAATTTTAGGTAGAAGTAAAAGCTTCAAGTCGAATATAAGGTTAAAGCTCTATACGAGCGTAGCAGAAGGGAGAGCCTAGAGAATGGGTATTGAATTATTAGTGGAATATTTATGGGTATTAGTAGTTTTAATTGGACTCGAAGGTTTACTAGCCGCTGATAATGCGCTTGTCTTAGCGATAATGGTGAAGCATTTACCGGAAGATCAGCGAAAGAAAGCATTATTCTATGGATTGGCTGGTGCATTTGTATTACGATTTGGTTCATTGTTTATTATTTCATTCCTTGTCGATGTATGGCAAGTACAAGCGATTGGTGCAGCTTACCTGTTATTTATATCGATTAAACATTTATATGATAAGTTAAAATCCAAGGATGAACCAGATGAAGAAGCGAGTGCCAAAGAAGAAAAAGGTAGCGGTTTTTGGATGACCGTCTTAAAAGTAGAATTTGCTGACCTTGCCTTTGCGGTCGATTCTATTCTTGCAGCAGTAGCTTTAGCAGTAGCTTTACCACCAACTAATCTTGGCCATATCGGAAGTCTAGACACCGGACAATTCTTGGTAGTTTTTGCTGGTGGAATGATTGGATTAATTATCATGCGTTTTGCAGCTAATGTTTTTGTGGATTTATTAAATAAGCGTCCTGGTTTGGAAATTGCGGCGTTTGTAATTGTTGGCTGGGTCGGAGTTAAACTAGCTTTAATCGTTCTTGCACATCCAGATATTGCTTGGATACCACATGATTTTCCACATTCAACATTATGGAAATCGATATTCTATGTCGTATTAGTAGGAATTGCGGTTATTGGTTGGTTTACCTCTAGCGATGCAAACAAAAAAGAAAAAGCTCAGGATTAACGTCAATGAATGATCTTTTATGAAGGAATAGATTAGGTTTTCAAAAAAGTCTCTTTTAAAATCAGTGGAATGGTCATCTTAGTCGACAACACGTTAACCTCGTGTGAGGGAGAAGCGCTCTCTGTGGTTCAATTTTTGTTCAACTCCCTACAAAGAAATAATAGGGGAAAGTAAAGCAGTGTGGTACTACCAATCAGTGGGTGCTAAACAACACCCCCCACTGATTGAAGTTTCACTGTATTTTTTGAGCGTACCTGTATAGGCTGCTGAATTATTGTGATTATTCTGATGAAATACTTTTTATAATTATGTGAGCAGGGTTTGAAGCATAACTATTCCCTTTAGAAATGGATGTTTAGTAGTCTATAGCTAAGAGGTGATTACATGGCAGAGCATCATTTTCATTTAAAAGCAGATTGGCCAGGTGGGAGAAATAGTCAAGGCTTCCTAGAGACAGGTAACTTGAAAACAAATATATCTATACCACCTGAAATGGATGGTCCAGGAATTGGAACAAATCCGGACGAAATGCTATTAGGTGCAGCTGCTACCTGTTATATTATTACATTAGCAGCAATGATTGAAAGAGCGGAATTGCCTTTAAAGCAAATGTATTTACATTCGGAAGGGATCGTGGACGTGACAAAGGGAGTATTCACGTATAAGCGAATTATACATCGGCCAACGGTTACTTTAACAGAGCATGCGACAGAAGGTCAACATAGTCAACTCCGCAAATTAGTCATCAAGGCAGAACAAAGCTGTATGATTTCTAGAGCATTAAAAGGAAATGTGGAAATTGAATTAGAACCAACCCTAGTTTGATAAGTGTTTGTCACAAAATTTAGTCTAGCAGATAAGGCTTGGAATGACCGAGTTTCATTTTAAAAAAACAGGAAAGGAAGCTGACTATTGAGGCAGCTTCTTTTTAATGGTTCACTAACAGATGGAATGATGTTACCTAAAGGAATCGTTCCAAGCGAGATAAACTACTGGGGGTATTTGTCATTTTTGATTATACAGAAAGGGATAGATTCTTATATCGAAGATCTGCTCCATTTTGAAAAAGCAGATCCAGAGTGTAGTACATATCCTAGGCTCAAAAAATCAGATGATAAAGCTGGATTAGTAATTAGCTTTTAAAATCACAATATTCTATTTATGTTAGCCGGTTTCTTTAGGAGAAACCGGTTTTTTTAAAAGATAAGAAAGTATAAAATCGGTGCAATGACTGCGTTAAGCCAAGTAGTTATTTTGAAATGTTTGATGTATATTGGCAATGCTCCGACTAATTACTTCGCTTTCCGTGGGCACGACCTCAACTAACTTTGCAAAGAAGAACACGTTGCAAAGTGGATTTTTGGCTCGCGCTATTCCCGCAGGAGTCTACGTAATTAGTCTCCGCTATGAGAAGGTGCAACAATTCTTGTCATAAGTAATAGGTTGACTTTTTTTACAATGGGTAAAGTGAAAATCGCTATCCGTGAGTATAAAAGCAGCTGTGTTACTTCATGCTAGCGTTGTAGAGCCTGAGGCCACTTCAACTCCTGTGGGAAATGTTTGACCTGAAGATCCACTTTTTTGAGCGGGTTTTGCTAAAAAAGTTAGCTGAAGGACAAACCCCACGGAAAGGGAAGTGGGCAGACGGAGTGGTGGTCAAGCAAGCAGTAGCTATTATTCCATAATAGCTACTAGAGGAAGCGTAAATCTGAGCATTTAGTGATAAGGAATGAGCGAATTTTGCTCCGTTTTTCTAATTGTCAAAGGAAATTATAAAATTAGCCCATGTGGATAAAGATGGGCGTGTTGAGCCACGTCCAGCTCCAGCACCCAGAAACGAGGCGACTTCACGAATCGCCCTACGCTAAGTCATCATCGGCTTGCAAGCTCACCGTGATTCCTTTACCTCTGTTGGCTCGCTCCAGTAATCGGGCGCTAGCGCTTTTGTTCGTAAGTGGTTGTCAGCCCTCTTAAAAACTCTAACCCGTGCATCCAAGATGGAAGCAAATCATTCTCTTGACACAAATGCTAAACCGTTGTATCTTATTTAAAGTCATACTAATTTTATCGGAATAATAAAATATGGTAACGATAAAAATTTTTTGCGCATATGATAAGTTCAACTTCATATGCAAATAATAACGGAAATGACAAACAAGGAGGGTTTATATAATGAGTTTACTTTATACCATTGTAAACATCGCAGTACTAGTTATTTTAATTGGATTACTTATATGGATGCAGAAAAAGCATTTTTCATTTACGAAGCGTGTGTTTACTGGGCTAGGTGCTGGTATTGTCTTAGGTGCTATATTACAGCTGGTTTATGGTACAGGTTCAGAAGTATTAACAGAAACTACGGAGTGGTATAGCATCGTAGGTAGTGGTTATATCCGTTTTCTTATGATGATTGTAGTACCGCTTGTTATGGTGTCGATTATTCAATCCATTATAAATTTAGAAAAAACTGCTGAATTAGGAAAAATGTCAGCTTGGATTATTGGCATTTTAATAACAACAACGATGATTGCTGCCTTGATCGGAATTGGTTCGGCAACACTATTTGACTTAAGTGCTGACCAAATAGAAGCTGGGCATGCAGAAAATGAACGAGGAACAATGCTTGAGACCACATTGGGTGAAGTTGAAAATCAATCAGCTCCACAAAAAATTCTGAATTTCATCCCGTCTAATATTTTCTTAGATATGACTGGAGAGCGATCTACTTCTGTTATTGCAGTAGTTATATTCTCGGTAATTGTCGGTATTGCTGTGCTCGGAGTTCGTAGGAAGAACCCAGAACAGGCAGAAATGTTTACAAAGATCGTTAATTCTCTTTATGCAGTCGTTATGAGAATCGTTACATTAATTTTACGTTTAACACCTTATGGTATTTTAGCACTGATGGCAAATACGGTGGCAAGCACAGACTTCGCAGGCATTGTAGAACTAGGTAAATTTGTTCTCGCATCATATGTTGCGTTAATCGTTATGTTTGTTATTCATCTATTATTAGTAAGTTTATTCGGATTGAACCCGTTCATATATTTACGTAAGGTCATTCCTGTATTAGGCTTTGCGTTTACATCACGTTCAAGTGCTGGAACGATCCCGCTAAACATTCAAGCACAACGAAATTCGCTAGGTATTGATCAAGGTATTGCCAACATGTCAGCGTCATTTGGTGCAACAATGGGACAAAACGGATGTGCAGGTATATATCCAGCTATGCTGGCTGTTATGATTGCGCCAACAGTAGGAATCGATCCATTATCACCTGGATTTATATTGCAATTAGTACTTATTATTGGTATTAGTTCATTTGGAATTGCTGGTGTTGGTGGGGGAGCAACCTTTGCAGCATTAATTGTACTTTCCTCCATGAATATGCCAGTTGCACTAGCTGGGCTATTGATTTCCATTGAAGCCTTTATTGATATGGGACGTACTGCTCTTAATGTTAATGGTTCTATGGTTAGTGGGACATTGACATCGAGAATACTAAAAAAGATGGATGTTAAAACATTTAATGATAAAACGGCAATAGAGGAAAGTTCATCCCTTTAAGATTTTTGTCAATATGAAGCGGTAGCTTGTAGAGAACTTAGAGTTTCTCTACAAGCTTTTTTGTAGTCTGTGGAATTTAGTGGAATTTATAAAACCTGCCCATGTGGATAAATATGGGTATGTAGAGCAACGTCTAGCTCCAGCGTCCAGAAATTAGGCGACTTCACGAATCGCCCTAAAAAAGTTATCATTGGCTCGTACAGACTCACCGTGATTTCTTTATCACAGCTGACTCGCTCCAGTCGCTACGTTTCTAATCGGGCGCTTGCGCTTTTCTTATAAGTTAAGAAAGTATAAAATCAGTGCAATGACTGCGTTAAGCCAAGTAGTTATTTTGAAATGTTAGATGTATATTGGCAATGCTCCGACTAATTACTTCGTGAGTCTACGTAATTAGTCTCCGCTATGAGAAGGTGCAACAATTCTTGTCATAAGTAATAGGTTGACTTTTTTTACAATGGGTAAAGTGAAAATCGCTATCCGTGAGTATAAAAGCAGCTGTGTTACTTCATGCTAGCGTTGTAGAGCCTGAGGCCACTTCAACTCCTGTGGGAAATGTTTGACCTGAAGATCCACTTTTTTGAGCGGGTTTTGCTAAAAAAGTTAGCTGAAGGACAAACCCCACGGAAAGGGAAGTGGGCAGCCGGAGTGGTGGTCAAGCAAGCAGTAGCTAGTATTCCATAATAGCTACTAGAGGAAGCGTAAATCTGAGCATTTAGTGATAAGGACTGAGCGAATTTTGCTCAGTTTTTTTATTTAATTGTTTAGAAAAGCCCCGTCTATGCTGGGGTTCCAGAGAGCTTATAGCGTAATAAAAAAAGATCTAA
Source organism: Virgibacillus sp. AGTR (assembly GCF_016919725.2). Taxonomy (GTDB): domain Bacteria; phylum Bacillota; class Bacilli; order Bacillales; family Amphibacillaceae; genus Virgibacillus; species Virgibacillus salarius. Next base: position 24,206 of record NZ_JAJERH010000031.1, read on the forward strand.
GAATATATTTGGAATCAGCTCAAGGAAGTTTATATGAGTGATCAATCTACATTATTTGAAGCGTTTGGTTCATTTACAGGACAAAAAATAAAAGATTCTTTTAGATGCAGTAGTGAAGTGGTGGTATTGATCCTGTACAAGCCAGGCAAGCTACTTGCTTACAAAAAGCTCGTGCGGAAATGAGACACCGCTTCTCTCTCTAATCCTTACTGCTTTCACTAGTTATTTTAGCTAATCGGATAACTCGCCGGTTTCGCTAAAAATATAATCGGATTTCATGAATCTATTCGTTTTTTTCTATACGAATCTTATATTTATGTTACTATTTTAATAGGTATTAGGATGCGTATGTTAGTGTTATTAGAAAGAAAAAGGGGGGAACCTGCGTGATATTTTTTAAGCAATTATTCGTAAAAGTAATTAAGTTAAATAATTGGTTTCTGCTATTTGCAACATTAACATTGGTTTTTGCTAGCAGTTACTTTATATATTTTTTAGAACCAGATACATTTGCAAGTCCTTTTGAAGGGCTTTGGTGGACCATGACAACTGTAACAACAGTAGGTTATGGCGATGTTTCTCCAGTTACCGTTCCCGGGAAGCTATTTGCAATGTTTTTATACATTGTTGGGATAGGGCTTATGACAATATTTATCGGTAAAGCAATTGATTTTTTAAGTATCCGCAAACGGTTAAAGGAGGAAGGGAAATTGAATATCTCAACAGAGGGACATATTATTTTAATTAACTGGACAAAAAAAGCAAAGATTACATTAGATGAGCTTTTACATACGTTTAAGGATATACCAATTGTTGTTATTGACGAAAAATTAGAGAAAACCCCAATATTGCATGAACAAGTAGAATTTGTTCACGGAAATCCAGCGAATCAGGATGTATTATTACAAGCAAATTTGCTGAAGTGCAAATCCGTGATGGTTTTTGCTCCTGAGAATACGATAGCAACATCTCAGGCAGATGGGCAAACCTTACTAATTGCAACCATCCTTGAAGGAATAGGGAAGGAATATAAACAAAATATCTATACCATTTGTGAAGTATTGGAATCGACGCATATTCAAGCATTTAAACATGCTTCTGTAGAGGAATTTATTACTGCAAACGATACAGCTGGGCATCTTGCGGCACGTTCCATACTTTTCAATGGCTCCAGTGAAATCATTCGACAACTGACGAGTCATAAAGGCTACGATCTTTATTCGATTGGTAAAAAAGAAACATGGAACACGTATGAAGAAGCGCGTACTGATTTAGCACAGCAAGGAGCAATGCTAATAGCAAATGGCAACGATTTATCCATAATAAATCAATTGAAAAAACCTATACCAACGGATGCAAAACTATTTATAATTTGTGATCAGCTTACGTATGAAAAAATTGTTACGCAATAAAAATAAACATTTGTTTAACTAGATGGAGACGAGGATAAAACTGTGTTTATCAACAACTGGAATGATGGTTCGTGTAACTAAGCTGCTCCAGAAATCGACTTCACTTTTGGCATGCGGCTGTTAAGCTTCCTTGGGGGCAGCGAGATCTTTCCTCTCACAGTAATTACGTATATTTCTGGAGAGAGCGTAGTTTATCCCACAAATAACTGGCAGTAATACCCCCAAGGATTGAAGTTTCACTTTATTTTTGTAATAGCTTTAATACGTTGGATACGGATTGTTTCTCCTTTTCCCTGTGATAGCTATTAAAAGGGCAGCCTTTGTATCTCACACGATCCACTACATTCTTGATCGTAAAGGCTTGAGGATTGAGCTTGTCTGTCAATTCATCCCAAAATAATGGAGTTGCAACAGTGGCATCTAGGGTTTTTCTTGGTGAATAAGGGGCAATAATTGTCTTGTTCTTCCCATGTTGCACATAGTCAATATATAATCTGTCATTTCGCTTGTCTTTCATACGTTCAGTTGTAAATAACTGAGGATAAGCATTTTCAACAGTCCATGCAATTGCTTGCGTAAATAATGCGGTCTGCTCATAGGTCATGCTTCTTTCCGGAATAGGGATATAGATTTGCAATCCTTTATTGCCTGAAGTCTTCACAAAGGATGTCAATTTTAAGTCATCTAGTATGGGTTTGATTATTTGTGCCGCCTTTATGGCTAAATGAAATCGTTCTCTATCGGGAGGATCTAAATCAAAGACGATTTCTTGGGGATAGCTACTAGCCAACGTTTGAAACGGAACGTGAAATTCAACAGTGCCATGGTTAGCAAGCCATATGAGTGTATGGAGCGAATCACAAAGAATAGAGCTTTCACCATCCGCTTGTACACGTGGAATAAAATCTGGTGCATACGCTGGTAAATGCTTTTGAAAGAAGTGCTCAGCTTCTACGCCATCTGGTGCACGAATGATAGTTAAAGCACGCTCCTTTAAAAATGGCAGCATATAAGGAGCGATTTCTCTTATATAAATAAGCAGATCCCCCTTCGTTAGATGCCTTTTTGGCCAGAGTAATTTTGTCGTATTTGTCAATTCTATATTTTCAGGAAGCATAGCCATATCAAGATGTAATCTATCAACTGTTAAGTCTTTCGCGTGTACATCAGGCTGTAGTTTGGTAAACTCTGGCTCTCGAAGTTCCCCATCGTATAAATCTAAACTATGGATGGCCGCGCAAATGGCAGGTGGTAACGTGAATACAGAACCTGTTTGTTTACTACCCTTATGGATAAATAGATCTTTTAATGTATGAAGTGCTTCCTCATCTAATCCATGTTTACACTTTCCGATGTCAACGATGGTATCTTCTTGGAAGACGGCGACGGAAAAATAATTATTTCTCATATCGAAGGCAGTTAAGAAACCATGTAATGTTCTCCAATTTTTTATTTTAAACCAATCCTGATGGTTTTTACCGGCCTTATAAGTACTACGTTTTCGTTTAGCAATAATTCCTTCTCCTTTATTTGTAAAAACGCGTTCTAATAACAGCTCAGCATTTGGATATGCGTTTACAAATTGTATGATATTGTTGTGCTTCAGTTGAGAAATGAGAGCTTCTAAAGCTTGCTTACGCTTCGTAAACATTTCTTGGTATAGTTGTCTGCCCTTTTGCATAATAAGATCAAATGCTAGAAAGCTGGCTGGACGATGGATAGCGGCTTCTTGGACCTTGTCTTTATTTTTTAGCCGCCCCCTTTTTTGAATCCAAGCAAAATTAGCCTGATACATGTTATTTAATACAACTAGTTCTCCATCAAGCTGTATAGGTAGAAAGGAAAGAAGTCTCTCTTGATTCCGTTTGCAATATTCGATGATTTCCGGGAACTGTAAAGTTAGATCTTTATTATTCTTACTCATTAGACGGATATTATCGTGCTCCCATTTTAAAACACAACGAAATCCATCGTATTTCACCTCAAACATCCAATTGTCACCTTTAGGTATATCTGTACTTGCTATCGGTTTCATAACATGCATATTTCATACTCCCTTTTAAAAAGATCGTTGTATTTATCTTATTTTTACACAAATGCTGTTGTTTAATCAGGAAGGATAAATAAAGTTATTTCAGCCAAACTATGACAAAGGGAGGTATGTGTGAATGCATACAATGTGGAAAGGTACGATAAGCTTTGGCTTAGTAAATATTCCTGTAAAAATGCATGCTGCAACAGAAAATAAAGATGTTAAACTTCGACAGCTGCACAAGGAATGCCAGTCACCAATCAAATATGAAAAAAGTTGTCCGGTCTGTGATCGACCAATAGAGAATGATGAAATTGTAAAAGCATATGAGTATGCCAAAAATAAATTTGTTGTACTGGATGAAGAGGATTTAAAAGCATTACAGAAGGAACAGGAAGATAAAGCAGTGGAAATTGTCGACTTTGTACAATTAGAGGAAATTGATCCTATTTATTTCGAAAAAAGCTATTATTTATCTCCGAACGAAGGGGGAGCAAAAGCATATGGTCTGTTACGAAATGCTTTAAAAGATACAGGTAAAATAGGGATAGCCAAAATGATCATCCGGTCAAAAGGACAGTTAGCTGTTATTCGTGTTTACGAGAATACATTGGTAGTAGAAACCATTCATTACCCTGATGAGGTTCGTGATGTGAAAGATGTACCAAATGTACCTGATGAAGTGGAAACCGAAAAAAAAGAGCTTGATACGGCAAAAATGCTTATTGATCAATTAACAACTGAATTCGATGCTACGAAATATAAAGATGAGTATCGTACAGCATTACTCGATCTAATTGAACAGAAAAAGAACAATGATGAATCTACTGCTACAGCAACAGAAAAGCCTGCTCCAGAGGCAGCTACAAACTTAATGGATGCACTGCAGGCCTCATTGGATCGAGCGAAGCAAGAAAAGCCAAAGCCAAAGCAACCGAAGAAAAAGACGAAAACAACGGCAAAAAAGAAGAAGACAGGCTCATAAAGAGGCTGAGACAAAAGAATGAAGAATCCAATTAAAAACGAACGATGATTGGTTGAAATTAATTATCGTTCGTTTATTGATCAGAATCATTCATTTAGCACCTGAAATAAGTGAGACTCTGGCGGGAACAGTACGAGTCCGAAGATTCACGTGGTAACGTGTTTTTCTTTACCAAGTTAGCTGTGGCCGTGCTCGTGGAAAGAGCGTATATTTTCACGGTGCGGCGATGATACTCCTATTGATAACATGATTATTCGTATTTTCAGTAAAGAAGTTGTGTTTTGTCCCAGCCTCTTTTCATGCTGTCAAAAATGTCTCGACAGGCTACTTACGAAGTGTACAAAACGTCATGTGTGGAAAGAAGTGAAAGAACGGGTTTGCTTGAACTGGCCTTCTCATAAAGGAAAGTGGATTTACCCGAATAAGAAAAGAGAAAAGTAAAACGTAGCCTCGCAGCTTTAAAAGAACTGCATGGGCTGCGTTATTGTTGTTTTCACGAAAAGCAATTGATATTCGTCCACCCACACACAGGGTTTCTATAAAAGCTGATTTTTCAGTGGAATGCTTCAAAATAGAACTTTGGCCAATTTTACCCCGCATATAATTGGCAGTAAGCCCCACTTCAAGCAATAAAGTGAACCTAATATTGGTGAGTGGGGATCGACTACAAGGTCTTTAGGTCATATTCTTATGGTACTAACCTTCCGTGGGAGGTAAACATTAACCTCCACGGATTGAATTTTTACTTTATCCATTACATCATGACAGCTTTTTTTCAAATCTTTTACAATAACCTAACAAGTCTATGAAATCGGTTAGTAACCTATTTATTTCTATAAAAAATAGGGTAAAGTGGATATTGCACACTTATTTAACATTGACCAAGGGATAAGTTTCAGAATTTTTTAAAAAAGGAGATGCGTAATGGAAAGAAATGCCTTTTTTGATAATGCAAAAGTGCTGTTAATTTTTTTCGTTGTATTCGGTCATATGATCCAACCTTTTACAGACGGATCTCCGAAAATTAATACGCTATATATGTGGATTTATACTTTCCATATGCCAGCATTTATCTTTCTTTCAGGTTTTTTTGCTAAAGGTTCTGGGAATATAAAATATATCTTAAATTTAATGAAAAAATTACTCGTACCATATGTTGTTTTTCAAATCCTCTATTCAGGATATTATTACCTGATTGGTAAATCTGGATGGGAAACGGATTTGTTTAGTCCTCATTGGGCATTATGGTTTTTATTCAGTTTATTCTGTTGGCATATGTTATTATATTGGTTTAAAAAGCTACCTCCAGTATTGGCAGTAGTTATTTCAATTCAATTAGGTCTAATTGTAGGTTACTTTGGTGAAATTGGTCATACGTTTAGTTTATCGCGTACATTTGTATTCTTTCCGTTTTTCCTAATTGGCTACTTCATTACGGAAAAACAGTTAATGTTGATCAAGAACAAGGGAATAAAGGTAGCAGCAATAATAGTAATGGCTGGAATTGCAACTGCTATTTATTATATGCCTGATTTTAATTCAGGTTGGTTGCTTGCTTCTAAATCATATGGAGATTTAGGAATGGGAGAATTTGGAGGACTAGCAAGATTACTTGTCTATTTAACGGCTGCTCTCATGATTGTCAGCGTATTATCGTGGGTGCCTAAAAAGCAATTTAATTGGACTGTTTTAGGAGCTAGAACATTGTATGTCTATCTGCTTCACGGTTTTTTCATTCAATATTTTCGACAAGCAGAATTATTTGAGGTAAATCGAATAATAGATTTGGTTGGTCTTGCTGCTATTTCGTTAGCGTTAGTTCTTCTGTTATCAAGTAGGCCAGTTCTCGGTATTTGGCAGCCAGTTATTGAAGGAAGAGTATCAATTATCAAAAAGACGTATCAAAAAATAAGTAAGCAGCATCCAAAGACAGAATCCTAATCTGATAACAATAAAAGAAAGGGGAAGAATAATCATGAAAGTTTGTGTGTTTGGTGCAAGTGGTTATGTTGGAAGTTCTGTTTACAAACGATTCAAGGCTATCCCCGAAATTACTGTTAGTGGAACATATTTGGATGAACCTGCAATAGTTGCTGATTTAGTAAAATTGGATATAAATGAGCCAGAATCCTTCTCCAACTACTATAAAGCAATGCAACCGGATGTAGTTGTTTGGTCGGTGATGCACGGACCACAAGAACATCAATTGACGGAGCATGGGCTTCTGCACTTGCTAACCCACCTTACCCCTGAAACAAAGCTCGTTTATATTTCATCTGATTTCGTCTACAGTGCTGGGAATGGTCCGTATGATGAGGAGGATCCCGCAACCCCTTTACCAGATGATCATGAGCTGAGTAATTATGCGAATGCTAAAGTCAAAGCTGAACGCTTTATAACGAATGAATTGACCAATTATGTCATCTTAAGAGTAGGTCTGTCTATGGGGAAAATCAGGTTGGCAGGCTTGATCAACGAACAGATAAACTTTCCTATCATTTACGGTCAGGTAAGCCAATTGCATTCCGTGATGATTTAATTCGTACATTTGTCCATGTGGAGGATTTAGCGGCTGTCATTGTAAAAATGGTAGTTAATGACGTATCTGGTGTATTTAATGCCGGTTCTCCTAAGACTAGAAGCTTTTATGAATTTATGCGATTAATGGCTGAAAAAATGGGTTTCAATCCGGAACTTGTAAGGAAAGCATCTGTCGAGGAAATGGTAGATGGAGAAATGCCGAAGAATACGGCATTACGAACAGAGAAAATAAATAAATTAATGAACCAAATGTTTAGAGAGAACGTATAATAAAATAACCCCCTTTTTTTTAAATATAAAAAAACAGACGGCTAAGGATAGGCCGTCTGTTTTTGGTTACATTAATAGCATAGCAGCTTAAAAGATAATATGAGCAATGATTGCAATAATGGGTAGGGTAATTATTGTACGTAACAAAAAGATGATTGCCAAATCTTTAAAAGATACCGGTACCTTAGACCCTAATAATAATCCCCCAACCTCAGACATATAAATTAATTGCGTTACAGAAAGTGCAGCTATAGTAAAGCGGGTTATATCTGCCTCAATGGAAGAAGCAAAGATAGCTGGTAAGAACATATCTGCAAAACCAATTAGGATTGTTTCTGAAGCTGCTTCAGCAGCAGGAATTTGTAAGAGTTCTAATAACGGTATAAATGGCATACCAAGCCATTGGAAAACAGGTGTATTTTCGGCAATTATTAAGGCGATCAGTCCAAATGCCATCACGACAGGAGCGACACCCATCCACATGTCTAGGATGTTTTGGCCACCTTCTTTTATGAATTTATACACACTTGTTTCCTTCTTTGCACGGTTCAATGCTTTTCGGTATCCAAAGGTAAACACGTTGTCACCTTTCGGAATTTCTTCAGATAATCCTTCCGCCTCTTCGTTTACATACGTATTGGATTTGCGCGAGAGCGGAGGAATCCGAGGCATGATTAATGCAGCAATAAATCCGGCTACTAAGACTGTTCCATAAAAAGGTAAGAACATATCTTGGAGTTCAACTTCCGATATCACTACTAATGAAAAGGTGATCGATACGACAGAAAATGTTGTACCGATTACAGCAGCTTCTCGTTTTGTATAGTAACCTTCTTCGTATTGTTTACTAGTAAGTAATACGCCAATTGTCCCGTCACCAACCCAAGATGCTAAAGAATCAATGGAGGAACGTCCTGGTAAACGAAATAATGGTCTCATGATTTTCGTCATTAATGTACCGAATAATTCAAGTAAACCAAAATTCATAAGTAATGGTAAAAACAATCCGGCAAATAAAAATACGGCGAATAATACATGCAACAGATCATCAAGTAATAATTGTCCAGTTGCTTCACCATGAACAAATTCTGGACCAATACGGAAGTAAACCATTACTGCAAATATGGCAGCTATAACACGGGTAATTGTCCAAAATGTGCTCACATGAAAAAGCTGTTGAAAAAAAGGAGTCCCTTTTAATTTTTCCCTTCCTATAAGCTTAGCGAATACACTCATTATTGCAGTAATAACAATAATTACCATCATAATAGCAGATAACTGATCAGCAAGTAGGGTTTGAACCTTCCCAGCAAGTATGGCTATTGGTATCGTAAGCCCTTCTTCTGTCTGTATAGGTGACATAAATAAAAAGATACCAATTAAGGATGGGATGATAACCTTAATATGGTCTTTTATGGTAAAGTGATTATTCTTCATAAGAACCCCCATTGTTCCATATTTCTTATTTATTATAAGGGAAATATACGCATTATCCAACTATTTATTAGGACCGACTTGTTTTAAATAAGTAGATAATCGGGTACATATCTAAAGAGGTGTTGAAGGTGAATAAGGGGCTTAAATATAGATTAGTATATCGCTGCAGTATCATGATCTGGATGACAATCAAATTTATTTTTCTCATGTACAAGTTCCATTTTAGAAATAAAGTATGGGATGACCGGACGATCGCTAAATGGAATATATTAGTAACAAAATTAGCAAGAGAATATCGTAATAAGGCTGTTGAATTAGGCGGTGTATTAATTAAGGTTGGGCAATTCCTTAGTACAAGGACTGACTTTATGCCCGATGCGTTCCTCAAAGAACTAAGTGGATTGGTTGATCGTGTCCCACCAATGCCGTTTAGCTATGCGCGGAAGCTATTAGAAGAGGAATGGGGAGGGGACATCTATGAATATATAGAGGATATTAAACCGACGTCCATCGCATCTGCATCCATAGGTGAAGTTTATTTAGCCAAGTTAAGAGAAGACCATTCAGACGTAGCAATAAAAGTACAGCGTTATCGTGTTGAGGAAATTTTTCATATAGATTTTAAAGCACTTCGAATCGTTTTTTGGTTGATTTCTGTATTTACGTCATTTGGTAAGAAGGCCGATTTACCTTCCTTATACCGAGAACTTATCACGGTTATGAATAAGGAGCTAGATTTTCAACAAGAGTTAAAGCATGCCTGTTACTTTCAAGAGAGATTCCAAGATAATAAGGCCATACATATTCCAAATTATATAGAGCAGTTATGTACGAAAAAGGTCTTGGTGATGGAGTGGATAGACGGTGCAAAAATAACGGATGTCTCGTATATGCATCGACATCAGGTTTCAACGCAGCAGATAGCTAGAAGCTTATTTGACTTTTATCTAGAGCAATTTTTGAATGAAGGTATGTTTCATGCAGATCCCCATGCTGGAAACATCTTGATTCAACAGGATGGAACGATTGTAATTATTGATTTTGGCATGGTTGGAGAGGTACGAAAGCAGGATACGCATTATTTCAAAAAACTAATACAAAATATAATTATGGATGATTACGATCGGGTAATCGAAACATTAGATGAAATGAATTTCATATTACCTCAGGCGAATCGAAAGAAATTAAAACAAATGATTAGACAGACCATTGCTATGTATCAGAATGGTTCATTAAATACAATGGATGCTCATACAATGGAACAATTAAAAGAAGATATTCGTTTGTTTATAAGTGATCAGCCAATCCAATTATCAGCGGATTATGCGTATTTAGGAAGAGCGATATCAATCGTTATAGGTATCCTACTAGCCATTTATCCAGATATAGATTTGCAGAAATGGGCAAAGCCTAAAATTAAAAAATGGTTTGGCGGGAGAAATTTAGCGGAATCCATTTATAAGCAATATGTAAAGGATGCAGTTCAACCAGTATTATCCTTTCCAAAAGCTATGTTAGGTTGGCTAGAAAATGGGGAAAAGGAAAGAAAGTGGGAGAGAGAGAAGCAACAAAAGCAACTGACACATAATTACTTTGTTTTACTTGAAGTAATCTGTTTTGTTCTACTATTGGTTAGTGTTAGCTGTATCCTATTTGCCTATTACCAAAACTTAAGGCGATTGACCACCATTGCTATATCCGGAGCAAGTATATTTGCTGTAATGATGATTTTATTATTCATGAAGCATTACCGCAACATTCGATCAAAGTAATAAGGAGGAGATACACATGAATGATGTCTTAAAAAAAGGTTTTCTTTTGGGATTAGGAGCTGCAGTAACTAGTAAAGAGAAGTTTGAACGCAAGGTAAAGCAACTGGTCGATAAGAATGAACTAACACAAGATCAAGCACGCACGGTTCTGCAAAATTTTGTGGAGAAAGGTGAAATGAAAAAGGATGAATGGAATACGCAGCAATATGAGCAAACACAGAAGCTCGCTAAAGAGTTTGGATTAGCGACAAAGGAGGATGTTAACGAGTTACGGGCTCGTATTACTGAGCTTGAAAACAAGCTTGAAGATCGTTCAGAATAATGAATGAGGCTGCGATAAAATGATTTCAATGTAAATAGGAAGTAATTTCGTGCAAAAACCCACTTGGGAAATATACTTGCTCTTCGGCTGATGACGGATTATCGTGCTATACACTAAGGGGGTGCCGATATCTTCCCAAAGGATAAGCGATACATCGCATGCAAAAAAAGCGCTCTTTTTTCAAGAAGTCTCGTCTCCATATATAGCGAATGCAATGTATGGTTCGTCTTCATGGTTTTGATTTCGTTCCTGCGTCATTTAAATGTGCCATGATGGCGATGAATATAGGATTTGAAGAAAATACTTCACAAGCTCGCTTAGGGAGGGAAAATTGTCATAATACAGGGAATCTATTTTGTCAAAAACAGTAGTTATCTGTAAATTCTGCCTATTTATCATATTGTAGTTGATAATCACCATAAACCGAGGTACAATAGAATAGCATTATCAACTCGTTTCATACTAGGGGGAATCTTAAGCGTATGGTTAGCTTTTTAGAAATATGTAAAGATATGGAGAAGAAGCTTGGCAGAAAATTGCAGGATAACGAAATCAGGTTTTTGCAATGGATGTATAAACGCTATAAAGAAGAACAACCCAAAAGAATTTTGGAATTGGGGTAGAGAGTATGGAAACTGATGCTCATTCGTTTTTTCATCGAGTTGATAGGGAAAAAGATAACCAGTATACGAAAAAACAAGGTCCTGCAATACTCAGGACTTTTTTGTAGTCTAGGAAATTATAAATTAGGCCATGTGGATAAATATGGAGGTGTTAGGCCGCCGTCCAGCTCCAGCGCCCAGAAACGAGGCGACTTCATGAATCGCCCTACGATATGCCATCATCGGCTCGCAAGCACACCGTGATTCCTTTATCTCCGTTGACTCGCTCCAGTCGCTACGTTTCTCATCGGGCGCTTGCGCCTTTGTTCTAAGTTAAGAAAGTATAAAATCAGTACAATGACTGCGTTAAGCGAAGTAGTTATTTTGAAATGTTTGATGTATATTGGCAATGCTCCGACTAATTACTTCGCTTTCGGCGGGCGCGACCTCAACTAACTTTGCAAAGAAGAACACGTTGCAAAGTGGATTTTCGGCTCGCGCAATTTCCGCAGGAGTCTACGTAATTCGTCTCCGCTATGAGAAGGTGCAACAATTCTTGTCATAAGTAATAGGTTGACTTTTTTTACAATGGGTAAAGTGAAAATCGCTATCTGTGAGTATAAAAGCAGCTGTGTTCTTCATGCTAGCGTTGTAGAGCCTGATAATAGCGAAGGCTTGCCACTTCAACTCCTGTGGGAAATGTTTGACCTGAAGATCCACTTTTTTGAGCGGGTTTTGCTAAAAAAGTTAGCTGAAGGACAAACCACACGGAAAGGGAAGTGGGCAGCCGGAGTGGTGGTCAAGCAAGCAGTAGCTATTATTCCATAATAGCTACTAGAGGAAGCGTAAATCTGAGCATTTAGTGATAAGGAATGAGCGAATTTTGCTCCGTTTTTCTTATTGTTATAGAAAGTGATTTATGAAGAGAGAATGATGCAAATAAACGTTTGTTTTACTGAAGCACAGCTTTTATAATGAAAAGAGGTAGAAAAGAAAGGAGCAAGATGAATGGCAGTGGCAAATACCACAATCATACAAAAAATGATAAATGAACTAAACGAAGCAAAAGATCAAGATAATAACACTGAAGAGTTGGTGAAGCATATTCGTCATGTTCGTTTATTATGTGATTTGTTCCTTGAGGATAGTGCAAAAGATCAAGTTAGGGCTAAGGTTAATGGTATTTCTCCCTTAGAGATGAAGGCGATGCTTGGTGATAATGATGCGAAACTACATAGACCATCAAAACCAAGCTCGGGTAATGAACACGATGAAGCAAATGGGGATTCAATTTTTGATTTTTAATAAAGAGGTGTAAATCGTGAAGCTATTTTTAGTATTAGGCATGATTAATGGGTTTTTAGCAGTAGCGTTGGGAGCGTTTGGTGCCCATGGTTTAGAAGGAAGACTTTCAGAAAAAGCTTTATCTACCTGGGAAAAAGCAGTAAATTATCAAATGTTTCACACTATGGCATTATTAGTAACAGGATTATTAATGATGAAGGCTGATCCTGCTAGTATTATTTGGGCAGGCTGGATGTTCTTTATCGGTATCATTCTGTTTTCGGGAAGTTTGTATATTTATTCGACAACTGCAATTAAAACCTTTGCAATGATCACACCGCTCGGTGGTGTAGCATTTTTGATTGGCTGGGTGCTATTGGGTACATTCGCTGTAAAACATTTATAGCTTTATATACGATAGTTTATAGTTGAAATAGGAAATAGATAGAAAATAATACGATAAGTACTGCACGAGCCACTTGCTTTAATGCTTGAATGGATTTGTATAAGTTCCATTCCATCATTCCATCACATACGAGACTAATGGAAATAAGGAAAAGACAGAAAAGAATTAAGAATAAATAGCCTTTTATAAGTGCAATTAATCCGATTACAGCGGCACAAGCTAATGTAATAAGTTCGACTAATATAAATTTTTCATAAGGATGCTTCATGGAATCCATCCTTTCTGTTTACTGCTAAACATCTAATAGCTAAAGGGATAACACAAAGGAAGTTGTGTCATCCCTTTTCTATTAGATCGTATTTTGATTTTTAACGTGGTGAGTATGAGGTATTTGCATATGGATACGCGTAATTTAGTTCTTCATCAAAGGTTACATAGTCTAAATAAACCATCAGCAAGAGGTAGCGTTTACCCGTTTGCGGATCACTTAGAATAATGTGATCTCTGCCTGCACCTTCAATGATCCCTTTGAAAACTTTTGCATTCCACTGGTCATTATTTTCAAAAGTCATATAAACAGTAGCTTCTTTTCCTCGGTTTAAACGAAGAATATTTTCGATGTATGATTCCTGCATGGGAAGCATTCCCTGATTACTGGTCGTAGGATATGGTTGCTGTGTCTGTTGTTGTGTTGGTGGGTATTGTCTCATATTATAACTTGGATAATAAGCTGGAGATGAAGGTGGATAATAGTAATACGGATAAGGTTGATATCCGTTTCCTGCTTGCTGATTGTTATTTTCCTGGTTTTCACTCATGTAAAACCCTCCTATTAGTAAATATTAATGCCTCACTATCGGAAAACGGAAGGACATTCAGAGGCGGTAGGTGAATAGAAGCAATGAGACTTGAATCTTCCTACATTCCATTGACCATACCATTGAGCAGGACAATCTCCAGCGGGCATAAAGAACCATAACGAATTTGTTGCTGGATGCTGTCGTTCTCCCTGAATGACTCTACGAGCTAACCGTTTATCAGCTTCGCGTGCTCGCTGGTAAAAGTAACCTTTTTGTGTCGCTTCAAACCCACCAGGGCTTTGGAATACCATATCATTAATCGTTCGAATTTCTGTAAAATCAAGACAATTAGAAATGACACGATTAATACCTGTATTACCTACCATAAGCATTCCTAACTCCCCGTCCCCCTCCGCTTCCGCACGCATTAATCTTGCTAACAACGCCACATCATTATCTGTATGTGCGACAAGAGCCATTTGCATTCCTCATTTCTGTCCATTCTGGTTGCATTAGTATATGTATGTGGCAGGCATTGAAAATATGTTATAAAATCAAATGTTACGTTTGCTTTGTTAAAGGAAAAGAACAAAAGCGCAAGTGCCCGATTAGAAACGTAGCGACTGAAGCGAGTCAACGGAGATAAAGGAATCACGCTGTGATTACGAGTCGACCCCATATTTACCCATAGGCTTAAATTTTATAATTTCCTAGACTATAAAAAAGATGCCCAATTCATGGACATCTTTTAATTCGCTAAGTAGGAGGCTTATATTTCCAAATATGTTGCTATTGCTTCATTTGGAAGATGGTTTCCCACAAAGAATTCACCAAATTCTCCGTATTTAGAACTTACTTCATCAAAACGCATTTCATAGACAATTTTCTTAAATTGCAATGGGTCATGAGCAAATAAAGTAACTCCCCATTCCCAGTCATCAAGACCAATGGAACCAGTTATAATTTGTGAGACTTTACCCGCATATTTTCTGCCAGTCATGCTATGTTCGTATAACAGTTTACCTCGCACATCTTTTTCAAGCGTGTACCAGTTTTCATCACCATGGCGTCGCCGATCCATCGGATAAAAGCATACATGCTCCCATTTTGGTAAGATTGGTTTTAACCTTGCGGCTATTTCTGGTATTTCTTCCGGATGCTCTTCTTTATACGGTCGGTATTTTGAAAGTTCTACAATCGAAACATAGGAATGAGCAGGTATTAAAAACTCACCCATTTTTGATTTATTCAATTCTGTTTCAATGGTAGCTAATTCATTTGTTGTAGGACGAAGGAACATAAACATAAGATCTGCTTTTTGCCCTACTATATTATAAAGGGCATGACTTCCATCTTTCCCATCTTCAACTTTATCCCATTTAACAAGTAAATGTTGAAGGCTGTCGATTGCTTCCTTACGCTCATCTTCTGTAGCAAGTTTCCAGGAAGTCCAATCTACTGTACGAAAATCATGGAGGCTATACCAGCCGTCCATCGTTTCCACTGCTTCTACCATATCTATCTCTCTCTCCTTTAACTATGTGTGTAAGGTTATGACGAGCACCTTTTAATTTATTTACGATCTGTTTTTACTATAGCATAATTTGGGCAGTATATTCATGACGTAAACATATCAATTCGTCATCGTTCGCTATATTGTCATAAGACTGTCAAAAAACGTATAAAGCTAGATAGGAATTGCTTTAATTTATGTAAAAAATCATCTACTATTTAACTATATCCATTTAGGAGGTTTTATAAAAGTGAGTCAATTATTTGAGCAAGTGAAAGAAAAGGTTTCTAACCAAAATAAATCTATCGTGTTTCCAGAAGGGACAGATGAACGTATATTGACAGCAGCTAGTCAGTTGGCAGCAGCTGACATCCTAACACCAATATTAATTGGTGATAAAACGGTTATTAAACAAAAGGGAGAGGACATTGGAGTAGATGTATCTCGTTGTAAATTGATGGATCCAGTTGAATTTCCAGAATTTGATTTGATGGTGGAGACGTTTGTGGAACGTCGTAAAGGTAAAGTTTCCAAAGAGGACGCGGAAAAAATTCTACTAGATGAGAATTACTTTGGGACAATGCTTGTTTACATGAATCAAGCAGATGGACTCGTAAGTGGTGCTGCGCATTCAACTGCCGATACGGTTAGACCTGCATTACAAATTATTAAGACAAAAGCAGGTGTCCAAAAAACATCAGGTGTATTCATTATGGTGCGAGGACAGGAGAAGTATGTATTTGCTGATTGTGCCATTAATATAGCTCCAAATAGTCAAGATCTTGCTGAAATCGCAGTGGAAAGTGCGGTAACTGCAGAATTATTTGGCGTGGAGCCACGTGTAGCTATGCTTAGTTTTTCTACTAAAGGTTCAGCTAAGTCAGAGGAAACGGAAAAAGTTGTTGAAGCTCTAAACATTGCAAAGGAAAAGAATCCTTCCTTAACTATTGATGGAGAGTTTCAATTCGATGCAGCATTCGTTCCAAGTGTAGCAAAGAAAAAAGCACCGAATGCTGAACTCCAGGGTGATGCTAATGTCTTTGTATTTCCAAGTCTTGAAGCTGGAAACATCGGCTATAAGATTGCCCAACGCTTAGGTGAATTTGAAGCAGTTGGTCCGATCTTACAAGGTTTGAACAAGCCTGTAAATGATCTGTCACGAGGCTGTAGTGCAGAGGACGTTTATAATTTAGCATTAATTACTGCTGCTCAAGCAGAATAATGAAAGGGATTGTTTCGGAAACCTTTTTAGATGAAAAACTTGAATATACAGACTACGGAAGGAGAAACGGTTTACAGATCCACAGTGAGTGTTATCCTGAGGAGAGGCTGAAATTTGTTTTCCGTGGAAAGAAAGTATATTCCAGTTATCTGCTATGGAGGCTTAGACAAAAGTAATGAAAAACGAAAGATAATTAGTGTAGGTTAATTATCTTTCGTTTTTTTGGTGATCTAGGAAAAAATAAAATTAGCCATGTGGCTAAATAGGGGGCGTGTTGAGCCGCGTTCAGCTCCAGCATCCAGAAAAGAGGCGACTTCACGAATCGCCATACGATAAGTCATCATTGGCTCGTAAGCTCCATGAATCCTTTATCTCCGTTGACTCGCTCCGGTCGCTATGTTTCTAATCGGGCGCTCACGCTTTTGTTCTAAGTTAAGAAAGTATAAAATCAGTGTAATGACTGCGTTAAGCCAAGTAGTATTTTGAAATGTTTGATGTATATTGGCAATGCTCCGACTAATTACTTCGCTTTCCGTGGGCACGGCCTCAACTAACTTTGCAAAGAAGAACACGTTGCAAAGTGGATTTTCGGCTCGCGCTAATCCCGCAGAAGTCTACGTAATTAGTCTCCGCTATGAGAAGGTGCAACAATTCTTGTCATAAGTAATAGGTTGACTTTTTTTACAATGGGTAAAGTGAAAATCGCTATCTGTGAGTATAAAAGCAGCTGTGTTACTTCATGCTAGCGTTGTAGAGCCTGATAATAGCGAAGGGCGGCCACTTCAACTCCTGTGGGAAATGTTTGACCTGAAGATCCACTTTTTTGAGCGGGTTTTGCTAAAAAAGTTAGCTGAAGGACAAACCCCACGGAAAGAGAAGTGGGCAGCCGGAGTGGTGGTCAAGCAAGCAGTAGCTATTATTCCATAATAGCTACTAGAGAAAGCGTAAATCTGAGCATTTAGTGATAAGGACTGAGCGAATTTTGCTCAGTTTTTTATAATAGAATGTATCATTTCAGGTGCTTGTGGATTCAATTCGTTCATTTCGTTTTTTCATTTGTTCGAGACGCTTTTCGTAATCCGCCTGTTCCGAATCAGAAAATGGCTGTTCAATCACCTCGTTATTGAAAGCTGCTAAGGATTTCTTCGCTCTAACTTTCATATCCTCCACGGTTAGTTGTGTATTCAATAAGTCTGACAAAGAAGACATCACATGAGGATCTACCGAAGGGTAAGTGAATTTAGTTTTCTCTCCTTTTTTGCTAATATCGTAAAAATCTCTAATTACTTTCGCCCGTTTATAGCTATTGCCTTTAACATCCAAATAAATTTGCACAGCGACACCATCCTTCACCCGACGTTGTGAAATGCCTGCAAATTTTTTCCCATTAATACTTAAATCATAATCTCCAGGGCAATAGGAATTAACAATTTCGTATGCTTCAATCTGATCTGTTAGATCATCAAGCATGTACGTAACAAAACGGACCATAGCTTCATACCCTTCGTGAATGGATAGATCTTTTACTCCAGGAAGGATTAATGAAATATTTAGTACACCGTTATCTAAAGCAACTGCCAAACCACCGGAATTGCGAACAACTACGTGAAATCCAGCCCTTTTCAGCAGCTGTATACCTTCATCGATATAAGGCAGCTTTGCATCTGGAATACCAAGTACAATGGTGTTTGGATGAACCCATAAGCGCATAGTTGGTGGTGATGACCTATGACTAATTGAAAGAGCCAGGGCATCATCAATCGCAAACGAATGTATGGCTGTATAAGCTTCATTATTGAAGGTAGTTAGTGTAGAGTGGTCGATGTAACGAAATGTATCTTGTTGTATCAAATCTTTCCAATTTTTCATAGTTTACTCCTTGATTTACTTGAATAATAAACGAATGCTCCAGGTATTAGTATGTTTAGCTTCTTACTTTTTTCATTTATTTATCCCGCCACTATTGGCAGTAAGATTCCCTTTCAATTTATAGTACATATCATGAAGAGAAAATAGTGGGAACTGCCAGTAAATGTCCGATTGGTTCGGGCCATGGAAGTAGGTTACAAAGGCGTTGCAATAGGACGTGGCGATTTAAGCCTTTGTACGTGTTTGATCAGTAAAAACCTGATTGAAGGTTCACTTTATCTATTATATAATAAAAAGAAATCGTCGAAAAGAAACGGATGGGAATGCATGGCATATAAAGATGAGCAATTACATGAAGAAAAAGTATTTAAAGATCCTGTACATCGGTACGTACATGTAAAGGACAGGGTGATATGGGATTTAATTGCAGCACCGGAATTTCAGCGGTTACGTAGAATAAAGCAATTAGGTACAACGAATATAACTTTCCATGGTGCTGAGCATAGCCGATTTAATCATTCTCTTGGTGTTTATGAGATTGTTCGTAGAATTATAACTAACTTCGAAGGACGACCACATTGGAACAGTGAGGAACGTCTTCTTTGTTTATGTGCTGCGTTATTGCATGATTTGGGACATGGCCCGTTCTCCCATTCGTTTGAAAAAGTATTTAAATTAGATCACGAATATTTCACACAGCAGATTATATTAGGTGATACGAAGGTAAACGCAATATTGGAACGTGTAGCAAAAGGATTTGCGCAGGATGTGTCAGATGTTATTGCAAAAACTTATAAGGATAAGCTAGTTGTTAGTTTAATTTCCAGTCAAATTGATGCGGATCGCATGGATTATTTACAACGAGATACCTACTTTACTGGGGTTAGCTATGGACATTTTGATATGGAGAGAATCCTGCGAGTGATGCGTCCAATGGAGGATCAAGTTGTTATTAAGTACACGGGCATGCATGCGGTAGAAGACTATATTATGAGTCGTTATCAAATGTACTGGCAAGTCTATTTTCATCCTGTTACAAGAAGTGCAGAAGTCATATTATCGAAAATCCTTCATCGAGCAAAGGTATTGTATGAAGATTCAAATTATACATTTAAACTGGAGCCTACGCACTTTCTTTCGTTTTTTACTGGGCATGTTAAACTACAAGATTATTTGAAATTAGATGAGGGGATTGTTTCCTATTATTTTCAACTTTGGCAGGAAGAAGAAGATGACATTTTGAGCGATTTGTGTGAACGATTTACCAATCGAAGGTTGTTTAAATATATTGAATTTAACCCGAATCTACAAATGAATGAATGGATGGAGCTGCATCGCCTATTTATGAATGCAGGAATTGATCCAGACTATTATCTTGTAGTCGATTCCTCATCTGATTTACCCTATGATTTTTATCGCCCAGGGGAAGAGGAGGAGCGGTTACCCATTCATTTGCTTATGCCAAATGGTGAGTTGAGGGAGTTATCTAGACAGTCGGAAATTGTTGAATCCATTTCTGGAAAAAAACGAACGGATCACAAATTGTACTTTCCTATTGATTTAATAGAGAAGATAGAAGATAGTACGGTGAAGAAACGTGTAGAAGAAATTCTTAGTGGTCAGGGAGAGGTAAAGAATGCTAACTAATCATGCAAAGCTAATGCAGTTTTTTTCCGTTGCTAATGAAGTCACTGGCAGGAAAAAGCTTCAAAAAATGATTTATATCCTTCAAAAGTGTGGTATGCCTTTTGAAGAAAAGTATGAATTTCATTTCTATGGTCCCTATTCGGAAGAGCTAACATTACGAGTAGAGGAATTATGTAATTTGGGGTTCATTCATGAGGAAAAGGAAGATAAAATCAATTATTATCAATATCATTATACAATTACAAATGATGGGGAAGAATTTTTACATCAGTTTGCAATGGACATGCCCGATTTTTCCAGTCAGGTGGAAGCAATGAAGGGGAAAAGCTCTAGATTTTTAGAGCTTGTTGCAACAATGCTATATTTTGATGGCTTATCGACAGAAGAAAATATTGCAAAGGTACATACGGTGAAACCAAAGCAAAAATATACGAATGAAGAAATACAAGCGGCACACGCTTTTATTGAAGGCTTGAAGCAATAGAGACAGATAGGTGTCAACATGGTAATACCTATGCTACAATAAAAAGCAGTAAACATAGAAGGAGGGTTCTGGGATGAGTTCCGATCAATCTTCGAATAAGAAAAAAAATAACTTTACGATCATTAAGGATGATTCAACGGATGGACATGGTGGTTACGGATATGGTTCGATTAGTTTAGAAAACATGTCTTCCGTAATTGTGGATCCCAATGAAAATAAGGCTTATGTTGATATGGCAGCAATGCATGCAAGAAGTGATATCGAACGTCGCGTAAAATATTTGAATGATAAAAACGAGGTACCCAATGGTAAATTATATTGGATTGTATGGGTGAATGTTGATCAAGGTGAAAATGGACCATATTATTCTGGTGTAGCAGGTAGTGAGCTACGCGTTGACCGTTCGATTAAACGAGCCTACAAATCCATGCCTGAGCATGTTACACATATGGAAAAGTCGTTAAAAGGTAAAGTTATCGTAGACCATATGGATGAGCATTCTAAGAAATTATTAAAGGATTTCTTGGTTGAATTTGATCCAGACATGTGGAAAAATTCCAAAGATGAATTGAAAGATTCACTTCCAGAATAAGGAGAAAACCTTCTAGCTTGGCAATCTAGCCAACCTAGAAGGTTTTCGTAAATCTGTTATCCCGCATATAACTGGCAGTAAGCTCCACCGGTTTTTACTGAAACATATACGTACAAAGGCTTCATTCGCCACGCCTGTGGCAACGCCTTTGTGACCTACTTCCATGTAGGCCCGAACCAATCGGACATTTACTGGCAGTTGATCCCACACTTAACCATTTTGTTTTTTCTTCATTGCTTGAGTGATTTCAAAAGAGTACAAGGGTTGGATAGTTGACATCCATTGCTAATGGACAGAGCGTGATAAACTTGATGTATTGAAGTGGAAAACGGCGAAGTCTTTACTTCTTACAATCATTCAATAATTGTTAAGAATACTTCCTTATGCTAACATTTAAAAGTGAACATTTTGTGACGTCGAGCTAAAGCAATCGATTTTATCTTGTACTTTGTATTAGAAATTTGTAAAATATAGGAGTACATGGGCTACTCATGTATTACTAGGACAAAAAAGAAGCCGAAACCAGTATATCTGGATTCGGCTTCTTTTTTATAAGTTAAGAAAGTATAAAATTAGTGCAATGACTGCGTTAAGCCAAGTAGTTATTTTGA
>NZ_JAJERH010000032.1 GCF_016919725.2 Virgibacillus sp. AGTR
TTCAAAATAACTACTTGGCTTAACGCAGTCATTGCGCTGATATTATACTTTCTTAACTTAGAACAAAAGCGCAAGCGCCCGATTAGAAATGTAGCGACTGGAGCAAGTCAATCGATATAAAGGAATCTATGTGTGCTTGCGAGTCGTTGATAACTTATTGGGTGATTCGTGAAGTCGCCTCGTTTCTGGGCGCTGGGGCTGAACATGACTCAACACTCCATATTTATCCATGTGGGCATATTTTATAATTTCCTAGATAATTAAAAAGCTTGTAGAGAAAAATCACCCTACAAGCTTTTACGAATAACCACAAAACAAATCTCACTAGTTATTTACTTTTCCTTTGTTTTTGTTTACGACTGAGGATAATTACAGCGATAATAAATAATAAAAATACGCCAATAATAAACCCAATAAATAACCAATTATAGCCTGTATCATTTTCTACAGCGAACACTTCTGCTGTCTCTCTGGCTAAACCAATTTTGTATTCTCCCTTATCATTTTCCCGAACAGTATTATCACCAAGATATCCACGTAGCTGTTTTCCTGACTCTAAATCACTTATTGAAACCGCCCTAGAGTGTTCATCATTATTTATTGCAATATACATCGTCTCATCTTGATAGCTCCGTTTAAATACACTCATTGCTCCATCAGAGCCAACCATTTCGAAATCGCCATGCGTTAGAACAGGAAATTTATTACGTAACGATGAGATACGGTTATGAAATTCAGTCAAGTCTGGATCACCGCTATTAAATTTCACCATTTGCTGTGCTTCAGCTAAGCCTGACCCATACATTGGCAATTCGGATCCTTGATACAATACTGGTACACCAGGAATCGTATACATATAAGTTAATGCTAGTGACCATGTCGTAAGAGCGTTTCTTCCGTTCTCTGCTAAAGTCTGCGTGAACCGCTCCGTTGATTTATTATCTACAAATATCATAGACGCTTGATCAGTTTGTTGCCAAGCTCCATATATGTCAGAAACCGGCTTTCCTGCTTCGGCGAATACCTCTGTCATTCTATTATATAACGAGTAATTTTCGATAGCATCCAATAATTTATTTTCTTTTAAATGTGTTATATCTGTTTCAGGGTCGAGAATATCTGCTAGGATATAGAAATCATCGTCCTTTGCTTTAATATTCTTAGAAAGTGTATTCAGGAATTCTGAAGATGCTTGATCAGCCGCATGTAGCTTATAACCATCAATATCGGTTTCATCCATCCAATAATTAGCCACATTCAATAAGTAAGCTTGCACTTCTGGGTTGTTCTGATTAAGTTTTACTGTATTTTTAGACCAATTGGTTTGTGGCTTTTTATTCTCGATTACCCAATCCTTCTTTGCTGTATCCTGTGCAATGGGATGACTATCTGCAATATAATTGGTAACAAGCTCCATAACTACTTTTATGTTTCGTTTATGTGCCTCTTTAATTAGTGTATGTAGATCATCCATCGTACCAAATTGTTCCTCAACAGAATAAAAATCCTCAATCCAGTAACCATGATATCCGTCCGGTGCATTCGCCATAATGGGTGATAGCACCAGTGTTGTATAGCCTAATTCTTCAAAGAAATCGAGTTTGTCTATAATCCCCTTTAGGTCTCCTCCATGATATGCCATTGGATCATCTAAACGGACTTGTTTATCTCGTTCATGGTCCAGATTATTATAGCGATCCACGGTGATACTGTATAAAATCTCTTCGTTTATATTTGCACTTTCTGCTTGTATATCATTTGGCATCGCTACAAGAATAGCAAGGATAGCAAAAAAAATACTTAGGATACGTTTCATATAATTCCTCCATCTAGTAAAAGTACTCTTGTTCTATTATTGAGCTTTTATCGGAATAGTCAATATTAATCCTTACATTGTAAGAAATCATTCAAATTTTTAACCCTTGCCTCCATAGTCAGCTATAATGATAGCATAATAACCTGTTGTCGAGCTATGATAACCAACACGTTGTCAAAACAGAACAAAAGCGCAAGAGCCCGATTAGAAACGTAACGACTGAAGCGAGTCAACGGAGATAAAGGAATCACGGTGAGCTTGCGAGCCGATGATGACTTAGATTAGGGCGATTCGTGAAGACGCATCGTTTCTGGGCGTTGGAGCTGGACGTGACTTAATACGTATATTTATCCATAGGCTCAAATTTTGTAATTTCCTAGGCTATAAAAAAAGATTGCCCCAAACATAAGGACAATCTTTCTATACTTATACAGACATAGGGAGTCTAAAGAATCCCAATGCAAGTACAATAATAACGGCAATCACAAATTGGATCCACAAACCTTTAAGTGGCTTCTGCTTTCTTAACTTCACAAGCATCATTTCCATCACAGCAATAATCCAAACTCCAGCAAGTCCCTTAATGATTGCTTCAGGTAGTAATGGACTGCCATTAAAATAATACGCAATTAAATCTCCACCGGTATAAAGTATAAACAAATAGTCTAATCGCAAAATCATTTGTGTAATTTTTGCAGGCTTTTCCTTACCTTGTTTTAACATCATGTAAGCTAGAGCAAATAAAATAAAACCAAGCGCCCATGCAGTAATATGCATATGTGTCATCTCTAAACAACCTCCTGTCCAAATTCAATGACTATCGCTATCATACCATGATCACTTTAATAAATCATATAAAAAAATCATGACAAATTTTCTGTATCTATTCAGCAAGAAAAACTGTTATACTATTTTTGTAGATTATTTTTAAAATTCGGAGGGATCATATGGTACAAACGAGTCAGGAAATAATTGATCAGACACAGGAATATGGTGCGAAAAACTATCATCCTCTACCTGTTGTTATTGCAAAGGCTGAAGGAGTTTGGGTAGAAGATCCAGAAGGAAACCGCTATATGGACATGCTGAGTGCTTATTCAGCAGTAAACCAAGGACATCGTCACCCCAAAATTATTGAAGCCTTAAAAAAACAAGCTGATGCTGTAACATTAACCTCAAGAGCTTTCCACAATGATCAGCTTGGACCTTGGTACGAAAAAATATGTAAACTAACTAATAAAGAAATGGCCCTGCCAATGAATACAGGGGCTGAAGCTGTTGAAACAGCGATCAAAGCAGCTAGAAGATGGGCTTATGATGTAAAAGGTGTTGCAGAAGATAAAGCAGAAATCATTGCTTGTGAAGGAAATTTTCATGGAAGAACAATGACTGCTGTATCCCTTTCTTCAGAAGCTGAATACAAACGTGGATTTGGACCAATGCTGCCAGGAATTAAAATCATTCCTTATGGTGACATTGATGCATTAAAAAATGCTATTACAGAGAACACAGCGGGCTTTTTATTTGAACCGATTCAAGGTGAAGCTGGAATTGTAATGCCTCCAGAAGGATTCTTAAAGGAAGCTTATGCTATATGTAAGGAAAATAAGGTTTTGTATATCGCTGATGAAATACAAGCCGGACTTGCACGTAGTGGAAAAATGTTCGCTTGTGATTGGGAAGATGTAACTCCAGATGTTCTAATTCTCGGAAAAGCCTTAGGAGGAGGCGTATTTCCAATCTCCTGTGTCGTCGCTAATAAAGATATCTTGGGTGTATTTAACCCTGGATCACACGGTTCAACCTTTGGTGGAAATCCACTAGCTTGTGCAGTTTCCACAGCATCTTTAGAAGTACTAGAGGAAGAAAATTTGGCAGAACGCTCGTTAGAGCTTGGGAGCTATATGATGGCTGAACTCAATACAATTGATAATCCCAAAATAAAAGAAGTACGTGGTAAAGGTCTATTTATTGGTATGGAGTTAACAGAGGCCGCTCGCCCGTATTGTGAAGCGTTAAAAGAAAAGGGATTACTATGTAAAGAAACTCATGACAATGTAATACGCTTTGCTCCTCCACTTATTATTGATAAAACAGATCTCGATTGGGCTATTAGTCATATCCGTGAAGTGTTTAACGGTTAAGTACGAATTTTTATAATGTATACAGAAAGGCTGTCCCATAAGTCAAGCTAGACTTGTGAACAGCCTTTTTAATAGCTTTATTGCAGACTGCAGCAGTAATTCACAGCCACAGATGAAATAAATTACGTTTCTCACAATTCGTACAGATAGAAAGTAGTTTCAGTCAAATCCATGATAGTTATGGAGATGTCTTCTTGAGTCATGAAAATGGAAAACGTAGAAAGTTTGCTGACTGCCCTAACTTTCTGTAGTTTATCATTAACCTGCATCAAATTCATGATTTAAAATGGAATATAATTTTAAATCATAATGTATTCCGTTTACTTGCATGGCCATTCTCATTATTCCTTCAAAGGTCATTCCTACCTTTTCCATTACTCTTTCAGACGCAAGATTTTCTCGAAAACATCTTGCTTGGATACGTACTAAATTCATCTCTGTAAATCCATATGCTATCACTCTCATTGCAGCTTCTGTCATCATTCCTCTTCCCCAATAGTCTCTAGAAATGATATACGCTATTTCTGCCGTACGATGTTTTTTCTTCCATGATACAAAATTAATCGTTCCTATTAAATGATGTGTTTGTTTATCTTGAATTCCCCAGAAGACATAATTATTTCCTTTGTACTGATTTAATATTAGATTAAGAAATATATGGGTATCGGCCATCGATTGATGGGCATCCCAATTCACATATTTAGCTACTTCTTTATCGGAGCAATAAGCAAACATATCCGCAGCATCATCGATGGTAACCCTTCGTAATCGCATTCGCTCTGTTTCAAGTGTTGGAAAGTTATCTTTTGGAACTCGCATCACTTCTCCCCCATTCACCCTTGATTTTTCCTACGAAGATACTGTTTCTGATTATAGGTCAAGCTACGCCATATCCATTCTAATGGACCAAACCGAAAATGAATAAACCACCATTTACTATATATGATCTGTAAGAAATAAATGACAATAACCATAAGTACTCCAATTAATGGTGATATAGCTCCATATAGACCAAATCCAACCCCATAAAATAAGACAAAACATATGACAGATTGTGTAATATAATTGGTTAATGCCATTCTGCCTACATAAACTAATGGTTGGAGTATTGCAGCGCCCACCTTGGTTTGAGCTAACAGTGTAATCGATGTTAAATAAAATAGTGCTGAAAATGAGCCACCTATATTATCTTGAATCATCGAAAACCATGTCGGATTCCCAAACAAATAGGGAGCTAGCTTTAAGAGAATGAAGAGAATCAAGGAACTAAACCAAAGCCTTTTAATAATAGAATGATATTGCTTCGGTTTATGTAGCCAGCGTTTCCGTGCAATGTACATTCCAAATAGAAATAAAGGTAAAATGGTTGCAATCATTATGAAAAAAACAATTCCTCCATTACCATACATCCAATCTTGAAAGTTTTGATACCAAATGGCTTGAATAGTGGTACTTTGATAATTTTCAAGCGCTTGATTTATCATTACATCGTCATATTCATTAAGAAAATGCCTCGCATTATACAAAAATAGTGTTAACATACTAACACTTCCAACTAACAGAGTAACTCCCCAGCCAAGTAGCGTCCGATCTTTCACATCCAAGAATAAAAGTAAAAACAACCCAATTATTCCATACGACAATAAAATATCACCATGCCATATTAAAAACGCATGAATTATTCCAAATCCAATTAAAACCATGAGCCTGCGAATTAGAATCGGATAAAAGGCAATTCCTTTTACAAATAGCCCTTCCTTCATTAACTGAATGCCAAAGCCAAACAAAATTGAAAATAATGAATAGAAGCTTGCTTGAAAAAATATGTCGATAATACCTTGAACCGTATGATCCAAACTAGATGGCCACGCTACCCCTTCTCCTCCATACAAAAAATAAGGTGCACTGAAGGCGCCAATATTCACAATAAATATACCAAAAATAGCGAAGCCTCTAGCTGCATCAATCCAAACCAACCGATCTTTTTCACGAGTCGGTGTTGCCTTTATATCCATCATATACTCCCTTTCTGCTTCGTACCTCATATTATTCGATAAAAAACAAAACAATCCTGCTAAAGATCCTCAACAAAATAGAAGATTTTCATAAGCTAACAGTAAAGGAGGAGTCCAAATGCCAGCAAAAGTCGGAGCAGTCAAAGTAATTAATATATCTTCCTCCAGTATTTTTAATATTGGCGATGTGTATTCCATATCCCCAGACAGTACTGCCAAAACCTATGCTGGTGGAGGGTCTTTCAATACTGGAAGAGGTATTCGTGTAAACTTGGGGAATTCTAAAACCTATGTTTTTGATCCCGACAATTTTGATCAACCTATAATCTCGGAGGAATAAAGATGAATATCACTGTCCATCAATCCATTAGTATTTATATGATAAAAGTCGGTGCTATTACCAATTCTTCTGTATTGCAAATTGGAAGCACTGGCAGTCTACAAGCCCAATCCGATATATACAATACAGGCGGATTTACAGAAGCTGTTGAGGAGGCAGAAGCAATTAGTGAGACTACTCCTCTTGTACCTTTAGCCCCTTAATTCGCACATTTTTGTAGGTAATGCATAAACTAAGCATAGGCATTCGTCTACACTGTGCAAGGGGGGTTTATTTTCATGAACAATAATGATTGGTCAAAATATATTTATGATTTACATGAACATATGAAGCAGCAGGAGAATCTAATCCAAACATTAATGTCGAGAGTAAACCAATTGGAGGATAGTTTGCAAGCTGCTAAATCTAATAAGATTGAAAAGGTGGAATATCACTTCGACCAACTGAAGATTGAGCATTTAGACGGTACGCTTCATATCGGTTTATCCCCACAGGACTTAGCAAACCTTGAAGATACGGGTTTCCCAAACCAGCCTGACATACCAAATTATCAGCCACCACTTAAACAAACCTTACAATCAGAATTAGGAAATTATCTCCATGAAACCGGTCCCTCTATTATTCGTCAGCTCGCAAGAGAGCACAGTGTAAATTTAAACGATGGATATCCCTCCGTTCTTATACAAGATATAGAAAAACAGTTGCCTGGACGGATTGCCTTTCATGAAAATGAGGCAACACAAAATGGTAACCTTAAATCAAGAGAGGAATTGCATGCTTATATATCAGATAACATTAAAAGTGAAATTCAAAAATCGCTAGCTCATTTTATGCATACCAAAAAGAATAAAGGAGAATCATCATGAACATGGAAGTCCATAACTGGGGACTAAATGTTGAAAATGTTAATGTAGATAACGTATCTGCCTCATCCGTTTTTTTGATTGGGGACAACGATGAGATATGTCTTTCATCTTTTTTTGATACACCACCAGAGGCCTTTACTTTTGGAAATATTGTACCATTAGCCCCATAAGGAGAGAATAACTCGTGCAAAAACGAATCGCTCATGTATCCGATATGTTTACCAATTCTGTTTCCTTTAGTGGCGTTGTTTCAATTGGAGACACATTCAATGCCAATTTAAATTCCAAAGGGATTGCGGTACAAAAAGAGGGAGATTACTTCACAAAAGCAGATGAGGAATACTTTGAGGATTATCCGATTTTCACCAGAAAAGCAAACTGGCTGAAAGATGGGAAAACCGTAAATAAATCTACTTTTCATCACGACTGTTCTATTAATGTCCACCATGTTTCTTTAATTGGAGTTAGTAGTTCCTCCTTAATGCAAATCGGGAGCGTGGAAAATATAGCTGCAGATGCACGATTAAAGCATTTCCGAAAGCTCCAAGATTAAATAAGACACCAATCCTTGTTCCATCTCATAGACTGTTTTAAGAATACTATGATAGAAGGTGTTAGCATGCCCGCTATTGTTGGACCAGTAAAAATAATTAGTGTTGGCGGAGGTGTGGTTAACTTTGGTGATTCCTTTTATTTATCTCCAAAGGATACTGCAAAAACTAACGCTGGTTCTGGCTCACTTAATACAGGTGACTTCATCTGTACGAATAACGGCGTCAGTACAACCAATCCGTTTGACCCTGATTTAAACGATCAAAACATTACGGCAAACGCATAAACATTATGAAATAAGCTTGTGGAATCCTTAGTGGTTCTACAAGCTTATTATTGAGCCTTTGCTCCCACACTATATTTCGGCGGGAGTGTAAAGGATGGTTTCGTCTTTAAAAAGAGCCGTTTTAGTATGTCGCACCCCCTTGTACATAACAAAACAGAATTTTGCTTTACTCTACTATTAGCCTAGCTTTTTAATTCCTGTGGCACTTCAACAAGTTGATTTTTCGCAAAGAAATACAAATATGTTTCCTTTACAGGCTGTTTCCAAATCGTTTCAACAGCATATCGATAAAGCTTCATTTGCGTAAAATAACGGTGTAGCATTTTTTCCTTGACTTGCTCTGTCCATTCAGCATTAATGGCATCCGTTTTATAATCGATCATTATCCAACCATCTTCTTTTGGAATAAGACAATCGATTACCCCTTGTATTAGCACATTTTCTTCTGGTGCGTGCCATGTTGTATAAACTTCACTTGCTGGCAATGCAAGACTAAATGGTACCTCGCGATAGAATTTAGGTACACCCATGATAAATGCAGCAATCGGTGTATGATAAAATTGCTCAATTGCATGGATGTCAATCTGGCCTGCTTCTTGTCTTCCTATAATCTCTTTTTCTATCATTTTTTCAATTTCTTCCTCTATTTGCAAACCATTTAATACTCGTTTAATAGGTAAATGCTGCATGACTGTGTGCATTGCAGTTCCTTTTTCAGCTGAAATCATTGATTTTTCCTTTTGCATAAATACTGGTCGTTTAACAATCGGCTTTTGAAATGTAGCTACAAGCTGATCAGAACTATATTCATCCTTTATTTCCTGTTGCCTTTTAATTTCAGTTACTGTTTGTTTTGCCCTTGAGGTCGCAGCCTCTCGATAGGGATACGTAAATTGCAAACGTTGATCAACGATATATTTGAGTTCATTATCTGTTAAATCCAACGGCTTCCATTTAGAAATGTGCTCATATAATTGCACATCATTGTCCTTATTAGGTTCCGTATTATTGACCAGCTCACTTCCATGAATAATGGTCACATCCCAATGTGACGGATCATGCTCTATCGTTTCATTCGACATTTTTGAGGTATCGCCTAATCGTAACATTTCGCAGTCACGATGACGTAAGAGCGCTGGACCAACCCAATCCAGATAGGTTTTTGATTCGATGCGGAAGTACGAAGGAAGTACCCATTCATGATGCTCCCTTATTTTCTCCCATTTCTCTATTTTTTTCTCTAAAGATGGTACACTCCCTATCATGACAAGTTTTTCTTTTGCGCGAGTTAATGCAACATAAAGTACACGCATTTCCTCTGCGAGCTGCTCCCTCAATTTTTCACGCTTTAACGCTTGATAATACAGTGTTGGATAGCTAATTCGCTTAACTGGGTCGATGTATTTACTGGCAAAACCATAATCCTTATGCAATAAGTATTTCTGATTTAAATCCATCAAATTAAATTGTTTATCCATCCCCCCTAAAAGCACTACAGGGAATTCAAGTCCCTTACTTTTATGAATCGTCATAATACGTACAACGTCCTCTTGTTCACTCAGAGCCCTTGCTGCTCCAAGGTCATCCCCTCGTTCTTCCATTCGCTCGATAAAGCGTAGGAATCGAAATAATCCACGAAATGACGTTTTTTCATACGTTCGCGCTCGATCATAGAGAGCTCGGAGATTCGCCTGTCGTTGTCTGCCTCCTGGCATACCTCCAACAAAGTCGTAATACCCTGTTTCTCGAAAAATCTGCCAAATCAACTCAGATAAAGAACCTTGCCTAGATGCTAAACGGTATCTTTCCCGATTGTCAACAAAACGTTGAAGCCTTTTTGCAGTTTCATTTGTATGCTGCTTAACATAGTTTTTTAATGCATCATAAAACGAAAGATTCTTTCCTGCTAATCGAATTGCTGCCAATTCTTCTTCATTTAAACCAACTATTGGTGAACGTAATACTGACGCTAATGGGATGTCCTGTCTCGGATTATCAATCACTTTTAAAAGGCTAATCATTACCTTTATTTCAATTGCTTCAAAATAACCTGTTGATAATTCTGCATATACAGGAATACCTTGTTTTTTCAACTCATCTGTAATAGCCGGAGCCCATGTCATCGACCGAAGCAGAATGACAACATCCCGATATTGCATATCCCTTTGGGCGTTTGTTTCCTTATCAACCACTTGCAAAGGTGCTTGATCTGCTTGACCAATCCAATTTTTAATTTTTTTAGCATATACTCTAGCTTCAAGCTCTGCCTTTTCCAAATCTCGGAAGTCCACTTCCTCCATACTTTCTTCTTGTTCATCAATATGGCGATCTATAATTACCAACTCTGGATTTGGCTGACTATAAGGATATTCATCATACATTTTATTGCCATAAATTAGCTCCGCATTTTCATCATAGTTTATTTCACCAAGAGCTTCATCGATAATTTGTCGAAAGATATAATTCGTTCCAGTTAAAACTTGCTCTCTACTTCTAAAGTTTCTGGCTAAATCAATGCGTTTTCCCGAATTAGTATTAGCAGCAAATCGTTTATACTTACCAATAAACAAAGACGGCTCCGCATGTCGAAAACGGTAAATACTTTGCTTTACATCTCCTACCATAAATCGATTTCCCTTACCAATTTGATCACTTAATAAATGTAGAATGGTCTCTTGTACTAGGTTAGTATCCTGATATTCATCGATGAGTAATTCAGAAAATCGTCGTTGAAATCCAACTGCCACTTTTGATGGTGTTGGTGACTCGGTTGAATCATCTTCATTTAATAACTGTAAGCAATAATGTTCGAGGTCCGTGAAATCTACCATTGCTCGCTCCCGCTTCTCTTTTGTAAAGCGTTGTTTAAATTCCTTCACTAACTCCGTCAATTGTTTAATTACTGGCGCCATTTCACGCATATCTTCTAAATGACTAGCTAAATCTCTACTAAACCAGTCCTGCTTCATATCATTCCAACGTTTTTTATAGCTATTTCTTAGCTTTTGAACATGCTTTTTTTTCTCCTCATTTACTTCAACACGTTGACTCGATAGTTTTGAAAATGTGTAGTCTTTCATGAAATTATAAAGTTGATTCCAATCACCTTGAACTCGTTTAACTTCCTGCAACATAGCTATATCTTCTTCTATCGTATTCGCATACTGGTACGGTCCGTCATTTTCTTTTGTTATATTCATAGCAAGTAGCATTTCTTGCTGAATAGCTTCAAACTTCCCTTCCACCTCACGCTTAAGTATATTTAACCAATAAAGATCTATTTGCTCATCATTTTCTGATACATCATACGCATTTGCTAATTGATCTAGCCAGTGATCAGGCCAAGGATTCTGTACAGCAAACGAATAGAGAGAAAGGATTAAGTCTTCTACTTCAGCATCACTACGGTCACTCGAAAAACGATCTACGACTTGAAAAAATAATGCCTGGTCAGCGCCATCTGCACCATACCAATCCTCAAACAAATCATCCATTACCTCTTGTTTCATTAAATCTACTTCCATTTCATTAGCAATGCGAAATGAAGGATCAATATCTAATAAATATGCATATTGACGTACAACTTCAAGACAAAAGGAATGCAGTGTGGATATCGATGCCCGTTGTAGTAGGGATAATTGTTTCTTTAGATGTTGGGAAGATGGGTCTTCAGCCAAAGCCTTTTCAAGAGCTGCGCCAACTCGCTTACGCATTTCTTGGGCTGCAGCATTTGTAAAGGTTACTACGAGTAGAGAATCGATATCTACTGGGTTCTCTTTATTAAGGAGCTTCTGTATTATTCGTTCAACGAGTACAGCGGTCTTCCCTGAACCTGCTGCCGCTGCAACGAGTACATCGCTCCCACTGGTATATATTGCTTCCTCTTGTTCTTTTGTCCAGCTTACCATGAATCGCCCTCCTCCCTCTGAATACGGTTAAGGATATCTTCATCCTTTAAGTCGGTTAGCTTTCTGTAATCATTCGTTGCTATGGTTGAATCAAACTGACATACAGCATGGAATGGGCAATATGTACATGCAACTTGCTGCTTATGCTGATAAGGGTTTAAATCAACTCCCCCTGTAGTCATATCAATACCAGCTTTAGCCATAAGTCGATGCATATGATTTTGTAAACTAGCGAATGTTTGTTGATCTGCTATTTTGGAATAACTATAAAAGCCACCCTTTTTCTTTACACCTGCAGGAACAATTTGGCTAGCTCCAGAATCTAATGCAGTATCCATCCATTTCACAATTTCTTCGTCTGATAATAGTAATCCTTGCATTTTATATTTCTTAAACAATTCTTCCGCGATGGAGGCATCATCAAGTCTCCCTTTTCCTGTAATCATTGGATTATGGACATGGAAGTATAATACTCCTGCTGGTGTCGCTTGAACCCCTAGCCACTTTTCAGAGTGCGTTAACACCACATCTAAATACGTAAGCATTTGTAGAGCTAAACCATAATAAACTTCCATTAGGTTAAGTCCTTTGGCACTAGACTTATAATCTATAATTCGTAAAAATAGTTCATCATCCTTTATTGCTCTGTCGACACGATCAATTCTACCTCGTAGCATTAACTCAAAACCATTCTCCAACGTAATCGTTAATGGTGGCAGCTTCTGATTTTTACCAAAACCTAATTCTAACCCAACTGGAGAGAAATTACTTTGTCTTGCCTGCTCACTTAATACAAAAGCCGCTCGTGCGATAACTTCTTCCAGCTTTTGTTGAATGTATTTATAACGGTTAGAACTGTGTAGAATCTGATGCTGTAGTACTGGCGCTAAATGGCTTACAGCCTTAGACGCATAATTAGCTGCATCAGACTGGTTCAAGTGTGAAAAATCTCTACCTTCGCTTTGAACCCATTCTGTAATGGTTTTTAACGCTTCATGGAATAATTGCCCAATGTCTGGTGCATCTAACTTGTATGTTCTACGCTCTTCAAGTCCTAAACTGTATTTTGCAAAGTGCTGGTATGAACATCGATAATATGTCTCTAATCGAGAAACACTCGCCTTTACCTGTTTTGGATAAAGCTGTTCGATGGTTTCACTAGACAAGTCGGTAGGTTTATTTTGATAGAATAAACTTTGTAAAATTCGATACGTCGTATGATACTTCTTGTGATGCTCCATATACCAATTCAGTACATACCACCATATGCTCCTAACAGGGTAGCCTTTTTGATATCTAGCTAACTGAGCTGTTAAAGCAGCTCTTGTCTTCGTTGGTGTCGTTATAAATCGACCTGCATCTAATAATTCATCAGGATCCTGCAAAACCAAGTGGTCACTGGAGCTTGGAAATAGATCCTCCATACGCTTAATCAGCTGTGAAGGCATCTTTGCCTTTCCTTCATCATCACTTAAAGGATAACTAATCCACAATCTGTCTCTAGCTACCGTAAATGCTATATACATATAGAACCAATCATCAAGTAATTGGCGCTTGCTACTTTCTGCTAGCTTTAATCCATGACCAGCCAGCATTTCTCTTTCCTGTTCATTTATCAATCCATCAGTTGGTGGTTTCATTGGCCAAACGCCTTCATTTACACCGAGAAGGAAACCACATTTTATTCCACTGATTCGAGAACGATCGATAGAACCAACTATGACATGGTCCATACTTGGCGGAACATGAGCAAACGTTAACGTCTCGAAACCAGCTTCTAATGTTTTTCGAAACGTAGTTAGTGACATTTCCTCTTCTCCAGCCATCTCAACGATTTCATCAAACAATTGAATGACAGCATCCCATACCTGCTCTTGTTCCCTTCCTTTTTCAAGCTCTCCAACATTATCATAATCCGTACGTATTTCCTCTAATCGAACGGGAACTTGTAATTCCTCTAGTAATAAATAAATGGTTTCACATTTTTCCTGAACGGTTGAAGCGTCTCTCATTTGCGTATCGAAGTTTCCTAATGCCTGCGCCACTTGGTTACGATAATGATTTATTCTTGCTTGTGTATCTCTTTCCATATCTGTTTGCGCCATTTGGTCAAATCCTCGAAATCTTTGAAACACCCACTCTTCTTCTCCTAGCCAGCGCTCTCTTGATCTAATTCCATACTCTAGTACATAATTTTCTAATTCATCTATTGCGTCAGGGTTTAGCGGATATTCCTTATTTAAACTTGGAATAAAACCAGTTTTGAGTACGCGAAAAACAGCATCATATCGCCAATTTCCTTCTACCATATCTAATAAAGAACGAATCAATTCAATTAGCGCATGATTCTGCATGGTTCTTTTTTCATCAATAAAAACTGGAATGTCATAATCATTAAAGAGCGTTGCAATTAAATCATGGTACGTATCGGTTTGCCGAATAAACAGCGCAATATCACGATAACGATAGCCCTCTTCCCTAACAAGTCGAACAATCTCTTGAGCTGCTCCTTCTACTTCTGCTCGGGGATGGACTGCTTCTGCAATTTGCAGTGGAACTTGCTCATCATAGTGAGGGACAGGTCGGACATCAAAATTTTTTTCCAAATGTGCAAAGTAAGGCCGATCTCGAAATCTTCCATATTCAGGGTCAAGTTCAACGGTCTCTTCTATCATTACGTCATTCATTTCCGCAGTTTGCTTAAGTGCTTGGTAGGTTTCCGTTGTCTGGTAAAATAAATCCAATTCAGACACAGCGTCCCCCTCTGGCTGCTCCACAGTTAACGCGACAGTTACACGTTTGCATTTTTTCATAAGTGCTTCTACTACCATCATTTCTTTTGGTGTAAACCGATGAAACCCATCAACATATATCTCTGCTTCATGTAATAATTGCGACTCTTTAATCTTATCAGCAAGTAATTGCAGTTGATCCTCGCCATCTATATATTTATCTTGCAAAGCAAATAGTAATTTTTCATAGATATATACTAAATCCTCAAGCTTATTCGCTAACGCCTCTTCCCCAGGCTCCTTATGTACGTATTGACCAATTTGTTCAATTTGCGCATGCAATAGCTCTGGTGTAATGGTATATCGCTTAAACTCCGTTATCATTGTTTCTAATTGATGTAAAAAACCTTGTTTTTCCATTGCTTTTTGGAAAACATGCCACTCATCTTGTTTTTCTTCTATAATTTTGCGTAGCATCATTTGAATACCAACCGTACTAATAAACTGCTTCGTCCCGCCTCCTGTTTCCTGCAGCACCCTCCAAGCCAGCCTTGAAAAGCTTGCTACTTGAGCACGAATACTCCCGCGAATATCTTTATCATTAAACAGTGTATACTCCTGTTGAAATGTCATTTGATCTGGAACGATATAGAATATAGGTGGGCCTTGTGGTTCCTGAATTAATTTGGCTTTCATCTCATCCAATGAACGGCCGCTTTTCCCCGTTCCTGCTCGTCCAGTAATAAAACGGAGTCCCATAATGTTTCCCCCATTTCCTTCTCCAATTTAAAAAGCTCTCATCCTTTTATTTTACCAAAGATGAGAGCTACTACATAACTATTTGCCAAGGCTTAAACTCGCTTGAGAAAGCGGCCAATATTTCACATCTACTTTCCCTACAAGCTGTGTTTGTGAAATAAACCCAAACGATCTGCTGTCCAGACTATTATCACGATTATCGCCCATTACAAATAGTTTTCCTTCTGGAACCTCTGTTTTACCCGTAATTTCTTCTAAGGTAAAGTTTTCGGTGTATGGTTTTCCATTACTTGCCTGAACGAACTCACTTAAAAATCGTTCTTCTACATATTTTCCATTTATATATAAGTTATCGTCCTTATATTTTATTTCATCCCCAGGAACACCTATTACACGTTTTACATAGTCCTCCTGTTTATTAGCGTGAAACACGATGACATCAAAACGATCCACATCCGTTAGATCGTAGACGACTTTATTAACCATTAATAAGTTACCATCGTTTAATGTTGGCTGCATGGATTCTCCGTCTACAACATAACTAGCAAAAATCACAGAACGGAATACCATCGCAACTATGATCCCAAGCAATACAAGTGGAATCACTTTTCGATATTTTATTTTTTTCATGCCAAACCTTCCTCCAGAGTATGTTCTCTTTACATCATACCCTGGAGGACAGTGTCTTAACCCTTTTCAGAGCCTATTTCATCATTTTCAAGCGCCTTTTTCTGCAAACGCTTCTCGATATACTTACCAATAATCCAAAAAAGGACGATGCAACCTCCAACAATTATAGTCTTCACCGGATTTTTAGCAAATTCCATAATACTTGAGCCTACATAAGCAATGGAAAAGATCATCACCGATTTCCCCATAATTACAGCAAGAATAAACTGTTGCTTACTAATTTTCGACAAGCCTGAAACAACATTGATGACA
The DNA here is from genome assembly GCF_016919725.2 of Virgibacillus sp. AGTR. Taxonomy (GTDB): domain Bacteria; phylum Bacillota; class Bacilli; order Bacillales; family Amphibacillaceae; genus Virgibacillus; species Virgibacillus salarius. The sequence continues at coordinate 16,361 of NZ_JAJERH010000032.1, forward strand.
GAGGATGGTGAAAAAGGAAAACACATTAATAAGAAAAGTGGTCCAAATCCATGTCGCTCCAACCAGGTTGTCACTTTCTTTACTTGTTTATTCCCTCGAATCGTTTTAAAAATTCGTTTATTACCAAGCTTGCGAATGACTAAAAATACTAAGACAGCGCCCAGTGCTGACCCTGCCCATGATAATAAAAAGCCTTCAAGCAACCCATATGCCGCTGCATTGGCAAATACAAATACAACCAATGGAAGAAAAGGGAGAAACGCTTCAATGAATGGCAACAATATCCCTGGTAGTGGCCCTAAATTCTCGTAATTATGAAGCAAGTGCATAATATATTCATCGAAATTGTCATTTTCAATCATTGTTTTCCAATCCGAAAGTTGGATGTCTAATAAATACATGTAGTAAAATCTCCTCAATATGTAAATGTCACTTTATCCTATTTTTAAGTCTATCTATTTTTATTTTAATGTAAACATCTAATTATGCATAGTCATATCCTTAATTTGCCACTTTCTTTTCATTTCTAATAGTTACCATTGATTAGTTTATTAATTTTTGCATATACTATGAACAAGAACAAACGTTCTTGTCAAGGAGGGAGATTGTCATGCGCTATCTAAACGAAGAAGAATTAACGATTGCTTCTCGCTTTCTGTTCCTATCGATGGCCATGGTCGTTATACAACAAGACATGCAACATTTCCAAAAAGGAGCGTTTAAAATCACAGAGCATTATATGGGACTTTTGAAAAGAATGGAGGCAGAAGCAGTCAATGAACGCAGAGTGTTACGAAGTACTATGCTTCATAAACAAATAAAGGTCGTTACATTAGAAAAAAATGATTCATTTTCTTCGTATTTATTCCTCTGCCGAGGTCGTGAGGAAAAACGGAATTATTTTAACCCTGCTATTCGAAAAAAAGTCCTAACTATTCTTGAGGAATTAATGGAAAAGGGGCAGTCCGATCAATATGCTTCTGCAAAAACCTAATACGATTATCTAAAAGATAGCGAAACTGCGCAGTTCGTTGAACCTGATTTAGCGCAGAACCATAGGAGATATCAAGAAATACACGCTTGCCATTCTTAAACAGGATTTCTGTACCATAATTAGCTGCTTTAAGAACTTGATCAATATGGGAGTGTGCAATCCATGAACATTTGGAGCTTGAAGGGGATGTAGTCGGGAAGAAATACATGCCACTAATTGGATCAATTGTGATTGGTGCTTTATGTGTAATTCCACAGATATCTTTGGTACCCTCTTGTCGACCTTTTAAACTTGCACCAAAAAACTTACAAGCATGATCGACAATTTTGCTAGGAGAAAAGCTGACTGGATATTCAGCTTCTTCTTCTAATACCATAGTAATGGGGTTATCTTTGGAATCACGTTGGGCAACAAGAGCAACAGTCAGTGGGGTGATTTCTGGTGTAGATGTATACAAATTCAACATTAAAATGCTCATCCTTTCCGAAGAAAAGAAAGTGGCTTATATATTAATTTATCAAAATTATAGAGAAAATGGAAGATAAAAACAATATCTTCACAAAATTCAACGATTGTTTTCTGCATCACCCTCATGTTTTAATTCATAATGCGATGGAGTGGTTTGCTCCTGTTTCTGAGATACATCAAACTCAGGATTTAACCATGTAAAAGTAGCAAGCTCCTTCTCTTCATCTTCGTATAAGTTCATCCCTTATCACCTCTTATCTCTATTCTCTCTCAATTTATACACAACCATACATTATTTGTTCAGTCTTATCCCACAACAAAAAAGAGGCTAACTATATAAAGTCAATATTTTTAGCGACAAAAAATGAATATTTCTTTCTTATAAATTAGGGCACGACAAATAAGCTTGATGATTTAGGAGTTTTTTTAATTAATCATCAAGCTATCTCCTTTATAGTTTAATCGTTGATGCTGATGATAACCTTCTCCTCTCTTTTTGTATTACATTAAGCACCAACTTCTTTATAAGATTCACCTGTCTGTATTAAATGGAATATGACTCTTATTAATTTCTTTGCTACATGACTTAACACGACATTAAAGTGTTTACCTTCTGCTAGCTTCTTCTCATAATATTTCTTGAATGTTGGTGAGTAGATAGAAACCAATCTTGAAGCATGATACATTGCCCATCGAAGTTGTGGTGATCCTCGTTTAACCATTTTTCCGGTTCCTTTATAGTTACCAGACTGATATATGGATGGTTCCATTCCAGCGAAGGCTAATAGCTGACCTGGATTATCAAAGTTGAGGACATCACCTATTTCTGCTATGATTATACTACCGAGTCGATAAGAAATTCCGGGAATGGTTACAATTGGTGAATCGAGTGTATCCATCATTTCTTGAATTTTTTTATCGACTTCTTTTATTTGCTTCTCATACAAATCTATCTGTTGTATGATTTGAGTTAATTCAAATTCCGTAATGGAAGAATAGCACCCAACACTATCTTTCGCTAATTGTTTAAGAAAATCAGGTTGAATGCGACTATTATTCACTCCTAGCAGTTTAGAAAGTGTTTTTTCATGAGCCATCGCAATTCTTTTGGGACTTGGATACTTTTTAAGTATTTGTATCATGTAACTCGAATAGCGAACTTGACCATACGTAGCTAATTCAGGAAAGCTTTTTTCTAAAATTCGAGTATACTGTGTTTTAAGAAGGCTTTGATGCTTTCCTAGTCTGCTTCTAAATCTCGTCAATTCTTTAAGTTCTTCGGTAATCTTATTTTGAATTTGTTCTCTTTTTTCGAAATCCCCCATTACCATTTTTGCGATGACTAAAGCATCTGTTTTATCTGTCTTTGTCTTTCTCAATGTATGAACTTTGGAAAATTCTTTAACTAGAATGGGATTATAACGATACACTTGATAATTATTTTCCCTTAAAAATTTTAAGATAGGAGCGTTATAATGACCTGTATCCTCCATTGCTAGCTTACATTTTTGACCTGTTTGATATTGAATACGACAAATGATGGTATCGAGCTTTTGAAAACCTAATCGATCATTTACTATTATGAAGTCGTCTTCATAAATTTCCCCTTCATCATCAATAATTGCTACTTGATGTTTGTGCTTGGCCACATCAATTCCCACATAAATCATTAGAATTCCTTCTCTCCATTTTATTACGCTGTGCTTTCAAGCCACGCACTCCCTGTCCTGTATCCTTGTACGAAATCAAACGTCTGGCGTTATCTAACTGATTAACAGATAAACAAAGAGCTGTGGTTAGATTCTCTAAAAACCAGTTACTTAAAAAGTACTGTAGGCTGGGTTACTAATCCACAGCGTTGCTTTAAGTATAAAATGACTATACAAAAAAAGCACTAGGAGTAGCTAACCCCTAGTACTTAATATACAAGGCTGGGACAAAACACAACTTCTTTACTCAAAATACGAATAATCATATTATCAATAGGAGTATCATCGCCGCACCGTGAAACTATATTCGTTTTCCGCGGGCACGGCCTCAGCTAACTTTGGTAAAGAAAAACACGTTAATACGTGGATCTTCGGACGCGTGCTGTTACCGCCGGAGTCTCGCTTATTTCAGGTGCTAAATGAATGATTCTGATCAAAAAACGAACGATAAGCAAAAATAATCATCGTTCGTTTTCGTTTTTAATTGTTTCTTCATTCTCTTGTCCCAGCCATTTTTTCTTCTCAATTTCGTGTATGCGATCTTAAATTTTTTCGTAATATCTTTCCTGTCGTATTTTTAGGTAATTCCTCAAGAAATTCAACAGTGGAAGGAATTTTATATTTTACTAGATAGGTAGCACAGTATTCCAATAACTCGTCCTCTGTTATAGAAGAATCATTAACCACAACGAAGCTGCATACAGCCTCTCCAGTTTGACTATCGGGAACACCGATAACAGCAACCTCGGAAACACCTGGATGGGCGTATAAAACCTCTTCCACTTCTCTTGGATATACATTATACCCACCCACAAGAATCATGTCTTTTTTCCTATCAACGATATAGAAGTACCCTTCATCATCCATTCGAGCCATATCTCCTGTATAAAGCCAACCATCCTTTAAAGCAATTGCCGATTCTTCCGGCATTTTATAATAGCCTAGCATAACGTTTGGTCCACGAACAACAAGTTCGCCTACTTCTCCCACCTGTACTTCTTCGCCAAACTCATCAACTACTTTGTTTTCCACGTGAAGGATACTTCTACCAATAGATCCTGGTTTGCGCGGACGATCCAATGGGTTAAAACAAGTTACTGGTGAGGCCTCAGATAACCCGTACCCTTCTGAAACCTTCACATGGAAGATCTCCTCAAAGGACTTTAAAAGAGCCACAGGCATAGATGCGCCGCCAGAAATACATAAACGAATCGTAGAAAAATGATCTACCATCTCTTTCCCACTTCGTACCAAGTAATTATACATTGTAGGTACACCAGCGAAAATCGTGGCTTGATATTGTTTACTAACTTGAAACACATCCGTAGGTGAAAATTTAGGCAAAATCAGTACTGTTCCACCATTCATTAATGGAGCGTTCAACGAAACCGTTAAACAAAAAACGTGAAACATAGGTAATGCAGCAATCACACGGTCTTGATTATTTATTGTTAAATAATCTGCTGTATCTTTTGCATTAGAATATAAGTTTTTATGTGAGAGCATCGCTCCCTTAGGTGTTCCTGTCGTTCCAGAGGTATATAGGATAATAGCCAAATCCTCTTGATCCAAAGAAGGGTCTATAAAGCTTGTTTCTCCAAGAGCTAAAATTTCAGTAAATGCTTTTGTTTTTTCTTGAAGAAAGAGTGGTGATGATACGTTTTTCTCGGAGTCGCAGACTATGTAATGATTAATCGCAGGTAATTGATCATCGATTGCATGAAACTTTTCCAATAATACATCCATTGTAATAACAGCCTTGACATCTCCATTCTTCACTATATATGTCATTTCACTTGATGTATATAAAGGATTAATTGGAATAATAACTAGACCAAGTCGTAACGCGCCATACAGACCAATGACATAATAAGGACTATTACCAACAACTAAGGCAACATGATCTCCTTTCTTGTATCCTAAGGATGCTAGGCCAGAGGCAAATAGCGAAACAGCATGATTCAGTTCAAAATAAGACGTTTCTTTATGTTGAAACACATATGCCGTCTTGTCAGGATACTTTTTTGCAGTAACAGCTAATTGTTCACTTAAATTCACTGCTAATCCTCCTCATGCATAATGAATGAATAATCATTCATTATGCAGCATTTTTTAATAGAAGAATACTTCCCATTACTTTGGCTATTCCTCTATCTTCAAAAACATATGAATTATTTTACTATTTTAGTATAAATTACGATTTTTATCATTTCAAGTGCAAGCGTTAACAAATTGTGAGAAATTCAAATTCTATTCCTTCACAGTAAGGAGATCACTGTGTTAAAAGCAAATTAGGCCAAAAAAAAGACATCCTTAGTTGGATTTCTTTTTTTCTCTATAAAACGAATAGACAAAGTAGATAGATAGTAATGGAGCCGTCGCCCCTGCGGAAGCAGCAACTGCTGAAGATCCCGCTAGGAGCGAGTTTGATTCCTGTAAAAGCTGCAGCTGTCCGTGAAAAGATGACGGCTCTAATTGAACTTCTAAAAAGCCCTAGGCTTAACAATTATCTTCATTTAATAAATTAAATTAATAAAATCATCTTTAGAAATTTTTCCTAAGTAATGAGATACATCAACATTTGCCAATGCTTCTTCCAGAGCTTGGCGATTATGACGAACACCTACTAACTTTTCTTCCATGACTTTTATTTCACCAATACCAAAGAAATCCCCATAAATTTTACAATTTCCAATGACACCTTTTTTAACATCTAGTCGCACATCAACAAGACCAGCAGGGAATTTATGTGATGCTTGAATGTTGAAGGATGGTGATTTCCCATAGTTCCATTCCCAATTTTGATAGCGCTCACGCGATATTTGATGGACATTTTCCCAATCTTCCTCAGTTAACTCATAGCGCGGAACATCAGCAACATCCTCTACGTCGAATACATGTCGCAGAATAATCTCTTTAAATTCATCAACGGTAATTTTTTTCTCAAGAAATTCTGAAATGTTAGCAACACGACTACGGATTGACTTAATTCCCTTTGACTCAATCTTTTCTTTTTTAACTTTTAATGCAGAAACAACATTTTCTATTTCAGAATCCAGCATAAGTGTACCATGGCTGAACATTTTCCCTTTGGTTGAATACATGGCATTCCCTGAAATTTTCCGACCTTCTGCAGTAAGGTCATTTCTCCCTTGTAGTTCAGCTGGCACACCAAGTTTATTTAAAGCATCAACCACTGGTTGTGTAAATTTAGCAAAATTTTGAAAGCTATTTCCATCATCTTTCGTTATGAAGCTAAAGTTTAAGTTACCTTCATCATGGTATACTGCTCCGCCACCTGATAATCTACGGACGACTTTAATGCCGTTATCATCTACATATTGTGTATTTATTTCTTCGATCGTATTTTGATTCCGACCGATAATAATAGATGGAGCATTCACATAAAATAGTAAATATGTATCTTTCTCACCAAAATTTTGCAATACATATTCTTCAAGTGCAAGATTAATTGATGGGTCTGTAATCCCTTTATTGTCAATAAACTTCATCGTTTATACTCCCTTCAACATAAAAATAGGTATTTAGTATAGCTTTAGTTTAATGTAAATAAGAGTAGTAATCAAAAAATAAACCTAGCGCTCCCAAACCAAACCTTCTTTTGCAATTTGTATTACACCTTGATAAATCTGTTCCGCCTCTTCTTTTAATTGATTCTTATCACCGTACTGAGGCAAATGACTTAAAATTAGCTGTTTAACATTAGCTTGTTGTGCAATTGATGCTCCTTCACTACTAGTCATATGCCCTACATTTGTCCCATCTTGTTCCGCATAAAGATTGCAATCTGTAATCAAAAGATCTGCATTCTTCGCAAAATCAATCCAGTCTATATGATAACTAGTGTCTGCTGTATATACAATAACATGTTGACCATCTGTAATACGCATTCCATAACAAGGGACTGGGTGCTTCGTTTTTAGAAAAGTAATGGTAAACGGTCCTACGCTTAAAGGCAATGCTGGGTCATATTCTATTCCCTTTGTAAATGAATGTGTCAATGAATCAAATGCGTCTCTATCCTCTGTATGTGCAAAAATGGGTAATACACGGCCTACTCCTGTTATATAATAGTTGACCAATCTTGCATACTGTAGAACTCCAATATCAGCGATATGGTCGTAATGATAATGAGACAATAGGACAACGTCCAAATCTGAAATTGCTTTAAACTGTTGCAATTTTGATAAAGCTCCACTAGCCATATCTAGCACCATGCTATAACCTCTCGTTTCTAGTAAATAGCATGAAGTTGCTCCATTTGGCGCAGGATACCCACCCCAGCAGCCAATAACAGTAAATTTCATAAGCATACACTCCTATTTTTTATTTTGTTGTAACACAGTATTGACTAATTGAATACTGTTATATTACAATGAGTTTAATTCAATCAAGAGGAGGAATCACATGATAAACGTCATGGAGTTTTTTAGAAATCTACCTAAGAAAAAGTGTAGTAAATGTGGTCATGAAATGGTTGAGAAAGCAGATTGCTACGGTAATTTATGTGACGATTGTGATCATCCAGCTAGATAATGTTATCATTTAATTCTTGATAAAGAAATAATCTTTGTAAGTGCTATTTCCATCAGTGGGGGTTTTGCCTTCACCCCCACGTATTATTTACGATACCGTCGACCTTTGTAATGTGGATAAATCAAAATCACCAGAAACCAACAGCTTTAACCTACCATAAAGTGAGTTTTTATTGCCAAGCTATAAGCTCTCTAGCCCCCAGCCAGAGGTTTTCTCCTTAAAACAAAAGCACAAGCGCCTGATTAGAAGCCTAGCGACTGGAGCGAGTCAACGGAGATAGAGCTTGCGAGCCGATGTTGACTTAGATTAGGGCGGTTCGTGAAGTCGCGTAGTTTCTAGGCGCTGGAGCTGGACGAGGCTCAACACGCCCATCTTTATCCACTTGGGCAAATTTTATAATTTCCTAGACTAAAAAAGCCGAATAGAATTTCAGCTTCTATCCGGCCCACTGTATATATGATTACTGTAAGAATGATATGACATCTTGTGCGGTTTGCTCACCTTGTTCAATACAATCGGGAATACCAGCCCCATCAAAGGAACATCCTGTTAAAAACACTCCTGGTACATGTTTATTAGCCTCATTACGCACTTCAGAAAGACGCTCCAAATGTCCTACAGTATATTGCGGTCGTGAATTCTTCCATCGAGTAATGACGCGAAACTCTGGCTTTGCTTTAATTTTCATGGTCTTATTTAAATCATTTAAAACAACATCCGTCAATTCATCGTCAGATAAGTCGACTACAGACTCGTCATTTGGTCTCCCTACATAGCACCGTAGTAAGATCTTTCCTTTAGGTGTCGTTGTTGGCCATTTCTTATGCGTCCATGTACAAGCTGTGATTTGATAATCGCTGCTTCTTGACACTAGAAAGCCTGTACCATTAATATCCTTTTTAATAGCTGACTGATCGAATGCTAAAACAACATTTGCTGTAGATGTAGATGGAACAGTAGTAAATGGTTTAAAGAAATCATACTGGCTAAAAATTTTTGGTATTGTAAAATGCGGTGTAGCCATGATGATTGCATCAGCTTTATACACATTTCCATTGCTTAGTAACAAATGGTACCCATGCTCCTTTTTTTCCACATGATCAACAGATGTTTGCAAGGAGATGATGTCGTCGTCAAGTACTTCTTCCAAACGATTCACAAGTGTTTCCAATCCATTTGTAAAGGAAAAGAATACGCCTTCTGGATTTTTCTTTTTACGCTTATCCGCCTTTGGCATCGTTTTCTGCAAGCCCTTTATTACACTACCATATTTTTGCTCCAATTGATAAAAGTTCGGATAGGTTGCCTTTAAACTCATTTGGTCAATATCCCCAGAGTGAATTCCAGATAATAATGCCTCAATTTGATTTACTAATAACTCATTTCCAAATCGACGGCGGAAAAAAGCACCTAGTGATTGATCGTCCTTTTGTTTCCCTTTAGGCAATACCAAATCAAATAACGCGCGAGCCTTACCCTTTGGTGAAATTAACTTAGAAGTGAGTAACGGTCCGATATCCTTTGGAACTCCCATAAACGTTCCTTTAGGCATCTTATGTAATCTATCATTAACCAATATATAGGATTGTCCTGTTGCATTACGGACGATTTGCTCTTGTAACCCTAATTCTTCCACAAGTTTAACAGCAGGCTGTTTTCTGACAAGAAGTGAATCCGGACCTTGTTCAATCGTAAACCCATCACGTCTCAAGGTTTTTATTTTTCCACCTAAGCGGCTATTTGCTTCAATTAGCTTAATCTCATAGGGTAGATTTTTTGCTTTTATCTCTTTTTGTAAATAGTAGGCAGCAGATAAGCCTGTTATTCCGCCACCCACAATTGCAATCGTCTTGGTTGGCTTCATTGTACTTCACGCTTTACTTTTTTCAAAACAACTTCAGACAATGTACGAATGAACTGGGGATGAACATTCGGCATTTCCGGACGATAGTATGTTGCTCCTAGCTCGTCACAAACTACTTTGCATTCATAATCATTATCAAATAGTACTTCTAAATGATCCGCAATAAAGCCGACAGGCGCATAGACAAATGTACGATGTCCCTTTTGCTCATAAAGATCTCTTGTTAGATCTTGTACATCAGGTCCAAGCCAAGGATCAGGAGTATTCCCTTCACTTTGCCAACCAATTTCATAATTACGAATACCCGTTTCTTTAGCAATTAACTTCGCTGTTTCTTCTAACTGTTGTGGGTATGGGTCACCATTTTGCAAGATTTTTTCTGGCAGGCTATGTGCTGAAACAATTAGGACTGCTTTTTCACGCTCATCCTCTGTCATTTTTTCGTAGACAGCAGATATTTGATCTGCCCAATACTTAATAAATCCTGGCTCGTCATACCAGCTTTCTACAGAAGTAATGGATGTCACGCCATGCTTAGCAGCTTCATCATTCGCTCGTTGATTATAAGATTTAACACTAAAGGTAGAATAGTGAGGAGCTAATACAATGGAAACAGCTTCCTCAATACCATCATTTGCCATTTGCTGTACAGCATCCTCAATGAATGGTTCGATATGCTTTAGACCGATGTAAGCTTTAAATTCAACTTCATCCTGTAAAGCATTTAAATTTTCTTCTAATGCCGCTGCTTGCTGCTCTGTTATTTTTGCTAATGGAGAAATTCCGCCAATTGCTTTGTAACGATCTTTTAAATCCTGTAATGCAGCTTCATCTGGTTTTCTCCCATGGCGAATATGCGTGTAATAACGTTCGATATCCTCCTCTTTATAAGGTGTTCCATAAGCCATTACTAATAATCCCAATTTTTGTTTTCCCATTACCAAGCACCTCTTCATTTAGATTTCTTGCTTAAAGATTATTTGTTCTTTCCTGTATATTCATGAATAAAGGCCGTCAGTTTTTCTAATGTAGCCGGTTTGATATCCGGCGTAACCCCGTGACCAAGGTTAAATACATGATTGCCATCTGCAAGGCCTTCATCCAGAATAGTTTTGGTTTTCGTTTTAATCATTTCCCAATTCGTTAGTAGAATCGTTGGATCAAGATTTCCTTGGACTACTTTGGTTACCCCGATTTGTCTAGCTTCAGCAATTGAGGTACGCCAATCCAAACCAATAACATCCACCGGCAAGTCATTCCATTCAAGTAATAAGTGCCGTGCACCAACCCCAAAAATGATTAGTGGTACTTGATGCTTTCTCAACTCGGAGAAAATACGCGTCATTACTGGTTTTATAAACACACGATAATCAGCAGCATTTAAGTTACCTACCCAGGAATCGAAGATTTGAATAACTCGAGCTCCCGCTTCAACCTGGGCATCCACATACGCTATCACCATATCTGATAGTTTGTCCATTAAAGCAAACCATGCATCTGCTTGCTGATACATGAATGCTTTCGTTTTATTGTAATTTTTAGAAGGTCCGCCTTCGATCATATAACTAGCTAACGTAAACGGGGCACCGCTAAATCCAATTAAAGGCACATCTAGCTGCTCTTCCGTCAATAGGCGAATTGTGTCCAACACGTATGGAACATCTGCTTTCGGATTAATTGCACCAAGCTTTTCTACATCATGAAAAGATGTAATTGGATTATGAATAACTGGACCAATTCCCGATTTAATTTCAACATCGACGCCAATAGCAGGTAATGGCGACATAATATCTTTATATAAAATCGCAGCATCCACGCCATAATTTTCAACGGGCAATCTAGTAACATAGGCACATAATTCTGGTTGATGCGTAATTTCAAATAATGAATACTTCTCCTTTAGAGCCCTGTATTCTGGTTGGGATCTCCCCGCCTGACGCATAAACCAAGCTGGTGTATAATCGGTAACTTCCCCCTTATATGCGCGAATTATCGTATCATTTATTTTCTTTGACATACCATCCATCCTTTTCACGTACTTCATTAGCCACTAATAACTATATCGATTAATAGTAAACCTGTATAGTAATGCTTACTGATTGTCATGAATTTGTCTAAATTACCACGTTAATTGTACTGATTTAGAGCGTTTACCTTCTACTTTTGTTAATGGGTTATAAGGAACAATATAATACCTTTTCGATCTAAATAATGCGTCATCGATCGTAAATTCTGTAACACCTTCAACTTCGCCAATTCGCTCATCTATGCCAGCTTTATCACGGTAAATTCGATAGATGACACGTTTATCCGTAGACCCCTCCCATGTCAGCTTACCCCTTACTAGTGATATACTCCCAAAGGAATAACTAGCTTGTAAATTCTTGATTTCAGGGAGGACTATCGGCTTCGGAACAGCTGTAACCTTTTCTGGTTTTGTAAATGACTGGACAAGTGAATCCTGTTTATCCAACTCCGTTAAAATGCTTTTTACAAGCCTTGTTGGGTATTCACTACCACCAGTTAAGTAATGCTCCTTATCCGATTTATCATATCCCATCCATAATGCCATGACGTATTCTGGTGTATAACCGGCAAACCACGCATCTTTTGTCTTTCCTTTGACTTGCAAATGTTGTGTCGACCCTGTCTTTCCAGCTAATGCTTTAGAAAAATCTCCAGCACTTGCAGTTCCACTGGCCACTGTTTCTATAAGCATCTCCGTCATGTTCCAGGCAACCTGGGAATCAAACACTTTCGTAGACTTTGGCTTAGCATGGAATAATAGCTTTTGATTACGATTATAGATACGGTCTATCGCATTCGATTCGATCACTTTTCCTTTCCGTGGAAAAACGCTATAGCTTTCCATTAGCTCAATGGGGGTTATTCCCTCCGTCAGTCCTCCTAAGGCAATTGCAAGTCCTTCATCCTTTATAGAAAGGTTTAGTTTGCTTAAATATTGCTTAGCATTTGTGATGCCAATCTCATTTAAAAGCCAAACAGCCGGTGCATTTTTTGAGTGAATGACTGCATCATAAATAGAAACAGCTCCTTCATAATTATCGTCATAATTTTTGGCCGTATAACCATCATAATCAATTTCTTGATCTGGTATAAGTGTATAAGGCTGAAATTTTTCTTTTTGCATCATAGCTGGTCCATATACTGCAATAGGCTTCATCGTCGAACCTGGTTGTCTTGATACTGTAGCACGGTTCAGGTCACCTAGTTGATAATCTCTACCTCCGATAATGGATACGATCTTTCCGGTTTTCTGCTCCATCATAGCAAAGGCTCCTTGTGTACCAGCAGTATTACCTGGGAAATAATTCTCGTTTTTAAACTGATCATATGCTACTTTTTGTGCAGTATCATTCATATTTACAATAATTCGATAGCCTCCGCGCTTCAGTTCTTCCAATGATAGATCATGCTCAGCTGCGGCTTCTTTCATGACAAAGTCAACATAGCTCGCAGCCCATGGTTTTGGATCCCATTTATTCACATCTAACCCAAGAGATCTCTGTTCCTCTTTAACGCGCTGTTCTGTAGTAATTACACCTGCATCCTCCATCGATCTTAAAACAGTATTACGTCTATCCTTAGCCTTGTCAGGGTGGTTTATTGGAGAATACCCATTTGGTGCCTTAGCAAGCCCTGCCAGCAAAGCTCCTTCGGCAATCGTTAATTCTTCAATTGGTTTGGAAAAGTAATAATTTGCAGCAGTTGCTACACCATATACCCCTTGTCCAAAATAAATTTCATTTAAGTACAATTCAAGAATGCGTTCCTTAGGAAGTGTTTGTTCTAGGTAAACAGCTGCCATCACTTCTTTCGTCTTACGTAACCATGTTTTATCATTCGTGAGAAACAGGTTCTTAGCAAGCTGTTGTGTGATGGTGCTAGCTCCTTCCACTTTACTCATTGCAATAATATCTTTGTATATCGCCCGAAACACAGAACGGAAATCGACACCAGCATGACCATAAAACCGCTTATCTTCAATCGAAATAAACGCCTCTTGAACATGCTTTGGGATATCAGCAAGTGAAGCAAGGGTGCGGTTCTCATTGTATAATCGACCTATGATTTCTCCATCCTCAGTTTCAATCGTAGTTGTAGCATTTAATAAAAATTTCTCATCATCAACTACTAGCCTACCTGCAAATACAATGGCAGCAAAACTTAAGAATCCAATAAAAATAATAAATAGACAGCTATAAAGTATTACCTTTAATTTACGAACAAGGTGGGAACGCTTGGACTTCCTTCTTTCTATTCTGCTCATTTGTTCACCTCTACACATTCACACCTACATTATACGACACAAATCTACAATCTTAAAGTTTTATACTTCATATTAATTAATAATTATTTCAAATAGATTCTAAAGAAAGATTTATGTGAATGCAAACAAAAAACAACCCCTATAGCAAAGCAGAGTTTGTTTTAATCACGATTAAAGATTAACTGATTTGTTAGATAACCATTATTTATAATTTCTTCTAAAATTTTCTCCTTCACTGATTCTTCTACTTTATATTCTGTCCAAACATTTATCTCAAGCTCTTTAGCTTGTAGTGATATTAGTTCAACAGAAATCTTAGCTTTGGAAAGATGCATGTCGATGATGGCAGTTACATCAGCTTGTGCTGCTTGAGTTATTTTCTCAATATCATATGCATCACTAATTTTTTTGTCGGCGATATTCTCACCAACATAAAACAATAATTCAGGTTCACTGACCTCATATGCAGTAGCATGATACGCTCCATGCATCACATCAAAAGAAAGTTCTTTAATAAGGAAGTTGCTATCGTATTTAGCTTCTAAATAATCCCTAAAACTAGCTTTGGCATTGGCCATCCCCCATGGTGTTCCATGAGCAACAAAAAATAAGACATATAGATAAAACCAAAAGAATGGTGACCGTAATTAACACGTTTTTAGAAAGTTTCATAGTGCTTCCACCTTTCCTAGTGTATAGCATAGCATATTTTCTAAATTGACAAATATTTATTTTCCACGTGTAAGATTTAATAAGAAAAGATATTGACTAACTAGTATCTGTATAGGGTATGATGACTATAAGAGCATTCAAGAAAGGGGAAATATAATGAAAGCTTTTATGACTAATGGAACTGCAGATTTTCTAAAGAAGCTTGAAGAAAAACATACGGATAAACAACTTTGGATCATGAGTTCAAATTCAGGATCACTTGCCTATTATGAAGATGAAAAGAAAAGCATATTTGCATCAGGAAGAGAATACGACATTCTAATCCACAAAGGAAATTTACAGGAAGAGGGATATGTCGTTATGAATAATATTCCAGTAACGGAAGAGGGGCAGCCAGTATTCGAGGATCGTTTTAAAAAACGTAAACACGAAGTAGACATGATGCCTGGCTTTCAAGCATTCCGGTTGTTAAAGCCCAAAAAAGGGAATACGTACGTTGTATTCACACAATGGAAGTCAGTACAAGATTTTGAAAACTGGAAAAACTCGGATCAGTTTAAGCAATCCCATAAAGGACAATCAACAAAACCACCGGCTTATTTCGCAGATAGACCATTCCTTACTACGTATCATATGTTAAGTGACGAATAAGGATATACTAAACTGGGGAGGTCTCAGAAGATGCATTTTCAACACAGTTGGAATAAAATACCTTTCTATGGACAGTTATTCAGCATCCTCGTGAGGTCACGAATTCCGGGGATTTTTACACGATTGCCTTTCCCATAGTAGGTTGGACATATTCTATGCCCATATGAACACTTGTAGATTCCCTCGTTATAATCCGTAATTAATGGAACTTCCTCTATGTTGTCTTTGCTTAGATACCTTTGATATTCACAACCATTATTGGGGATAAACAAAACACCTAATGATGGAAGTTTCACTTTATACAGTAATTTTCAAGAATAGTCGTTTCTGAATCCGCAGCGAATATACACTGCTTTTGTCGATACGGACCTTTCTCTAAAGTTTATAGCACATATTCTATGTACCACAAGGGTGACCTAAAAGCCTTTAAACCAATCGAACATTTACTGGCAGCCGCCCCCACTTACCTATATTGAGATTTCACCTTATTACTTGAAGTGGGGGATTACTGCCAGCTATATGTGGAATACAGCCTCTTTCTAAACCATAAGAAAAACGGAGCAAAATTCGCTCAGTCCTTATCACTAAATGCTCAGATTTACGCTTCCTCTAGTAGCTATTATGGAATAATAGCTACTGCTTGCTTGACCACCACTCCGGCTTGCCCACTTCCCTTTCCGTGGGGTTTGTCCTTCAGCTAACTTTTTTAGCAAAACCCGCTCAAAAAAGTGGATCTTCAGGTCAAACATTTCCCACAGGAGTTGAAGCGACCGGCCTTCGCTATTATCAGGCTCTACAACGCTAGCATGAAGTAACACAGCTGTTTTTATACTCACGGATAGCGATTTTCACTTTACCCATTGTAAAAAAAGTCAACCTATTTCTTATGACAAGAATTGTTGCACTTTCTCATAGCGGAGACGAATTACGTAGACTCCTGCGGGATTAGCGCGAGCCGAAAATCCACTTTGCAACGTGTTCTTCTTTGCAAAGTTAGTTGAGGCCGTGCCCGTGGAAAGCGAAGTAATTAGTCGGAGCATTGCCAATATACATCAAACATTTCAAAATAACTACTTGGCTTAACCAGTCATTGCACTGATTTTATACTTTCTTAACTTATAAGAAAAGCAAGCTAACTGTCATACAGTTGCTTGCTCTCGTTTACTAATTTTTTATAACTGTTAAACCATGATTATGAAAAAAATACATGACTTACTAGTTTTTTACATATTGATCAAAAAACGATTGAAAATTTTCTTCCCCTTTATCTCCTACAATACGAGCTACTTCTTTACCACCTTCGAAATGAATTAAGGTTGGAGTTGATTCTATTCCATACGCACTCCACTGATCATTAAATTCACGAAGATTCATTTTTTTCATATCCACGTTATTATCTTCAGCCAATGGCACAAGATAAGGCGTTGTATTCTGACAATGTACACATAATGGATCATAAAAATAGACAGTAACTGGATCGCCACTCTCCACCTTTTGACTTAAGTCATCTGGTAGAATTTGATTCCCGTAATTTGGATCATCTAACTGATCAATTGTCCCTTGATGAAGCTCCTTGTCACCATAAGGATTTTCATTTGACTCAACCGTTTTATTATTTTTATAATCAATAACAAAATATAGACCGGCAAATAATAGTACGATAACGCCAATAAATACTAGCATTTTTTTCTTCACTTATTTCATCTCCTTTTGCTCTTTCCATAAAATAAGGTGTAACACAAAAATAATGATGAATGCAGTACCTGCTAAAAACGGTATGGATACAAAACCAAAGTAGTTTACATAAGTAAGGTTACACGGAACAAGACCACAAGCTCCTCCTGTATCCTGCAATGCTGGTAACTTTTGCACCAAATAGTGGTAGGTTGAAACAAACATTCCAATTCCACTCATAATTAATCCGGGCAAAGCAATGGAAAGGTCTTTCTTTACTGCTGCAACACCATAGATAATGACTAATGGATACATTAATATGCGCTGAAACCAGCAAAGCTCACACGGTTCATAGTTCATAACTTCTGAAAAAAATAAGCTTCCTAGCAGTGCAATAAAAGCCTGAGCCCAAATAAGTAATAATAAATTCTCTGCTCTTTTAGAAATTTTCCCCATCGAAGAAGTCCTTTCTTTTTTGATAGGATCGACACCAAAATACTGTTCTTTATAAGTAAGCACCCTTTAAAAGCACAACAGTGGATAATATGCAGTCAAGGAACTATAAAGTCAGTCTTATCGCACTATCGAATACTATCCTATTAGTTTACTACATATGTATTATACAAATCTAGGGGGTGAATGACAAAAGGCTAGCTTAAAATCACTCCTATTCTGTGACAATTTTATGAAATTTGCTAGTTAATTACCTGACAAATGATTACGATGAACATACACAGCAGCTTGTGTACGATCATGGACCTCTAGTTTAGATAAAATATTACTCACATGTGTCTTTACCGTTTTAATACCAATAAATAATTTCTCACTAATTTCTTGATTGGTCATTCCATTGCCAATACATAATAACACCTCTAATTCACGTTCTGTTAATTCATCATGCCGTTTTTTTTCAACAGAACGAAAGCTCGACATCATTTTTCCAGCTACTTTCGGCTCAATCACTGTTTCACCTGCAGCAGCCTTTTTAATTGCGTCCGTAATCTCAGTAGCTGAAGATGTCTTTAATAGATAGCTAAAAGCACCTGCTTCTAGTGCTGGAAATACCTGCTCATCATCATAGTAACTTGTCAAGATAATGATCCTACATGGAGGATTCGTAGCCATGATTTTCTGTGTGGCATCAATACCAGTTCCATCCTCCATAATTAAGTCCATTAACACGACATCTGGCTTGGTTTCACGAATAAGTTCTACTCCTTCATTACCACTTGAAGCTTCCCCTACTACATCTATAGCATCGTCTGTTTGCAAATATGCAGTTAATCCCTTCCTCACGATTTCATGATCGTCTACAACAACCACTCGTATCATCGCCTCATTCCCCCTTTAACACGGAATTCGAATATCAATGTAAGTTCCTTCTTGTAAATTAGAACGAACAGAGAATGTCCCTCCTAGCTCTTCACTACGCTCTTTCATTGTTTTTAATCCATAGGATGTTTTTCTTTCATGTAATACATCAAAGCCTTTTCCGTTATCACGAACATGCATAAATAACTCATTGGATCGTTTCGCAATATCAATACGTACTTCGGTTGCATTTGCATGACGCAAGATATTTGATAATGATTCTTGAACTATTCGGAAAACTTGTTCTTCAATTGTTGAAGAAACCGATAACTGATTAGGAATACTAATATGGAATTCAATATTGCTTTTCTGTTGTAATTCATTTATTAATTTAGAAATACCATCTGACAATGACTCTCCAGAAAGGTATACGGGACGTAAGTGCAATAACAATGCACGCATTTCTGCCTGTGATTGAAGTGCGGCTTTAGACACTTCAATCATTTGTGTTTTTGCTTTTTCTGGGTGTTTGTCAAATTGCTTAATCGCCGCTTCCGATAACATCGTTAACGCAAATAGCTGTTGACTGACTGCGTCATGCAAATCTCTAGCAATTCGCTGCCTTTCCTCTATAACAGCTGCTTTATGTGCTGATTTAGCAAATTCAGACTTTTCATCCGCCATTCGTTGTAAGGAACGTACTTGATTTTGTAATTTTTCACCGAGCTCATTCATTTCATTACCAATACGCGTAATCTCGTCTCCTTCGTTAAAATAAACTTTTGTCGTATAATTACCATTAGCAAATTGGGTGATTTGTACAGAAAGATAGTCAAAACGATCCTTAACATCTCCACCAGACTTAAACCCTGCATATACCGAAATAATTAGTGCTAATCCAATATATAACGAGATAAATAAAAATATACTTGCAGCAGATAACCAATTTGGATGAAATAATACATAGATAGAGAGTAATATAGATAAAATCGTTACACATGTTAGAAACAATCCATATATATGTGAACGAATATAACTGTAACGAATACTAGCAAACCGCTGATTCATGTGGTTAACCTCCTACACATAATCTATTCGAATCGATCCAGCTTTTAATTTGATATTAAAGTCAATTTTTCGAAGGGATGTATCATAAGCTTTTGTTTCATAGGTTAAGGAACGATTAATCCCCTCTGCCGTTTGACCAATAACATTTACTTCCCCTGCCTTCACAGAAGCGTACACCTTGAACTCAACACTTTCAGGCATTAGAATTGTTACATCACCTGCGAGTGAATGAATGGTTATCGGTATTTCTTTATCTGGAATAAATGCCTTGGAAAAGTCAAAGTAGAAATCACCAGCCCAGTTACTTAGCTTCATTGGCTCTACTTTCCAATTCTGATTAATAAATTCATGACTACCAAACGAAAACATAGAGGTATGATCCCCATGATCTCCTTTATATTCAACCTTCATTTTTTTTCTACCTACAAGCATAAAGCCAATATAAATAATTAATAATGGCCATAACTTAAATATATCCCCAAATGTAAAGGAAATGATTTCGAATCGATCCAATAGAAGTAACGTTCCGAATAGGATAAAAAAGGAGCCAAAGATCCAGCTCCCCCCAATTTTTTTTAAAAAATCAAATAACCACTTTAATCCAATTACGATGAAAAATATTGGATAAATATATGACCAAGCCAAAGAAAAATTGAAATGAATTACTCCAATATTAGCTAATACGAGCATGACGCCTATTGCAATGAAAGTAATCGCAATAAAATAGCGCACCATATTTTTCATTCTGTTCACCCTTTTATGAAGAGATTAATGTTCGTAGTTTCTTGTTCTTTAAATTATATATGGCAATGAACATAACGACGATTCCACTGACGATAATAATTGTCTGTATCGACACGCCAACAGCAATTAATAATGATGTAATAACATAAGAGATTGGAACAAGTCCTGTTGATACAGTCATTAATAGACTCATCATTCTGCCAAGCATTCGTTTCTCCGTCGACTTTTGTAAAATCGTCATGATTGGTATGTTTACTAATTGTAAAAGGAATGCCAGGCTAGCAACTAAGCCAGCAGTTAGGTAAAGATAGGATGACATACCGATAGAAGTATAGATAACTCCTAATACGATTAAACTAATAATGACAGTTAATCCCTGCTTTTTTAGCTTTATCGATGCTAGGAAAATAGCACCAATCAATGCACCTATCCCCATTGCTGTTTGTACAATGGCCAAGCTAATTGCATTACCAGCAAAAATGTCCTTTACAATGATAGGCATCCCTATTGAAAATGGCCCTGTAAAAAAGAAGTTCAAGAAGAATGCAGTAAAAACAATGGACATAATCAGTTCATTTTTTCTAGCGTAGGAGAAGCCTTCCTTTAAATCCTCCAACGGTGTCTTCTTCTCCCCTGTCGCGTCCGCTTGCTTCAATCGCATAAATAATACAGTCAAAGAAGCGATAAATAACATGACAAATGCTACAGAAAAAACGCCTTTAAATCCAAGTAACGCTATTAATGTTCCACCTAGTGCAGGTCCTAAAATCGGGCTAATCTGTGTCGTCATTTGAATAAGAGAATTACCTCGCTGTAACTGCTCTTTTTCCAAGATCATTGGCGTTAATGAATTAATAACTGGGTAACTAAAAGCATCGGAAATGCCAAATAATGCAGCAAGCACAATTAAGTGCCATACGGTGACCGCATCCATAAATAAAAATAATAGTAAAACGAAAATTAAAATTGCCCTTGTAAAATCAGAAATAAATAAAATCGTACGCTTATTAAAGCGATCTGCTACTATTCCTCCAACTGTCAATAATAATAACCGTGGTACAGAGGCTGCGAAGAATAACATCCCAAAATAAAATCGATTGTCATCTAATGAGAGCATAAGCCATTCTGCACCAATTAAATAGACATAATATCCTGGTGCAGAAAACAATGATCCAATAAATAATAATATAAAATTACGATTTTTAAATATCGGTAAACCTTCTTGTTGATTTTGTTGTACTGTAGCATCCATTGAAAAAACTCCCCCTCGTCAAATTCGAACTATTCTTAGCTTACTTATATTTATAAACGAGAGAAACCTTCCAAAGGATGCTTTTAATTCAGCCTCGAGACGGATAACAGCGTTTCTTTTGTAACCACTGGTAGAGATTAATACTCACTAGTAAACAAAGAAAACCAATAAGAAACCCAGCGAGCACATCTGTTAAATAATGGACATTAATAATATAACGGCTTATTCCTATTAAAAATATGAGCATAGCAAAGAAAAATTCAATGATAAACCGCCTCTTGGACGATTGTAATCGTTGAGATAGAAAATAAGCGCATAAACCATAACAAACCATCGGTATCATGGCATGACCTGAAGGGAAACTATGACCTTCTGCATTTGCGGCAACTAATATGCTAGGTCTTTCTCTATCAACAAGATGTTTGATCGCAACGTTTATGTAATGCGTTAAGAGTGTGCCACCACTAAGTATTACAGCTGGTAACCAATCCTGATAGAGGAACCAAAATACAACTGCCATAATAATCACGAATGGAATAGTGAATGGCCAAGAGCCTAAATCTGTAAGAAAACGGAAAACCTCATAAAGTATGGAATCTTCGTCTAATCCGATGACAGGATCCCTTGTCCATTGGTCTAGATAAGGAAGTTTATGATTCATGATTTGATATATCCACCAACCGTTAATACACAGAGCTATCATTAAAAGTAGAAGGATATATTTACGGCTATACTGCATGCTTATCCCTCCTATTTCTATTTATAATACATGAAAATAGGTTTTAAAAAAACCAGATAGGGAAATGTATCTATAGAACAAACAAATTTTATAAAGGGTGAGTAATAAATGGAAAAAGAACTACAATTATTAATCGATGGACTAAATGAAGACTTATCGCATGAATATGCAGCTGTCATACAGTATACTTATAGTGCTTCCGTTGTATACGGATTATACCGCTCAGCCCTCAAGCCTTTCTTTGAAGCAGAAATCAATGATGAATTAGGTCATGCTTTATATTTGTCTGAGAAAATAAAATCACTTGGAGGTAATCCGACAACAAAAGCTGCAGATATTCCTCAGCCTACGGAAGTAAAGGATTTATTAGAAGCCACACTTCAATCAGAGGCTGCTACCATTGAACGATATGAAAAACGTAAAAAGCAAGCGGAGAATTTAGGTTATACGGAGCTAGTTGTTAAGCTTGAGGATCTAATTACTGACGAAACACAACATAAAGAGGAAATTGAGCGTCTATTAGCTGACCCTCGATTAGCATCATAAATAAACAGTTTGCTTTCGGAACAAAATTTATTAGCGATTAACCCCTACCTCAAATGAAATGGAGGTAGGGGTTTTTCTCTATATGTATTTACATATATCCGTCCATACATGAAATTATCCTCAATTTTCATGTATACATGCCTAATAAATATTTTTCAATGTTATAATAAGTGAAAAAACATCGAGGAGGTCTTTTGCTTGTTAGAAAAAGTCCATCAGTCCATTGATCAGCTCTATTCAGAAATGGTTCATATACGTAGACATTTGCATCAGTATCCAGAGGTTTCTTTTCAAGAAACAAAAACCGCTGAATTTATCGCTAATTATTATAACGAGCTAGGTATTCCTTGTGACACAAACGTAGGGGGAAACGGTGTAATCGCAACCCTGAAGGGGAAAAAGGCAGGCAAAACGATCGCGTTACGTGCTGATTTTGATGCACTCCCTATTCAAGATGAAAAGGATGTTCCCTACAAATCCAAAGTTGATGGTGTCATGCACGCTTGTGGGCATGACGGCCATACCGCTACCTTACTAATACTGGCAAAGGTTATGAAAGAATATCAAGATCAACTTCCAGGAACCATTGTATTTTTACATCAGCATGCAGAGGAATATGCACCAGGTGGAGCTAAGCCAATTATTGAATCAGGAGCCATAGATCACGTCGATGCGGTATTCGGCACCCATTTATGGGCAACAACACCTGTTGGTGTTCTGCAGACTTCCAAACAAGCATTTATGGCAGGAACGGATCGATTCGAGATTATTATTCAAGGAAAAGGTGGTCACGGGGCTTACCCACATGAAACAAAGGATGCGATTGTGATCGGCTCTCATTTAATTACTCAGCTTCAACAAATAGTAAGTAGACGTGTAGATCCATTAGATACGGCCGTTGTAACTGTAGGCGTATTTGAGGCTGGTGAGGCCTTTAATGTCATTGCAGACAAAGCAAAGATTGTTGGCACTGTACGCTATATTAATCCCGAACTCCAAGACAAGATTATTGAGGATATGAAATGCATTATAAACGGAGTATGTATAAGCAGTGAAGCAACCTACTCCTTTAACTATGTGAAAGGCTATCCTCCGCTTATTAATCATGCAAAAGAAGCTGAATTAGTTCTGCGAATTGCCGAGAAAGATATTGAGGATATTTATAAAGCAGAGGAAATTAATCCGTCTATGGCAGGAGAGGATTTCGCTTATTACCTCATGGAAAAGCCTGGAGCCTTTTTCTTTACCGGTGCGCAAAAGCATGCAGATCCTTATCCACACCATCATCCTAAATTTGATATTGATGAGAGATCCATGCCGATTGCTGCAAAAACACTCATTCAAGCCTACTTTGCTTATCAGGAACAGGAATAATTACAATTAAGGATTTTATCTCTCAAAGAGCTTGGAACGATGCCGCAACCTAAAATATAATCGTTTTCCACCGGCAGAGCCCTCTCGCTGGATACGGAAGGTTTCGGTAGTGATTCATCGCACGTAGAAAAGCGCGCCTCTTTTCCAAGGAATCTCGCATTTATTTTAATCAGAAAACAAACTATAATTAGTTTTAACTAATAACTAATTATAGTTTGTTTTTTATTGGTTCTTATTTACTTTCGTCCAAGATTCTTTTTCTTTATACTAATTTTTTCTTTACATACCCAAGAATAAATAGAAAATTAAACAAGCTTCCACTGATAAGGAAGATTACCATTCCTAAGTATTGACCTAAAGCGATAAATACAATGGAAAATATAACGGTTTGTATACCAGTTAACTGAAATAACAGTTTCATTAATGACGCTTGACGCACAGCCTTAGAAACTGGATAAAGGTCTATCCACATCACCGTTCTATGATGCTGATAAAGTGCCATCATCTGAAAACTGCTTAAGTATAAAAACAAAATAGCAAAAACTACTTTTAACCAGAATGATGGAATAAAATATATAAACAGTCCGCCTATTACAATTAGCCTTACAAACATACCTAAATAATCGCCGCTTCTAATAAAGGTAACTCGATATAGATAATCATACGTGTATTTCTGCATAAATGGCAAGCTGCTTACCAACTTTACAAGCCATTGTCGCTTGCGTACACGACTCTTTAAATGAGGTACATCAGCAAACATATTAGCAAGACGATAAAATGCTTGCATTCTATTCTGGTCTTTTTCTACGAGTAAATCCCAAACAATTCCTGGCTGCTTACGGCAAGTTTGATAAATATAGAGGAATAATGCTGTAAATAAGACAGTGCTTATACCCGCTAACAGCATATTACCATCGATTAAGAAGTAAAATACCGCTACATTTAGCACTGTTCTAACTGTAATATCTGTTCGACGTACGCCAGGTTCTCGAACCTTAAGCATCCACCAATTTGCAATTAAATTTCCTGCTTTAAATAGGAGTAGAACAGCAATGGTAATCATATAGACTTGACCTGATCGCCTATCATAGATAGTACTATACAGTGGTCCCAATGCTGCAGCAGCTAATAAAACAAGATAGAGTTGAATGATAAAGCTATAAAGCAAGGTATTCCGAAAATAAGGACCCATTTTATGTTCTGCAGCAATTAAAAATACAAGATCAGGCTCTTTAAGTAATGTGCGTACAGGACTATAGCTAGCAATCATACCGAATACTGTACCAATAATTATTGCAGCAGGGAAATTTTCTGGTATTTCTAGGAGCCACTTTTGATAATAAAACGCAAGCGCAGAAATGAAAAAAAGCAGAGCTACAGCAATATGTCCATTAAAAATGTAGCGTAGATAACGGCTTGTCTCTTTTACATGAGCAGCAAATCGATTTTTAAAGAAAGCATGTGAATCAAACATGGCTATCTTCTTCCTTTGTTAATTGAACATATAAATCATCTAATGTTGCACCTGGCATATTAAAGCTTTCACGTAATTCTTCAAGCGTACCCATTGCCCTAATTTCACCATCGTGTAATATTACAAAGCGATCACAATATCGTTCAGCAGTTGCCAATATATGTGTAGACATTAGAACACCAGAACCATTATTCTTCATTTCCTCCATAAGTTGTAAATATGACTGAATACCTAAGGGATCTAATCCAACAAACGGTTCATCTACAATGTACAATGGTGGTTCTATTAAGAAAGCACACATAATCATTACTTTCTGTCTCATACCTTTAGAAAAGTGAACCGGGAACCAATTTAGCTTTTTCTCCATTCTAAATTCTTTAAGTAATGGCTGTAATCTCTTTTCAAAAACTTCTTCTGGTATATCATAAGCCATTGCCGTTAAGCGAAGATGCTCATAAAGCGTTAATTCATCATAAAGTATTGGCATCTCAGGGATATAGGCCATTTGGTTACGATAACTTTCCGCATTTTCTTTAAACGTCTTGCCATTAACAGAGACTGTCCCCTTTTTTGCCTGCATCAAACCAATGACATGCTTAATAGTCGTACTTTTCCCTGCTCCATTTAACCCGATTAATCCAACTATTTCACCTGAATGCACGTCAAAAGATATTCCATGAAGTACATTTTTATGCGTGTATCCGCCGTATAGATTGTTAATATGTAATAATGCTTCCACGATTGGCTCCTCCTCTTCGTCTAGTGTATATTTTATCATTTGTGGAAGGGAAAACCAAAGTAAACTATATGCTTTTTTTCGACAAAACGAATAATACTAGCCTGTTTAACATTCATTGTTAAGGAATAGGTGACTCCCTCTCTAGTAGAGGGCAAATGATTTACAAAAAAATTGTATAATTTTTAAACTCGCGTAAACACTATTTAGTGAAGGGATAAGGATGTAACCAAGTTCACCAGAAACAAGTATTTTTCGTGTGATAAACACAAATGAGGTGTCAGCGATCGAGTATCTAATGTAAATTTCGTGTATTCTTACACAAATGAGGTGTTAGTGATCGATATCTAACTGAATTCGTGGATTAAACACAAAAATGAGGTGTTTGTGAACGGTAATCTAATGATATAAATCCTTTTTTTGAGCACATCTTCCATTAAGAAGATACAACAAAAAGGTTTTGTAAATGAGCGTAGCAAAAAGCTAATTGCTTTTAAGACAGTTGTTTACAATGTCCCCGCGTTAGAAGACATTCTTTCCCTTCATCAGACTAGTCCTTTGGGCTAGTCTGTTTTTGTACAGATCACTTCTATTTCAACTTTCTGTTATTTTCACAATAGAATTCTTTACAATGACGGCTATTCCTATATACAATAAAATAAAAAGCAGAGGAATGGTGATACGAATGAGTCATGAAGATTGTATTTTTTGTAAAATTATTGATGGAGAGATACCCTCCGCTAAGGTGTATGAGGATGAAGACGTCTATGCATTTCTCGATATTAGTCAAGTAGCTAAAGGCCACACATTGGTTATTCCAAAAACACATGTGAAAAATATTTACGAAACACCAGCAGAAGTAGCTTCTAAGCTATTTGAACGCGTACCCAAAATTGCGAATGCAATTAAAGATACGTATAAACCGATTGGAATGAACTTACTAAATAATAATGAGAAGGCTGCCGATCAGTCCGTATTTCACCTACATATCCATATTTTACCTCGCTACGTGGAGAATGACGGATTTTCTTCCAATTGGACAGTGCATACTGACGACTATACATCAAATGATTTACAACAAATTGCAAGCGAAATCAATAGCGCTATTAAATTGTAATAAACTGGCTAAAAATAAAGCTACGAATCTTTATATTCGATGACAAATTTGTTATAATAGCATTATACTCCTGCAGCTGACAATCAGTGTACAGTTGAGGAGCAAAGCGTTACTTGTTTAGAGCAGAGATAGCTGAGAAGAGGAGAGGTATAAATGAATACAAAAGCGCTGGTTACTTTGTCCCTATTAGTAGGTGTTGGTGCAGTACTGCATACAGTAGTTCCGCCGATAATTTTTGGAGTTAAACCCGACATGCTACTTTCTATGATGTTTTTAGGAATCCTTTTGTTTCCTACGTTAAAGTATGTAGCGATAGTAGCGATTGTAACAGGAATTGTGTCTGCATTAACGACGACAGCACCGGGAGGGCAAATCGCAAATCTTATTGATAAGCCAATTACTGCAGTTATTTTTTTACTTTTGTACCTGCTTTTGAAAAATCGCTTAAATAATTCGATTAGTGCCCCACTACTTACAGCAGTGGGTACCATGATTTCTGGTGCAATTTTCTTAAGTGTAGCTTTATTCATTATCGGTTTAATGGATGGCTCATTCTTGGCATTATTTGGGCTTGCTGTATTACCAGCTGCATTACTTAATACAATTATTATGGCTGTCGTTTTTCCGATTGTACAGCGTATTATAAAGAGGTCACAGCCACTTGTATCTACTTAATCGATATCAAATCCTCTGGCACAATGTCGGAGGATTTTTTAAAAATTACTTATTAATTACGTTTGACACTATACCCCTTAAAGGTAAATATAACTATGAGGGGAAAGGAGCGAATAAATAATGACTAACAGTAAATCATTATTATTAGGTATCCTAGTTGGAGGGAGTGTTAGTGCAGCAGTTACTTTATTAAGCACTCCATCAACAGGTAGAGACTTTCGCAGCCAAGTAAAAAGCAAAAGTCTAGAATGGAAAGACATGTTATTGAATTTAAAACAAGATGGACTTCGTTTAAAAAAACAAATTCGTGCCACTTCTCAGGAGGGTGCGACCTTAATTAAGGAGCTCACCCAAGATATGAAAAAATCTGTAGGTGATTGGAAAGCAACTGTAGAACCCCATCAAGAAAATATTCACCATTATTTAGAACAAATTGAGTCGAGTTTAAAAGATTTAGAGGAAAAAGTAAAAACACAGTAATCCCAAAAGGTTAAATCAATAGGAAAAGCACAAAAAGCTTACGCAAGGTTCCCCCTCAGTAAGCTTTTTGTGCTTTTTGAACAAATGTAGGAACTTCAGCGTCACTATCTTGCATAAGATATTCTTCTCCTACTTACTTTGACTTTGCTTGCAAGTCTTCAATCGAATCAATATCCATGTATTCTGGTACAACAAGCCCGATTTTTGCTCCTTCTAGATTTGCACCCATATCTACAAAGTCCTCCTTGAATTCATCATAGAAATCTTTGTGTGTCATAGGCATCCATGCAGCTAAGGTAGCATCTGCATCACCATTGGCAATAGCCTCAAATACAACAGCCACATCTACCGGAGTGATGGTCACATCAAATCCTTTTTGACGTAATACCTCTGCTACAACATTTGCTGATGAGCGTTCTGAATCCCATGGAGTAGACACTAACTCAATGGATACGCCATCTACATCTTCTACGCCTTCTGTCCAGGCTTTTACTTTTTCAGGATTGTCTTTTACCCATTGCTTCGCAACTTCTGCAATATCCTTACCACTTTCAGAGGCTTCATACATGATACCTTCCATGTCTTCAACGCTCCAATTGAATTGATCAATTAATTTATAAGCATTAGGCTTATCCTCTTTTAATCCTTTACGAGCTAATGATTTGATAACCTCTACATCGCCATAAATTCCTTTTGGATCTTCTAAATATTTAATATTATCAAATTTCGCAAACATCCAATGTGGATTCCAGCCAGTAACAACAATCGGCTCTTCATTTTTAATAGCATCTTCCAACTCTGTTACCATCGCAGCTGTTGATGACTGCTCTAATTCCCAGCCAGACAATGTTTCATATTCTTCAATTGCTTTTTCTGTCGTAACAGTTATACCTGCTCCTGGTTCAATACCAGTGATCGTGTAATTCACTGCTTCACTATAATTCGTTTCTTCACTAGCTTCCTTTGAACCATCTGCTTGCTTATCTTCCGATTCACTTGAACCACAAGCAGCTAATACAAATACAGATAGTAATCCAACACATAACATGGCTAACCATTTCTTATTACTCACCTAAACATCCTCTCATTAATTTATATCAATAGGAA
>NZ_JAJERH010000033.1 GCF_016919725.2 Virgibacillus sp. AGTR
CATTTATCTAAAATATTCCCTTTCATTGTATGCCTGCAACTATCAAGTAGTGAAAACGACTAATTTTAGACATTTTTTAAGACCATGGAATGGATAGACGTGTAAATGCTAGCGCTATAAATTATTGGGTCATCTTGTTATTTATGTAAAGCTTAGTTCTTTAAGTATCAATCGAGTTAAAAAACTTGACAAAAAAATTTAATTGTGCTATAATTTACTTTTATGAAATAAAATTATATAATAGAGTTCTCTTGGCCAAGGGAACTCTATTTTTTTGTTCAAAATAAAGGAGTGTATTTGTGTGAAGCAAGGTGAGTCAAGTTTAACTTCATTAATATCAGCGTTTGGCAGATCCTATCATAGTCAGTTTGATACCCCTAAAATCTTTAACGACTATATAGCAAAAGAGTTAATTTCGCAGGAAGAATTTAATAATATCAAAGAAAATATGGTACAAGGCATAGACTTCTTCAGCCATGATATCGCAAAAAAGTTTAAAGGGGATACAGAAGAAATATTAAAATGGATTACACAGGTTCAACTATCTCCAACACCCCTGGCTCGTGCCAGGTATTGTGAAAAGGTATTACTTAATGAAGCTATGTTAGAGTTAGAACAATACGTGATACTTGGTGCAGGTTTAGATACGTTTTGTTTTCGACATCCAGAACTGGAAAACACCTTAGAAATATTTGAAGTTGATTTTTCTACTACACAGGAATTTAAGAAAAAAAGACTGGATGAAGCTGGTTTTAAAGTTCCAAGTAATCTACATTTTGTTTCTATGGATTTTACCAAAGCATTCTCCGATCAACAACTAAGAAAGGAAGGGTTTGATACTAAAAAAACTTTCTTTAGTCTTTAGGTGTTTCTTATTATTTAACGAAAGAACAAATTTCAAATTTAATAAATAATTTATTCGCCAAAGTCCCGTCAGGAAGTTCCATAGTTTTTGATTATGCTGACGAAAAACTCTTTGAAGAAAAAGGCATCTTTAATAGGGTCGAAAATATGGTGAAAATCGCTGCAGCAAGTGGTGAACCAATGAAGTCATGTTTTTCTTATGATGAAATTGTGGGGATGTTAGAAAAATCCGGTTTACTTATTAATGAACATTTAGCACCCGATACAATTAATGAACTTTATTTTAACGATCGAAAAGACTATCTATCAGCCTTTGAAACCATTCATTACATGCATGCTATAAAAAAATAAAGCATATAAAAAGATACTTAATACCAGTTAAAAGGAAGTACCTATAAAGTGACTAAATAACTCTCAAGCAAGCTTTTCCTGGGAAATTTCCTGTTAATGGATATTTCCTGCCTTGCTTTTTCGAGAGCTACCTAAATAAAGGAATTTTCACCTTGGTATAGTTGCAAAGGTAAAGCTTTGACCCTGTTTTTATTACACAAAATGAGTTAAGAATTAAATAATAAGATATAAGCTATTCCTGCCACATCTGTACTTATAAACCAACGACGTTATTAAGACCTGGATATCTTCTTTATCGAAATCCCATATTAGCCTCTAGAAAAAAACTATATGACTAAAACACAACCTGAAGGTAATTCTTAACTTAGGTAAAAAAATCAAACCTTTTAACGGGTCTATAGGGGGGAGCGTCTATGAATTTATCTGATATTTTGAATTTCCAATTATTACCCAAGTCCAACTCAGTGATGGAACTACTCAGTTTAAATGAAAAAACTAAAGAACAAGGCTTGGTTCTCACACCAGATGATATAAAAACATTAGTTGTGTTCAGGAATAAAGTACTTCGTGACTATGCGAGAGTTGAGCTGGGCATTGAAGTGCTACAGGAGTTAATTAAGGTATTTTCTTCTTCCCCTTATATGGAAAAGGATCATTATGTTGATACACTTAATGAGCTCCAGGAGATTTTTTATTATCTTAGAAATGAAACAGAAGATAAGGTGGAGGACATAAAACTTATTATGAAGATGAACGATTATTTTAATGGATCCTGCGCAGGATCTGTAGAGCTATTAAGAAGTAAAATGGAAGAACTTGCAGAGAATTTCAAAAAGGACATGATGTGTCTTGATTCTTTATTTGAAGGTGATGAATCAGCGTGGGATTAGATAACACACAAGATTGTTCTCGCTCAGTTTCCAATATTATTATCGATCGATCTCGGTTAAAACGAAATAACTATATACTGTCTCTTCTGCAGGAAGGTCAGCGGGTGGGAGCGATTACCAGTAAGAAGGCTTATCAGATACAGGGTGAGATTATGCAGGTTCTGCAACAATTGATACGAAAGTATACTCAAGGGAAAAGTACGTCGGTGACATCGGAAACTGCGGAAGATATCATGGTATCTCTGATATACGCTATGGATGTATATGTCCTTCATTTTAACAACCCTGAAGAAGCTATTGTTCATTTAAATTTTGAGAGCATAAAGGATATACATGCTAAAGGTGTTGAATTACTTCGCCAATACTATGAGGACGCAAAGCAACTGTATCAAGAAATGAAAAAGATAGATTAGCTGTGCCAGTGGATGCCTATAATATGACCATTGATGAATCATTACCTGTATTTATGAAACAGTATAATATTATTTTTGGGGCGCAAAATACAATGGCTAGTATTGACTATCCTTTAGCCATTGATGATATGCGACTTCAGGGTGTTATTTATATTAAACAATATTTAGAACGACTACGAATAGAGACAAAGTTCTGCCAATTTTTTAGTCATCAGGATTTAATGTATGTCTTAACGAATTTTGGGAAGATATACCACTTTAATTATCACGTAGAGCTATTTAACATATTTGAATTAATGGTAAACAATGCTGTTTTTTCACTTCTAGCTGGTAAGAAAGCCAGTCAAGTTAGAATCTCTGAAACTCAATATAAACAGTTAAACCGCATGTTAATAGCCTGTTGTGCAGATCAAAGATCTAAGTTGATTCATGAATCGATCGATCAGTTACAAAAAGAGCTACAAGCGGATCAAGCACTTACCCATTATATTGATCTGTACCGTAATGAATTGGTTCAAAGGGTAAATAACGCAGCTAAAATCGGTAGTTTCGAGATATTGATTATTAGAGAAATCGAAGAGCACAAAAAACCAATGGTCTTAATGTTGAATGAGAATAATCGAATGAGTGATATTCAAATGCGGAATTTAGTAGATCGTATCACTGGAAGTGACAACACAGAAAAAAAAGTACAACTAATTCGAAGGTATTCTGTTTCACTGCATGATTACCTAGATTTACTAAATTCAAGATGTCTGTTTGCTGATGAATATGATGCGCTTTTTGATACCTTAGGTGATGTCGAACTAGCTATTTTAGCCAAAATCGTATTTTACGAGAAATTACGGGGGGATATTCGAGGTTTTCGATTCGTTGTTGCTGACGGTGTTGAAGCAGAGAGCGAGTGGGAAATGCATTATATTGGATTTATGCAGCAGTTGGATGGTGAGCGGATCGAAGCTGTTGAGCATCTTATCTACGATATTGATTATGAAGATCTATCATTTTATTGAGTAAAACCTATAGAATGAGGATGATTGTATAGACAGATACATCTAATCTTATTTTTGGAAGTTAATCTATATCAGTTATTCTCTTTATTTATAACAGCTTGGCTATCATTAAATTTAATCGTTATGTACAAAATATATATTTCATAAAGTGTACATTCAATCAGTGGGGGTTTTATTTATCCCCCGCTGATTGGTAGCACCAAAAGTGGATGACTCAAAGGCCTTTGAACCCATCAGACATTTCCTTGCAGTCGATCCCTCACTTACCAATAGTTTGAAGACGAGGTATTATTGCCAATTATCTGTGAGGTAACATATTTCATGTTGAAAAGAATAATGAGACATTTTTGCAATTTATTTTTTCAATAGTCATGGTAATAGATTGTCATAAGTTAATGCTGGGGGCAACATACTATTTTTGTAAGCATAGCATTAAGTGCGCAATGTTTAACAAAGCAACTAACAAACAAGTATGAGCGTTTTCATAAGGACTTGATGATATTGTGTAAATGGCAATATTTTTCTATATTTAAAAGTACATCTATAGATTTGGAAGAAGCGAAATCAAATGATATTCGTATAGGCTAGACTTTTTAAGTTCTGTAATTTGGCTAAATGAAGGGAAAAGAAATAAGATTATATTTTTAGCAAATTAGAAGAAATCTGTAGTCATCATCTGCGTTAAACTGAAGAAAACAAAAAAGGGAGCAGATTATATGAAAAAAACGCAAAAGGATTTGCAACTACCACCTATTGTTTCACGAGATGAATGGCTTATCGCTCGTAAGGAATTGCTGGCAAAGGAGAAGGAGTTCACTATAGCGCGGGATGGACTGAATGCTATGCGTCGCCAACTCCCAATGGTAGAGATTAACAAGGATTATGTCTTTGATAGCCCGCATGGTAAAACAAGTCTGCTTGATCTGTTTGAAGGACGTCTGCAGCTGATTGTGCAGCACTTCATGTTCGACCCTGATTGGGATGCAGGTTGTCCTGCTTGCTCTCTCGCTACGGACAACGTCGGTCATCTGTCTCACCTACATGCACGAAACACGTCACTGGCTATGATATCCCGTGCTCCACTCTCAAAGATCCAACATTATAAGAAGCGTATGGGGTGGGACATTCCTTGGTACTCATCCTTTAATAGTGACTTTAATTATGATTTCCATGCTACATTAGACGAATCTGTGACTCCAATTGAATACAACTATTTGACTAAAGAAGAGCTTATGGAAAAGGGCGTACCCCTCGATTCTGAACAGTCCATGGAAGTTCCTGGTTTCAGTTCCTTTCTTCGCAATGGTGATAGAATTTTTCACACGTATACCACTTATGCCCGTGGAACTGACATATTAATTGGAACCTTCAACTACCTCGATTTAACAGCTCTTGGTAGGCAAGAGGATTGGGAAGAGCCATCTGGACGCAGTGATGGCAATGGGAAGACATGGCTTCGTCGTCATGACGAATATGAACACTTTTTGGAGATGAATGCTTGTTGTCCTTCAAAAAAGAAAAATCTATAATCCATGTAGTTCATCTATGTATATGAATAGTAGTTAACAGAGGAAGCGATAGATTTGGCTTGATAAGAGAGGTAGCTTGTTTTGCCTCAACGCAACGGGTTATGAGAAAAACAGAAACATCGGAGTTAAAATATATGATGGCCCAATAGATCACGTGTGATATATACGTATTTATCTCAAATGTTTTTAGATTACGGATGTCTCCGTTTTTGCACATTAGCTATAGGTAAGCAAAATGCTGTAATAATAAAATATGTAGAACACCTAAGCGACTTTTGAAGGAGTTACTCTACCAAAATGTCGCTTTTTTGGTGTGTCTAAATTTTGGAGTAGGGAGAGTGAAATTATAACATTATATACGCATATCAATTTACGGAGATACAAACAAAGTAAAGGGCTGGGTATGCAGAGAATCATTACCCAAATTTAGATGTGCAGTTAGAGAAAGAGGAAATTCAAATATCCGTTTTATCTGTGCTTTTGAATAAAGCTATATAACTAGGACTAAAAATAAAATAGAAAATTTATTGCTAAATGTCATCATAGCCACTGTTTGTAATCCTCTACTGACGAATGTCTCACCTTATATTACAAAAGCAGGAGGATTTTTATGATTGGTTTTGATCGTTTATGATTGACTATGACTGAAAATGATTGTATTATTTATGTAAGCGATTAATTCATGAATAGAGGGATACTTATAATGTTAACGATCGAACGTCAAGAGCTAATCATTGGACTGTTGAAAGCGAAAGAGATCGTGTCTGTTCGTCAGATTTGCGAGTCAACAGGGGCATCTGAATCAACCATACGTCGTGATCTAACTGAATTAGAAAATAAACAATTGATCAAAAGGGTGCACGGCGGTGCTTCTCTGTTAAAGAAGAAGCTAGAAGAACCAACACTTTTAGAAAAGACAGCACAATTTCAAATAGAAAAAGAGGCGATCGCGAGTAAAGCTGCCACTTTTATTGAGGATGGAGATTCTATTTACCTAGATGCAGGCACCTCCACCATGCAAATGATTCCTTTGCTACAAGGTAAGTCAGTTGTCGTTGTCACAAACGGAATCCCACATGTACAGCTCCTTATTGAGTATGGAATCGAAACATATGTCATTTCAGGAAAGGCAAAAAAAGGGACGGCTGCCTTGATTGGAACAAAAGCGGTTGATGCCATCAAGGAATTTCGTTTTGACAAATGCTTTCTCGGTATAAATGGTATTCATGCAAGTCAAGGATTCACCACACCAGATCCTGAGGAAGCAAATGTTAAACAAGCCGCAATCAAGCAATCACAAGCAAGCTTTATATTAGCAGATCCAACAAAATTCGGAGAAGTATCCTTTGCAAGTGTAGCAAATATTGAAAACGCCACTATCATCACAACAGATGGGATATCAACAGAACAACATGAAAAGATTGCAAAATTAACAACTTTAGAGGTGGTGTCACAATGATTTATACCATAACCTTGAACCCTGCCGTTGACTATGTTGTAAAACTTGAATTAGTGGAGCAAGGAACAATTAATAGAAGTCAGGATGATTACAAAGAAGCAGGCGGAAAAGGTATTAACGTATCCCGTGTATTAAATCGCTTAGGAACAACAAGCACGGCTTTGGGCTTTGTTGGCGGTTTTACTGGAAAATTCATTACAGATTATTTGGAAGAAGTTGACATCGCTCATGATTTTGTCTCCTTACAAGAAGACACAAGAATTAATATAAAGCTAAAAGCTGGTAATGAAGAGACAGAGATAAACGGAAAATCACCTACCATCACAGAAAAAAACTACAACTCGTTTGTAAACAAGCTACAAGGCTTAACAACCGAAGATATTGTTGTGCTAGCAGGTAGCTTGCCAACCTTTCTTCCTGATGATACCTACCATTCCATCATAACAATGCTGAACGCACAAGGTGTTTCAGTCATTTTAGATACAAGTGGATTGGCTTTAGAGCAAGCTATCAAAGCAAGCCCAGCATTTATTAAGCCGAATAACTATGAACTTGCAGAGCTATTTTCAGAAAAAGCGGAAACAGATCAGGACATTGTTAGACTTGCGAAGAGATTACATGAAGAAAACCGAATTGATCATGTATTCGTATCAATGGCAAAAGAAGGGGCTATTTATGTAGGGGAAGCTGGAACCTTTAAGCTAAGTGCTCCAAAAGGACAAGCCATTCACTCTGTTGGTGCAGGGGACTCATCTGTAGCAGGCTTCCTTTATAAATGGCAGCAAACCACTAATGCTGTTGAAGCGGCTAGATACGCTGTTGCTTCAGGAAGTGCCACGGCATTTTCTAAGACATTGTGTACAAAGGATGAGGTCGAGAAACTATTAGCCGAGGTTCATGTAACAGCAATATAGAAAGAAACATCATCGAGAAGGGATGAGGTCTATGAATATCACAGAATTATTAAAGCAAGATATTATGATTTTGGAAGTGAAAGCAAACTCAAAAGAGGATGTTATTCAAGCAATGGCTGATCGCTTAGGTCAAGCAGGAAGACTGAATGACAAAGAAGCATATATCGAAGCAATATGGAATAGAGAAAAACAAAGTAGTACAGGGATTGGAGAGGGTGTTGCGATTCCTCATGCCAAAACGAGTGCCGTGAAGACACCCGCTATTGCCTTTGCTCGTTCGAGAACAGGAGTAGAATTTGATTCATTAGATGCTCAGCCTGTCCACTTATTCTTTATGATTGCGGCAAGTGAAGGAGCAAATAATGATCATCTGCAAACATTATCCAGATTATCCACTTTATTAATGGATGAAGATTTCCGTAAAAGGTTAATGGAAGTGGAAACGGAGGAACAAATCATCAACATTATTGATGCGAAGGAAAAAGAGAAGCTAGGGAAAGAAGAAGAGGCTACTTCAACAAGCGGTCCTGAAATCCTTGCTGTAACGGGGTGTCCAACAGGAATTGCTCATACGTTTATGGCAGCAGATGCTTTAAAGGATAAAGCGGAAGAGCTTGGCGTTTCGATAAAGGTGGAAACGAATGGCTCTGATGGTGTGCAAAATCGTTTAACAGAAGAAGATATTGCAAATGCGAAAGCAATTATCGTTGCCGCAGATACAAAGGTAGAATTGGAGCGTTTCGCCGGTAAGCAAGTGTTACAACGAGGAGTAACGGACGGTATCCGTAAACCGGAAGAATTAATTAACATGGCACGGAAAGGTGATGCACCTGTCTATCAAGGTGATAGACATAACTCCAGTACTAGCTCTGGCGGAACAGGAAAAGGCTTCTATAAACATTTAATGAATGGTGTATCCAACATGCTTCCATTCGTTGTTGGTGGAGGGGTATTAATCGCTATTTCCTTCTTTTTTGGTATTCATTCTGCGGAACCAGACCACGCTACGTATAACGAGTTTGCCGCTGCATTAAAAGCAATAGGTGGCGATTATGCCTTTGGATTAATGGTAGCAGTACTAGCAGGTTTTATTGGAATGAGTATTGCAGATAGACCAGGTTTTGCCCCAGCTATGATTGGTGGTTTCATGGCCTCCATGGGTGGTGCAGGTTTTCTTGGTGGCTTAATTGCCGGTTTCTTAGGTGGTTATGTGGTTGTTCTAGTGAAGAAGCTGCTTGCGGGTTTACCGAAATCCTTTGATGGTATAAAAACGATTCTGTTTTATCCTGTTATCAGTGTTTTTGTTACAGGCTTACTCATGTATTTCGTTATCATTGAGCCAATTGCTTGGATCATGTCTGGGTTAGAAGGCTGGCTAGGAAGTATGTCCGGTGTGAACGCCATGCTATTAGGGCTTATTCTCGGTGGTATGATGGCCGTTGATATGGGAGGCCCTATTAACAAAACAGCTTTTACATTTGGAATCGCCATGATTGAAGCAGGAAACTTCGGCCCACATGCTGCAGTAATGGCTGGAGGTATGGTTCCTCCTCTAGCGTTAGCACTTGCGACAACCTTCTTCCGCAATAAATTCACACAGGAAGAACGAGATGCAGGGAAAACAAACTATGCCCTAGGCGCTTTCTTTATTACAGAAGGTGCAATTCCTTTCGCTGCGGCAGATCCAGGAAGAGTGATTCCTTCCCTTGTGGTAGGGTCCTCGATCGCAGGTGGTTTAGCTTTACTGTTTGGGGTCGGTCTACCAGCACCTCATGGTGGTATATTCGTTATTCCGACAGTAGAAGGTAGCTGGCTACTGTATCTTGTAGCAATTGCAATAGGATCTATTTTCTCAGCATTAATGATTGGATTATGGAAAAAACCTTTAAATAAAAGTTAGGGAAGAAGCTGAGACATAGCCAAATTAAGCATCTCAAAACGATAAATTCTATTAAATAGTTATCTAGCTTTAAAGCGTTGGGTAACCCACTTTTCATCTAAACACGAACCAGAATTATAAACTTCCTTCTGTCAAAATAGACAGCGGAAATAAAAATTGTGCTTAGGCGGCCTTTACTCTTTATTCCAAGGGGTTTAAGGCCGTTTATTTGTTATATTATAATTGACAACATACCTATAAGGGTATAATATAAGTTTAATAGATGATAATTACTCACTGAAACATGGGAACGATTGAATGATAGCGATCATTGGAGGATTAGAATAAAACGTATTGTAGGAAAGTTAAGAAGAATTTTAAGG
This sequence comes from Virgibacillus sp. AGTR, assembly GCF_016919725.2. Lineage (GTDB taxonomy): Bacteria > Bacillota > Bacilli > Bacillales > Amphibacillaceae > Virgibacillus > Virgibacillus salarius. Next base: position 9,696 of record NZ_JAJERH010000033.1, read on the forward strand.
GAATAAAGGCTGCAAATCAGTTATTAAGCAATTATTGCATCAAGAAATTCCCCCTTTTGATGGTTTCATTATTATCTCCAATGTAGTTGAATGTGTTTAAGATGCTGACAAACTGGTAAAAGCACTGGAACCTTAGAAAAAAATCTCTAAAAGACAGATAAACTACTGGTATTATCCCTCTTGGGTAGACATAAAAAAAGAGCGAATAGTATTACATTCTTAATAGTCTTTCTGGATTGAGTAGTTCCCGTGCTACATAATTAGTTAAAAACCTTAAAGTAATCGATATGATTGAAGAAGACGTCTTATAATTTTTTTGATAAAATAATACCCCATATGGTATTACAAGAATTTCTCAGTTCCGTACTTTAATAGATAAGGAGTGGTATTATGGCAAAGAAAATTTTAATAGTAGGAGGAGTAGCTGGAGGAGCCTCAGTTGCTGCAAGACTAAGACGATTAGACGAGAGTGCAGAAATTATTATGTTTGAGAAAGGTCCACATATATCCTTTTCTAACTGTTCTTTACCTTATTATATAAGTGGCATTATTGAAGATAGCGAATCATTGGTATTATCAAGTCCAAAAACCTTTAAAGACCGCTATAATATCGAAGCAAGAGTTAATAATGAAGTCGTCGAGATTAAGCGCGATAAGAAATTGATTATAGTCAAAGATACAACAACTGATCACACCTACGAAGAACATTATGATAAGCTTGTTCTTTCTCCAGGTGCAGCACCTATTCGGCCAAATACAATAGAGGGAAGTAACCAGTTGAACGTATTTACGGTTCGAAATGTAGTAGATATCCAACGGCTTAATGCTTATGTGAAAGAAAATGACCTAAAAGATGTTGCCGTAATAGGTGGGGGTTTTATTGGAGTTGAAATAGCAGAAAATCTTCATTTAGCTGGTATCCATGTTTCCGTAATAGAATTTGCTAATCAAATCATGACACCATATGACTATGATATGGCACAAATCCTTCACAAGGAAATGGTGGATCATGGTATAAATTTAATAGTCAATGATGGATTAGCTAAAATTGGTAATAATTTTATCGAAACGCAATCTGGTAAACAAATCGATGCACAAGCAGTGGTATTAGCAATTGGCGTGAGGCCTGAAACAAAACTAGCGGAAAATGCTGGTCTTGCAATTGGTGAAACTGGTGCTATAAAAGTAGACCATAATTATTTAACAAGTGATACAAATATTTATGCAGTTGGAGATACTATTGAAGTGTATCATCGATTATTGCATAAACCAACACGTCTTGCTTTAGCAGGACCTGCCCAAAAACAAGCAAGAGCTGTAGCAGATCATATTTGCGGTATAATAAATCGAAACTTAGGTGTGATAGGATCGTCCTCCATTCATTTGTTTGATCTAAATGCAGCAGCAACGGGATTGAACGTAAGAACAGCAGAAGATGCAGGATTTAGCTATGATTCTGTTTATATCATGCCAGGCGACAAAGTAGGTTTAATACCCAATAGCAATGTTATGCACTTTAAGTTAGTATATGAAACACCGACAGGCAAAATTCTTGGGGCGCAAGCGATTGGTAAAGGGAACGTTGATAAACGAATCGATGTTATTGCAACGATGATTACTTTAAATGGAACATTAGATGATCTAAAAGATCTAGAATTGACTTATTCTCCAATGTTAGGCACAGCTAAGGATATTGTAAATCATGCGGCACTAGTGGCACTAAATCAATTAAACGGAAAATATCGTGAAGTAAAAGTGTCTCAAGTTCGCGAACTAGTGGAGAATAGTGCATTCATTATTGATGCTCGTGAAAAAAATGAATATCATGCTGGCCATTTGAAAAATGCAATCAATATTCCATTAAGTGAATTTAGAAATAGGCTTGATGAAATTCCAAAAGATAAACCAGTTTATGTTCATTGTCGCTCAGGTCAACGTAGTTATAACATGGTAATGGCCTTACAAAACTTAGGCTTTACTAACGTATTGAATATATCCGGCTCCTATCTTGGTATTAATTTATATGAATATTTTAATGATCTCGTAACAGGCAGAGAGAAAATCGTAACAGAATATAACTTTAAATAAACGTAATTTGTTGACATTGGTGTTATTTTCCCATTCTCTTGAAAAGATTCATTGGTCTATTTTCGTATAAATTTAGTAAAGATTAAATACGATAAAATAATAAATGTCGATATATTCTATAAAGCAGATTCTTAACTACTCAGCTTCCTCACGGAGGCTTTTTTTAATTACTAGTCTGAAAAAATAATCTAGCATTATATCACATATTATAATATTTATGACAAAACTGTTAAATTTTTGAATATATAGAGGTTTAAACATATTTAAATAGAAATATATAAACGTACCAAAAAAATATATTATAAAGGAGATCATTTATTATGTTTACAAAAAAACTAGTAACCGTAGCAACTACTGTAGCACTAGGTTGTGGATTAACTGTTGGCATTACTCCCGCTTTTGCGGATTCTAATGAGGCTTCCGCGAATTATACAACACATACTACGATCAAGAAACAAGAACAAATACCCTTTACAGGTTATGTTATTTCAGTGGATGGTAATTATCTAGTTGTTGCAAATACAACTACAAAAGAAGAAGCACTTTCGTATCAAGATGATTGGTGGAAATTGGCTTCTCAAAATAAAATTTTAAGAGTTCCTATTTATGCTGAGGATCATTATCAATTAGGTGAAAAGGTAAATATACTCTCAGCAGGTTGGACTTTCTCCATTCCACCAATTGCTGTTATGCCTACTATTGAAAAAATTGCTGATTAAAACGTACCCTTAATAAAGATGTAAAGATATCTTTGTTTTAAGCTTCATTAAGTAGGAAGCCGATTTCTATTCAAATCGGCTTCTAATAATTAGTGCGACACAGACTCTGACATGTGTCAAGTTGTATACCGTACATACTATTTGTCATATATTTAAACGCATATTTTTTCTGTAAATGGAAGGTGAGATATAGTGTTAACTGAATTACAAAAAAAGTTTTTCTCAAAATTACAAATTACACCAAAAGAAAATGTGAAATTTGAAGATTTACATACCATTATTTTACAAATAGTAAATTTATTTCCTTATAAATACAGAAAAAGGAACGCATGTATTAGAAATGAAAAAAGGGAAGAATGGGGAAACCTCGCATTTTCTCGATTCAGACCTTACTGACACCTGATCTATTGGTTATGCTTTTTATTTAAACGCGATTAATGACAAAAAAGTGAATTATATACAAAATATGGTAATATAGCATCCTGAATCGCCAGTAAATAAGGGGAGTATTATTTGCAAATTAATTGATCACGGTCATATTGCACTAAGTTTTACAGAAATCTTGCATGGAAAGAAATCTAAAAAGAAATAACAGAGCAACAATATCATCAAATACTTAAAAATAAATTTAATATTTTGTTAGACACGTAATTTTTGATACAAGAAAGATGCCAATTGTACAGTTTACGATGGATTCAAAAGCAATCAACTCCTCATGCAGAGGAGCAAATACAATTAGTAAATCGAAGATCTACGGCAGTAAATAAAGGATGTGCAATAGGAAATATATTAAAGAAAAAAGATGTTCAAATAGATTATGTGTGACAATTTGAAGTACGGAATTATACATGAACGACTTGCATGAGCAAACTCCAATTGTAATGAAAGAGAAGTTTCTTTTTTATATTTAGTTCATTTGAAAATTCTAGTTTACATAATATATATTATAGGAAGTCAAAGATAAAATTTATTTTCCATCTCATAAACTAAGTATTGTTAAGATAGTGAGATATTAAATAAAATCGCTATGAGATCCAATAGCGATTTTATTCAGTTTCTAACTCAATTTAATTTAGATGGATCAATTTGTTTTAATGGCTGTTTTGCTGGCCCATCGATCACTTCTCCTGAATAGGAAAATCTGGAACCATGGCAAGGACAATCCCACGTGCGCTCAGCAGAATTCCATTCAACCTCACAGCCTAAATGCGTGCATGTTGTATCAACAGCATGCAAATTATTTTCAGTATCTTTATATACACCCGTACGATTTCCATTAATTCGTGTTACAGTTGCTTGGTCTCTAGCCAATTCAATCGAATTATTTCTAGTATTATCAAGCTTTCCCTGAATCATATGCTTTGCTACATCTGCATTCATTTGTGCGAATTTTCGAATGGATGGATCTGCTTTAAACCTTAACGGTGTAAATAATTCGTGATATGGACTTGACTGCTTCAAGATGTAATCGCTAATTATTTTTGCAGCAACCGTACCATTAGTCATCCCCCACTTACGAAATCCGGTTGCAACAAAAACCGCGTCTTCTGATTTTTTAATAGGCCCTATATAAGGAACTTTGTCTAAGGTAGTTATATCCTGTGCCGACCATCGATATTTTATCTGATCCACATGAAAATATTCGTTAGCAAACGTTTGCAATGCTTTAAAATGACTACGTGTTGATTTTCCTTGTCCAGTTTTATGATTTTCGCCACTAATTAGCCATAGGTCTTCCCCATTCCACTTGGTTGATCGTACCGATCTTGTTGGTGACTCCGCATTAATATACATCCCACCTGGAAACGGTTTATTTGATTGTATAGCCAGTATATAAGCTCGTCCCGTATACATTCTAGCAAAATAAAAGCTATTTCGGTCATAAAAAGGGAAATGAGATGCACAAATAACCTGTTTACACTTGATCCGATGTCCCCTTTTAGTCACGATAGATGGATATTTATTATATTCAACATCGATAGCTGTCGTATGTTCATAAAATTGTACGCCAAGCTCCTTACACGCATGAACCATCTTATTTAAATATTTTAATGGATGAAATTGCGCCTGATTTTTCATTTGCAGAACAGACTTAATTGGAATGTCTAGTGGCATTTCCTTTGACCATTCATGTTCGATATTTAACTGGTCATACGCCTGCTTTTCTTTCTCTAAATCCAACTTCCATTGATCAGAATTTGTATATATATAAGCATCTTCTTTTTTGTAATCACAATCAATATCCAGCTGTTTTATCGTATCTTCAATAAATTGTTTAGCCTCCATCATAGCTTTATAATACAATTTAGCCTTATCAAAACCAAAATGCTTGATTAATTCATCATAAATTAATCCGTGTTGAGCAGTAATTTTAGCAGTAGTATGACCAGTTGTGCCATTTACGATTACATCTGCATCAATTAGTGTTACGTTGATGTTTTGCTTTGCTAAAATATATGCAGCAGTAATTCCGGTAATGCCGCCACCAACAATTCCAACATCTGTATGTACAGATGATTCTAACGTTGGAAAGCTCGGTAATGATGTTTCTCTCCAAAACGAATGTGATTCAGGAGGCATCTGTGTTTTCGTCAATATTCCCACTCCTATTGCTTAGTTATCTATAGTATTAACCTACCTACTCCTTTTTATTTAACTCTATTCAGTTAATGATGATATAATTAAGTGTATAATTTTCATGTAAGGATAAATGTTACGTGAGGTGATGATATTGAGGACACATGCTATCATAAGTGGACGAGTACAAGGAGTGGGTTTTCGATATACCGCTAAACAAAAAGCTGATGAATTAGGAATAACTGGTTGGATAAGGAATAATGAGGATGGTACGGTCGAATTAGATGCTGAAGGTGACCCGGATCAAGTAGATCAGTTTATTCAAGCATTAAAAAACGGATTAACACCTGTTATTCGCGTTGAGCAGATTGATCAGACGTCAACGCATAAAAATTATGGTTATAGAAACTTTTCTATTAAAAGCTAATATAGATAATCCATTTAGCAAATAATGGATACTATAACGTTTACCTGACAAGCAATTACCGTTAAAAGGGGGATTAACAGATGAAGACCGGTTCTAAAAAAACGCTTAGGACATGTAGCAATGGCCATACATACTATAAAAGCTCAGATTGTCCTAGCTGTCCTATTTGCGAGGCAGAACGAGCACCACGTACAGGATTTCTATCACGTCTTGTAGCACCAGCAAGGAGAGCACTTGAAAATGAACACATTACTACACTAGAAACACTTTCTGATTATACGGATTGCGAAATTCTAAAGCTACATGGCATAGGTCCAAGCAGTATACCTATACTTAAACGTGCATTAGAGGAAGCAGGCTTGTATTTCAAGGATTCATGATATGTCAATTGAAAACAAGCCGTCCTACAAATACATAGGATACGGCTTGTTCATTATTGTTCTTCAAAAAACTTACGATTTAATGCAATATATTCATTTTCTTCTTCTGGTACTTCATCTTCCATGTAAATGGCCTCAACAGGACAAACAGCTTCACAAGCTCCACAATCAATGCAAATATCTGGATCGATAAAGAACATGTCTTTTCCCTCTTCTATACAATCAACAGGACAAACTTCTACGCATTCTCCTGCTTTTTCATCTTTACAAGGTGATGTAATAATAAATGCCAAGTTTCTCTCCTCCTTCTTCCGATCAGTAAACTCATTACAAAATAGCTTATGATATAATTGTTATTATAACGCATATAAGTTGAAAAATAAAAGTAATATTGTTGAATTTCCTATGGATTATTCCATCATTCTACACATTTTTCACTAATATAAACATAGGATTTAGTATTCGTTCTATTAGGGAGAGAATACAATGGAAATTACTGTTCGCCAAGGGGATACTTTATGGTATTACAGCCAGCTTTTTGGTATTCCGTTACCACTAGTCGAAGATTCAAATCGTGGGGTAAATGCAAACCAACTCCAACCCGGCATGCAAGTATTGCTACCAGGATACCGTACGATCACTTACTCTATTCAGCCAAATGATTCATTATGGACAATAGCAATAACCAATAATATACCTGTAGATAGTATTGCTTTATTGAACCCAACGATCCAACCGATGAATTTACAGATCGGAAAAACCATTCTACTTCCAGAGAAAGTTAGATCCGCGATTATTACAGATTTAAACAAGTATACGTATGAAAAGTTTCAACAGGATTTACATAACTTACAAGCTATTTATCCGTTTATGTTTCAACAATCCATTGGGAAGTCTGTAATGGGAAAGGAAATTGTAGAGTTGCAAATTGGAAGAGGTTCAAACGACGTTCATTTAAACGGCTCCTTCCATGGAAATGAATGGATAACTACTTCTGTTATTATGAAATTCATTAATGAGTATGCACTATCGCTAACCAATCACAATCCCATTCGTGGCAGATTCACTCTACCTTTATACCAAACGACTCAACTATCCGTAGTGCCAATGGTAAATCCTGATGGAGTTAATCTCGTTATTAATGGAGCAAAAGCTGCAGGAGATTATGAAACAAAAGTATTAGAAATGAATCATCAAAACACTAATTTTTCAAATTGGAAAGCAAATATTAAAGGAGTGGATTTAAACAAACAATATCCTGCACGTTGGGAAACAGAAGTAGAGAGAAAACCAACTTCACCTCAACCACGAGATTTCCCAGGTTATGAACCCATGACTGAGCCGGAAGCAATAACAATGGCAGATTTGGCCAATGAAAGGAATTTCTCCATTGTCAATGCTTTACATACACAAGGTGAAGAAATTTATTGGGGGTTTGAAGGACTTGAACCTCCTGAATCTGAACAAATTGTTAATGAGTATGCACGTGTCAGTGGATACCTTCCTGTGCAATATATTGACAGTTATGCAGGCTATAGGGATTGGTTTATCCAAGAATTCAGAAAGCCTGGTTTCACAATTGAATTAGGTACGGGTGTTAATCCATTGCCGTTTGAACAATTCCCTGAGATATACGAGGAGACATTAGGAATTTTATTAGCAAACCTTTACCTATAAATCTGATTTCCAATCCACTTGTACTGGTCGGACTATTTGTCTTCCTAATTGCAATGTGTAAACATCAGGATTTTGCATTGCTTTCCATGTATCAAAACCAAAAGCTTGATCATATCGGTGAAGTAATAGAGAAAGTAGATTTCCATGACTAACAATAACAATATTATGAAAAGTTGTCGATTTCATCTGATCAATCACTTCATGCGCACGCTCAATTGCATCATTGGAGGACTCTCCACCAGGTAGTGAAAAATCCAACTCTTGAAACGAATGTTCCAGGACATCTAGCCAATCGTCTATTGGATCTTCACTTAATATTCGTTCTTTTAACCGCTCGTCAACATGTATTGTAAGTTGAGCTTTATTTGCAAAGGGCTTAATACTATCGACTGCTCGTAGATAAGGGCTAGAAATAATATGATCAATTTCCTCATCTAAATTCGAAAAGAATTCAGCTAGCTGATTTGCTTGTTGTAAACCATTCGTTGTTAATGGAGAGTCTCTATGTTGACCATGAGCTGAACAATGTCGCACCAAATAAATCTTTTTTTCTGTTAAATTTGCTTGTTCCATTCATTACCCTCCATTTAAAACAGAATAGTATGATAACACCAATTATCTTTAGTATACCATTTTTTATGAAATATTAGTATTCATGTATAAAAATAACAGGGAAATTCCCCTGTTATTTTACCTCTTCAAAGTATTCTTTTCTAAATCCAGCAATTCGTTCACTGTTGTCAATGATAAAGTAGAATTCATCCGTCTCATTCTTTACATCATATACTTTTCCTGGTGTGAGCTTATTGTCCACAATAAATTTCTTTGCATCAGCATGTACGCATTTTAGTCGTTTGATTGTCTCTCGTTCTTCCCAATTTAGATGAATCATAATCGTTACTCCCCTTTTTGAGTTTACATAATATTTATATTGTCAACTTGTCGTTTACTCGAACAAACGTAGATATTCCTCATACCCTTCTTCCCTTAGCCTGTCCTTAGGTATAAATCGCATGGCTGCGGAATTTATACAATATCGAAGTCCGCCTTTATCCTTTGGACCATCCTCAAATACATGACCTAAATGGGAATCCGCGGTTTTACTTCTTACTTCCGTTCTTACCATTCCATGCGTCGAATCTATTTCCTTTTTCAACTGATACAAATCAATGGGCTTGGTAAAGCTTGGCCAACCACATCCCGCATCATATTGATCCGTAGAAGAAAACAAGGGTTCCCCAGAAACAATATCTACATAAATCCCTTCCTCTTCATTATTCCAGTATTCATTTTGAAATGGTCTCTCTGTTCCATTTTCCTGTGTTACATGGAATTGAATGGATGTTAATTGTTTTTTTAACTTACTTTTATCAAGTTTATTTCGCCAGTTTTTCTTTATGAAATCCTCCCTACCCGATCCTTTTTTATACAATCTATAATGAAAGGATTGCTTTTTATAATAATCTTGATGCTTTTCCTCAGCTGGATAAAATGGCTTTGCAGGAAGTATTTTGGTGACGATTGGCTTTGAAAATCTTCCGCTATTTTCTAATTCTTGTTTAGATGCTTCGGCTATCTGCTTTTGCTCATCAGTATGATAGAATATAGCAGTTTGATATGATTCTCCACGATCATGAAACTGACCATAAGGATCTGTAGGGTCGATTTGTTGCCAGAATGTTTCAACTAACTTTTTATATGGCATTATAGATGAATCGAACTCAATTTGTACAGCCTCCACATGGCCAGTTGTATTGGAGCAAACCTGTTCATAAGTAGGATTTTCTACGGTGCCACCAGTATAACCCGATGTTACGCTAATAATACCAGGACGTTCATCGAATGGCTCGACCATGCACCAAAAGCAACCCCCAGCGAAAGTCGCAAACTCTTTCGTTGTATTACGCACATATATCATTCCCTTTTCAGCATTTTCTTCTATTTTTCCTTTTATAGAAGAAAAAATCAAGCTGGGAGCCTTAAAAATTAAATAAACAGCTTCGGAACAGACTGACCAGGCTGTGAATTTCGCTCGGAAACGCGATCCGTTGATGTCAGTTGTAATGCATCTTCTGACAGTTCTGCACTACTTTCGATAAGGGAATCCTCTTCGGTAGACTGTTCATCAGAATCATTTTGATTACCATCTCCACTTTCCATTGAATTGAATGCTTTCATCATTCTATACATAGCAGGTAAATTTTTCACCATAGGCCCATATTCTTGCACGATCGGTGCAGCACTTTGCACCATTTTTAAAACTTGTTGAACATTATTTAATGTTCCAGACAGACCACCTACCCCATTGCTTAAAAATCCAGCACCTGTTCCAGCAGCAGATTGCGGTCGTAAAAAGCTAAGCAGATTTCGTAAATTGCCTCCTCCAGCTTGTTGAGCTCCGGGTATGGATGCCCCTGGAAATCCCCTTCCTGGAAAAGCTCTTGGAAATTGATTACCGTACATCATATTTCCTGGGTTTACTTGCTGCATATTAAACGGAAAATTACCTGGCTGATTAGATGGAAATACCATATCATTACCCCCTATACCTAACTAAATCATTTATAGTATTGTACGTAAACCCAGAAAAAAGGTGTAGGCGGTAGTTCTTATAGAACTGTATATCATACATATGAGTGAAATATTTCCCGGGCAACCGCACAAACTAACATGTTTCCCTAAATCCAGTGCCATTTTTGCCGAATTCTGGTTTATTTACTGAAATAATAAATATTAAACAAACGTTTGATTAAAATACCGAACTGGAGGAAAATCATACAGTTCCATGCTAGTATTAGCGTAAATAGGAGGAAGCTAGAAAACCACATACGCTTATCATTATATTATCTAACAACGAAAAAGTTTTAGTTATTCCTTATATATAGATGAATATCGCACTCAATCCAGCCAATCAGCTCATTAGTTTACTTTTTTATCAGAGTATAACTGATGCTGTTTAACTTTTTTATCACTTCTATTAGAAGGAAAGCGAAGCCCCATTGCGATTGCAGCGCCAATACAACCGAATAGACATCCAAAAAATAAGTATAAAGTTGGTTGGGAGTCCCCGATTATTACGGAGGCAATCCCTCCGATAGCAGGAAAAAGAGCTACCATGTAGCTGCTTAAGGACGCTCCGATTCGTTCTACAAGTTTAAGGTAGAACATCCATGCAACAAAGGACGCAAAAACTGTTAACCATACCAATGCACCAAGATAAGAAATTGATGTTGGGAGGTAGAAATCCTGACCTTGGAAAGTACAAATAATAAATAATAGGAGTGCTGCTACTACTCCACCGAAACTATTTGAGTAGACAGGATTAATTCCTCGGTTGGCATTTCGTGCTGAACTTGCATCACCTACCGATGTTAATAAGGTACCGAGTAATGCGACACCTACCCCTTTTAATTGAGCAAGATTAAATTGCTCGGATAAAAGAGGATAAATAACAATACATACTGCAATCATACCAATTATTCCACCTATAAGTATTCTAGGGTGTAACCTCTCCCCTAGAAATACGCGCAATGCAATAGGAGTCAATATAGCTTTCATAGAAAACATAAGAGTCACCAGCGCTGCAGAACTCCAGATTGTGCCATAATATAATAAAAGATAACTCAAAGCAAAGTTACAAGCCCCAAATATAATAATGGGTAAAGTATCCCTGCGTGAAGGTCGGCCAGATGGCCGATACAAACAAGCCAGGATAACAAATAACAACGCAGCCCCTGCAATACGGTAGGTTAATGACACTTCAAGACTGATAGGTGTACCTTGAATTTTAACAGCTATAAAGTTTAACCCCCATACAAGGAGACAGAAAATGTACATAAAAATAGTCATTGCATAGTCACATCTGACTGTTCCACAAACACAATATCAAAATGATTAAAAACCTCAATCAAAGCATCTTTTAATTGTAAGATTTGCTCCTCAGTATGATTAGGAGTAACGTTAACACGAAAGCGCTCTGTTCCGACAGGAACGGTTGGTGAGTTAATAGGCTGTAAGTAGACACGATGCCTTTCTAGTAAGCGCTTTGCCGCATCCTTGCACTTTTGAGCTTCACCGATTAAGACAGGGAGGATATGAGTTTCACTAGATTTCATTATAGGGATGCCCGCACGATTGAGTTCCTCTCTCAATATTTTCGTCTTTCTATGTAAAACATCTCTCTCATGATTTGATGCTTTTAAATGCTCAAGACTGGCATTACAAGCTGCCACAATAGATGGGGGCAAAGATGTAGTAAAAATGAACCCGGATGCAAAAGATCGAATAACGTCAATTATCTCATTTGATGCAGCAATATACCCACCTATAACACCAATTCCTTTCGCCATAGTTCCTTGAATTATATCAAGACGATGTTCTATTCCTAATTCCGCAGCTTTCCCCGCTCCTCTTGGACCATACATACCGATAGCATGGACCTCATCGATAAATGTTAAAGCATTATACTGTTCTGCAAGGTCGCAAATTTCTTTAATTGGAGAGACATCTCCGTCCATGGAATAAACGGATTCAAAAACAATAATTTTTGGTTGATCAATGGGCTGTTCTACAAGTAGTTCTTCTAAATGACTCACATCATTATGTCGGAAAACTGCACAGGCAGCCTTAGTACTACGAATTCCATTAATGATTGAAGCATGATTAAGTTCGTCAGAAAATATGGTGCAGTCCGGCAACAGACGAAGTAAGCACTGTAATGTGGCATCATTTGATCCATAGCCTGTTGGAAAAACTAACGCTGCCTCTTTGTTGTGCCAATCCGCAAGTGACGATTCTAACCTATTATAATGTTTATGGGTTCCTCCTATGTTCCTCGAACCACCTGAGCCTACCCCGAACAACTGGATAGCTTCCTGAGCAGCTGCGGTTACTAGGGGATGCTGAGACATACCCAAATAGTCGTTACTACACCAGACAACAACGGATTGATCATTCTTTTTACCACTTAACGTAGCCAGGGGATATTGACCGCGTATTCGATTAATAGTAACGAATTCACGATATTGTCCACTTTCTTTTAGTAATTGAATTTTGTTTTTCAATAATTCAGCGTACATAACAAGTCCTCCTTCTTAATCTCTAGTAAACTCAATGTTAATTAGAACTCTACGAAGAATGAATACTATGTAAATTAATTTATTAACATATTCCTCCTTTCTTTCATATAAAATTTAGAGTACTTAATAAATTACATACTAATGATGTTAATGGGTTTAGTCAATCATTTTTTCAAAAAATTAGTAAATTATATATTATTTTACCAATATAATTATAGTTACAATTCCTAATATTACTTTTCTAAGGGGATTTAGATTGCTCGTCTATGAAAGATACCTGGTTAGCTTTATCTGGAGACAACCATATATGGAGTTTTTATTAATGACTGTCATGGCTTAGATCAACCAATTAGAATGTGAACTGAGATTTCGTCACTGTGCAGGAAAATATAGAGGCAGAGTAAAAAAGACATGAAGGAATTAATTAGCTTATATTGCACAAAAAAAGACGCTAGAAAAATTCTAACGACTCTCATGTTCATGTATCCTATATATATCCCAAAGCTCATCAAACACGGTTACTGCTGTAGGAAATGGGCTATTATATTCAAGGTAGCTACTTATTTCATCATATTCCATCGCGTGCTTTGGAAAATAATGATCCGCAAAGGCCCAATCTGCTAAACGACTTTTTTCATCTGGATTTTTCTTTCCCCGATATGTCATTAAAAAATGATAAAAAGAACGCAATCCGATTCACCTCATCCATCTAAACGATCACTTTCCATGAATTCTTTATGTTTTTTCAGCTTACGCCGGTACACAACAGCAGCTAAATAAATACTAATCTCATACAAAATAATTAATGGTACTGCTACAACAAGCTGCAATATAAAATCCGGTGGCGTAACTATTGTTCCGATAATAACAAGGATTAAATAAGCATATTTACGCGTTTTACGCATAAAATCCGGTGTCAGTACTCCTAAAGCAGTAAGGAACATAGCAATTACTGGTATTTCAAACAACACAGCAAATGGCAACGTAACACGTATAAGAAACTTAAAATAACGATCAACGGTGAACATTTCATTAAACATTCCATCATTTAAGGACAAAAGAAATGGAAGAATTAACTCAATGAACATATAATACCCAAATACTAATCCCGCAATAAATAAAAGAAAGACGGCAGGTATATATGCTAATGTTGCTTTCCTTTCCGACTGTGTTAAACCTGGTCTAACAAACAACCAAACCTGTAATGCAAAAATTGGAATGGTGCAAGCAATTGCCACTATCCCCGCGAGCGTAAAATGAATCCAGATAATTTCACCCGGACTTATTACAGTTAATTTAAAGTCCAAATCACTTTGAAAAAAAGAATATATATCTTTGGAGAACACAAATCCACCAATAAAGAATAAAATGAAAAAAACAGCAATAATTATTATCCTATTTCTTAACTCCGATAGATGATCTGTAAGGTTCATTTCCTTTTCATCCATTGATACGTTGTTAGGCATCCTTTCACTCTCCTACTTACATAAACCTTGTACATAGTACCTACATAAAAGAAGATGCAAGGGTTATACCTTACACCTTCGCATATCAGCTTTTACTAGATGTTTGCTTTTCCGTTTTACTAGCATCATCATCGGTGACGATATCCTTCGTAGCATTTTTAAATTCCTTTAACGAACTTCCAAATGCTTTACCGATCTCTGGAAGTTTAGAAGGACCAAATACAACGAGCGCTATGATTAAAATTAAGATTAACCCAGGAACACCAATACTTGAGAACATTCCCTTCACTCCCTTATGTTATTTACTGCTTTTTTGATCAGTAATAATATCTTTTGTTTCCTTTATTTCATCTGTAACATCACTAGTTAATTCATTTGCAGAAGTTTTAAATTCCTTTAACGTTTGTCCTGCCGCTTTACCAATCTCCGGCAACTTTTTCGGACCGAATATTACTAATGCGATGATTAAAATCAAGATTAGTCCAGGAAAACCTATACTAGAAAACATCTTCACACCTTCTTTTCATAATTAATCTTATTATAATCAAAATTTCAAAAAACAAATATCCTTTGTAAAAAAATTCATAGCGTGTTCAATGATTAAGTATAAAGCGCTTTTAGTGTAACATGTTTTTCTTCTCTTAAACAAGTCTCATTGTCTTAGCGTGTTCATATTGTTCTGGCGTATTCATATTGAAAAAATGACGTTCTACTTGATCACGTGGGAATCCATGAAAATCATGGATAAAGCGAATATTCATCTCCTCAAAAAAACCAGTAACTTTTCGTTCACCCTTATCCAGTTGCTTTTGTACCTCTTCAAGCACTGATTTTTTATAAACAGCTGCTAAAGGATGCATATATGTTTGATAAACGGGTACAACACCATCATAGTCTTCCAAGTTGTCTATCATATATTGTAAAATCGGATATTGGATAAACGGCATATCACAGGCAGTGATGATAAAAACATCCGCTTTATTATAATAAAGCGCTGCTTCTATGCCTGCTAATGGTCCACTTTCTTGATACCTATCTGTTACAAATCGAGCTGGTAAATCGTTATAAAGCTGGGGCTGATGTGTAACAATGGATAAGCAATTCGTCACCTTCATCAATTCAAAAAAGATACGATTTATCACCGTTTGATTGCCAATTTTCAATAAAGACTTATTTGTTCCCATTCGCCGAGATTTACCACCAGAAAGTATTACCCCACAAGTATCCATTCGTTCCTCCCTACTACTTAAATTCGATCATACTGTAAAAAGTAATATTCGTAAGGATTTGTATCATTTCTTTCCCCTTTAACCTTAGAAGTAAGCCTCCATTCTTTTTCTGAGAATGTAGGAAAATATGTATCCCCATCAAAAGAATGATTAATCCACGTAATATACATTCTATCAGCTATCATCATCGCCTGCTCAAATATTTTTCCACCACCAATGATAAAATATTCCTGATCAGGGTGGGTCTCACTCCACTGTTTAATATGATCTAAGCTATCAATTACTTGGACATCGTCAGGGAAATCATTATCCCCTCTCGTAAGCACAACATTTGTACGGTTGGGTAAACTACGTCCTAATGAATCATACGTTTTTCTCCCCATAATGACAGTTTGATTGACTGTCTTTTCCTTAAAGAAGCGTAGGTCCTTTGGTAATCGCCATGGTAAATCATTATCTACACCGATGACATGATTGCGATCCATTGCCAATAATAATGATATCATTCTTTGTCCTCCTAATAACTAACAGTTACTTACACAGCTATCGGTGCCTTGATGGCTGGATGTGGGTTGTAATCCAATATTTCAAAATCAGAAAGTTCGAAATCAAATATAGACGTTTTTTCTGCATTTAATTGTAATGTTGGAAAGCTTCTTATTTCACGATTTAGCTGTGTCTTTACTTGATTTATATGATTCGTATATATATGTGCATCCCCCAAGGTATGGACAAATTCACCTGGTTGTAGATTACATTCATGCGCAATTAGGTGTGTAAGTAAAGCATAACTTGCAATATTAAACGGTACGCCAAGGAATACATCCGCACTCCGTTGATATAGTTGACAAGAAAGCTTACCTTCTGCTACATAAAACTGAAATAATGTATGACATGGAGGTAAAGCCATTGATGGTATATCTTCAGGGTTCCATGCTGATACAATGTGCCTCCTTGAATCCGGCTTGTACTTAATGTTCTCGATTACTTCTTTAAGCTGATCGATTACCTCATTTTGTGATGTCTTCCATTGACGCCACTGTTTTCCATAAACAGCTCCTAAATCGCCAAACTTTTTAGCAAACGCATCATCAGCGAGAATTCGCTCTTTAAAAATGGACATTTGCTCTTTATATTGCTCATGGAAACGGCTATCAAGCTGTGAACGGTTACCAAAATCCGTCATATCTGGTCCATGATAACTATCACTTGTAACCCATTTTTCAAACGCCCATTCATTCCATATATTATTGTTGTTTTGTAGCAGGTATCGTATATTCGTATCCCCTTTTATAAACCATAGGAGCTCACTTGCAACTAAACGAAAAGGCACCTTTTTGGTAGTTAACAATGGGAATCCTTTTGCTAAATCGAAGCGCATTTGGTGACCAAAAACAGAATAGGTACCAGTATTTGTACGATCTTGTTTATTAGTACCATTATGTAAAATGTGATTACATAAATCTAAATATGCCCTTTCTCCTGTAACCATATCTATTCCTCCATTTACTATCTACTATCCAACTAATTGTAACACAAACTACAATTTTAAGCAGTTTACACATCACGTTAACATACTGTATTTGAACAGGCGCACTCCAATTTTTGAGGTATTGTCAGTCTTAATAAGATTTAGAGTTTACGTTTGTAACACAATCGTAACTCATAAACATGCTAAATACTCATAAATCTGTTAGAGACAGTCATAAATTAGAAAGGGGTATTTGCATGCTAAATGGTACTGTAGAGCACGTAGTAAAACGTTCTTTACTTTATGGCTACGTGTTAAGTCAACCACTTGTAGCCTATGTTGATGCATATCCTGAACTACAAAATAAGCTTTTATTCGAATCAGAACAACTAGAGTTTGGCAAACATGGCGAAGCTATTCGCATCCTACAACAAAAGCTTCATACATTATCCTATTTTGATAATAATATAGATGGTAAATTTGGAATCTTAACCGAGCACGCACTTAAAAACTTTCAAGCTGAACATAGCTTAACGATTAATGGGAAAGTTAACGAGGATACATTAAAAGCAATAATCAAAGATGAAGAACAAGAATATATAGATCAGTTAGAAAATTTTTCAGATGAGATCCGGCCTGGAATGTACAACGCAAAAGTAAAGATCGTTCAAAAGTCATTACAATACTTTGGATACTATGAGGGTGAATTAGACGGAATATATGGCCCATTAACGAAGCAAGCATTACAAATTGCTGAAGACGAACATAAAATGGATTTAATTGATGATACCTACCTTACCTCAAATGCACCAGTAGAAAAAAAGAAGAAGTCAGAAAATGTGCAGCAAAGAAATGAGGAGTCTGTTGAAGAAAAGCAGGAAGCAGCAAAGGAAGTTAAAAAAGTTCGCATAGAAGGCAATGATGGAGCGACTATAGTTCAAGAAGCTCGTTCACAAATTGGTACGCCATATACTTGGGGAGGAACCTCACCTAGTGGATTTGATTGTAGTGGTTTTATTCAATATGTATATCAACAACAAGGCGTGCAGCTTCCGAGAACCGTGAGTGATATTTGGAATTTTTCCACTCCCATCTCGAATCGCTCTGTCGGTGACCTCGTATTTTTTGAAACATATAAACCAGGACCATCCCATATGGGAATTTATATCGGTGACGGAAAATTCATCCATGCAGGTGAATCGAATGGCGTGGAGATTAGCGAATTAACTAATCCTTATTGGGAAGCTAGGTACCTTGGCGCAAAGCGAGTTAATCAATAATAGCATAAAGTGGGAGTCTTACTGAAAAAGATACCCATCAAACGATGGATATCTTTTTAGCTTATGTACAGTAAAGCAATACCTTTACCACTCGTTATAAAATTGTTCTAAATATCTTTCCATAAATTGATGACGTTCGTTAGCAATTTCTTGGGCTGTTTCTGTGTGAAGCAGCCCTTTCAGTTTCAATAGTTTATCATAGAAATGCTGGATGGACGTATGCTTCGATGTTTCATGGAATATAGGTTGCCCTTTTGCACCTCCATAAGCAAAGGTTCGAGCAATGCCAATCGCACCAATCGCATCCAGTCTATCAGCATCCTGCACGACTTTTCCTTCCATTGTAGTTGGAATCCTCCCTTTTCGGAAAGAAACATTTCTCATAATTTGCCTAATTTCCTTGATATCGCTCTTTGTAAAATCTATGGAATGAAGGAAAGCATCCATTTCGTTCAATGATTTGATCGAATCATGAAATAATTTTTCATCACCTATATCATGGAGCCAAGCAGCAGCTTCACAAATAAATGGCTCTGCGCCCTCCTTATTGGCGATCATTCTAGCCATTCGTGCTACTCGCTCCATATGATAATAATCATGACCAGTAGGATCATCCGTAAAACAACTAAAAACATAGGCTTTTATCTTTGCTAACTGTAAAGCTGCCTCCATTAAAACAGCCCTTTCACCTTTCCATCTGCTGTTACGTCCATATTTAGCGCTGCCGGTTTTTCAGGAAGTCCAGGCATCGTTAATACATCACCTGTTAATACAACAATAAAGCCTGCACCTATAGATGCTCGTAGTTCCCTAATAGTGATCGTAAAACCTTCTGGTCTCCCTACACGTGCAGGGTCATCTGAAAGTGAATATTGTGTCTTAGCCATGCAAATTGGGAGGTTATTCCATCCCTGCTTTTCAAATAGCTTTATTTGCTTCGATGCATGCTTTGAAAGCTCAATATCCTTCGCTCCATAAACTGTTTGAGCTATTTTTCTAATTTTTTCTTCAATAGAATCTTCTAATTCGTATAGTGGTTTAAAGCTTTTCTTCCTGCTTTCGGTCTTAGCGATAATTTTGTTAGCTAATTGAATACCGCCTGATCCACCACTTGCCCATACGTCAGTCAATGCTACTTCAACATGTTGTTCCTCACACCAGTTCTCAATAAAATGGACCTCATTTTCTGTATCGGTTGGAAACTTATTGATAGCAACTACAAATGGAACATCAAACGCTTCAATCGTTTCCATATGTTTTTTCAGATTTTTCATACCTGCTTTAAGTGCTTCTAGATTTTCTTCGGCAAGTTTATCCTTTGCCAACCCACCATGCATTTTTAATGCACGAACTGTAGCAACAATAACAACTGCGGCAGTGTCAATGTTTCCAACACGTGATTTTATATGAAAATACTTCTCAGCACCTAAATCTGCACCAAACCCCGCTTCTGTTACAACATAATCACCTAGTTTAGCCGCAGTTTTTGTAGCGATAATACTGTTACATCCATGCGCTATATTCGCAAATGGCCCGCCATGTATAATCGCAGGAGTATTTTCGATCGTTTGAACAAGGTTCGGCTTTAATGCATCTTTTAAGAGTAACGTTAATGCTCCCTCCGCTTTAAGATCACTCACAGTAACGGGTTGCTCATTATAGGTATAGCCGATCACAATTCTTGCCAATCGTGATTTTAAATCTACTATATCGGTTGCTAAACATAAAATGGCCATGATTTCAGATGCAACTGTAATTGTAAAGCCATCTTCTCTCGGAACACCCTTTGATGGTCCTCCTAGCCCTACGATGATTTGACGTAATGCTCGATCATTCATATCCATGACACGTTTCCATTCTACTCTTCTCGGATCAAGATCGAGTTCATTTCCTCGATGAATATGATTGTCAATCATTGCCGATAGCGCATTATTTGCACTCGTAATAGCATGTAAATCTCCGGTAAAATGAAGGTTTATATCTTCCATTGGTAATACTTGAGAATAACCCCCTCCTGCTGCACCACCCTTTATTCCCATTACTGGACCTAATGATGGTTCACGCAATGCAATTACTGCCCTCTTACCTATTTGGTTCAAGGCTTGTCCTAAGCCTACTGTGACTGTGGATTTCCCTTCCCCTGCAGGGGTTGGGTTAATAGAGGTAACAAGAATAACTTTGCCATCTTGCTTATCCTTTAACGTATGTAAAAGATGATTGGATATCTTTGCTTTTGTATGTCCATACGGCTCCCATTCATCTTTACTTAAATTCAAGTTCTCAGCAATTTTATGTATCGGTTCTAGCTTTGCTTCCTGTGCTATTTCTATATCCGTTTTCATGTAATAGTACCCCTTCCTAAAATTTAGATAAATATGGTGGGAAATAACTTCATCCTATCTACTACATTTCGATGTAAATCATGATCGTTCATACAGTAATTACAGCAAATTCTGCCGCTTGCCTTCATGCTCTCCTTGCATGTCTCTTGATACCGCTTCACCTAATCAAATTATAGACGAGTAACGAAAAAATGTCGACATAACCTTGCTTATTTTCTTGACTCACTTATGTAAATAAGCTATATTAGACACAAGCAAAGAAGATGTACGGATTCATTAATGACGCAGGCAGCTTCTATAGAAGTGGATGTAATAGTGATCCTACACTTCTATAGAAACTGCCTATTTTTATGTTCTGTCTATCTGCTTTGTATTACCACGTTTGTACTTAAAGAAACGTGAAAGTTTTTAGGAGGATTATTCATGGAAAATGGTGTAGTTAAATGGTTCAATGCTGAAAAAGGATATGGCTTCATTCAGCAAGAAGAAGGAAATGACGTATTTGTACATTATTCGGCAATTCAAGAAGAAGGCTTTAAAACACTTGAAGAAGGACAAGAAGTTTCTTTTGAAATCGTTGAAGGTGAGCGTGGTCCACAAGCAGCTAATGTTGTTAAAAAATAAATAGTGATCAAAATATATAAAGCGGTAATCTTAATGGTTACCGCTTTTTTTGGTGGTTATAATAGGAATATCCTTGCTTTTCGAGTTAGTTCTTCGTATAATAGCTTTTGTGTTTTTCGCGGTTCGAGAACTCCCGCGTTACCAAAACTAAGGAGGAATAATAATGCCTAACGAGCTTATATGGATTTTATTTGCGTTGGTCAATTTTTCGTTATTGCTATTGTTCTATCGACTATTTGGTAGAACAGGCTTATATGTTTGGATCGGAATGGCAACAGTGATAGCCAATATTCAGGTGTTAAAAACAGTGGATTTAATTGGCTTAACAGCTACTCTTGGGAATATCCTATATGGAACTGCTTATTTAGCTACCGATATAATTAATGAAAAACATGGTAAAAAAGAGGCGAAAAAAGCAGTATGGTTGGGATTTGCAACATTAGTTACCATGACAATCATCATGCAAATTGCCTTAGCATTTGAACCAGGTGCTGAAGACATTGCTCATGATGCGCTGGCGACTATATTTAGTTTAATTCCACGAATAGTGGCCGGAAGCTTAGCAGCGTATATGATTAGTCAATACTTTGATGTTTGGATTT
This sequence comes from Virgibacillus sp. AGTR, assembly GCF_016919725.2. Lineage (GTDB taxonomy): Bacteria > Bacillota > Bacilli > Bacillales > Amphibacillaceae > Virgibacillus > Virgibacillus salarius. Next base: position 31,656 of record NZ_JAJERH010000033.1, read on the forward strand.
ATGATAAATTACGTAATCTATTTCCAAGTGATCGGCAGTTATGGATTAGAAATAATGGGAGTACGGTGATAAGTCAATTTGTAGATACGATTGTTTTCTGTACTATTGCATTCTATGGAACATATCCATTCGATATTTGGTTGGAAATATTTATAACAACCTATGTTATCAAATTCGCGGTGGCAATTATCGATACACCATTTATGTATATTGCTAAGAACATGCATGTTGAAAAAAGTAATAGCACAAATTAATGCAAAAGGAAGCACAATAACCTATTTAACTATTGTGCTTCCTTTTTTTCTTATCAAGTCCCCATTTATTCTTGTATTATAGTTACCTCTTGTTATATGCATACATATGTATATTAACTTGGAGTCATTTTATCTTCCATTAGTATCTCCTGAATAAATAGACTCATTAAACGATTTTCAATCTATATACTCAAAGACCCCCAACCTGACGAAATTCTTATTCGTTGGCTTCCTTCACACTGGTTCTTTTATTTCGACAACTAAAAAATAACTTACATTTATTCTGTAACATCTTTGAGGAATAGGATAAGATACTATTCATTCATACATGCCTCTCCCTCCTCTCTATCTAAATTTCGGTTTCGCGGCAGTTTGCATTCTTAGTTCAAACGACATTTTTGCATGATGCTTCAACACTAATCAAATTTGCTAAGTTAAAACATGCTGACTTCGTTCCGTTTACCTTTTATCAATATGCTCCCTGCTCTGTTAGGCTTACTAATTACCTAATTATCGTATTCTAAGCCATGCTTAAGTCAGCAGGATAAGCTTGTTTATGTGCCTTACTTTTTAAACATTTGTTTTCAAACAGCTACTACTTCTTTCCTACAAGGTAGTTTTTCACTTAATTGCCACTTTTTCTTCACAAATCCTTCAATTACTTTTCTAACCTAAATGTTAGTAAAGTACTGATACAGAGCGGTTCGAACATAATTGAACAAATTGTGAAAACACTAACGAACAATGCTAATTCGGGCAGTGTTTTGTGTATGATGAAAATAGAAGCACTACTTTAGTCATGAGGGGGGAGTAGAATGGAAAATGCTGAAAAGCAGAAATCTGAAGAGCGTGTAGAAACGCCAAACCTGAAAGGTACACTACTATCTGTGTTATTACTAGGAGTCTTCATTATCGTTAGTTGGTTTGGTGTATTTGCCTTATTTTTATCTAGGTAATTGGAATGAATTTAGGGGGGAGTGTTAGCATGCATTTGCATAAGTTTGAGAAGGTATGGTTAATATTTGGAACTGGATCACTTCTATTATTCTTGCTTGTGATTGGGGTTGGTGCATTTTATAAAGGTACCCATCCTTCCAGTCATTTAGAAACAATTGACTTAAAGAATATTGAAAGTCATGAGGCCTTTCAACCAGATAATTTAGGCGTAACACAGGTAAAAGAGGATCAGTATATCGTTAATTTTGTTGCCTCTGCCTTTAACTATGATTTTGGTGTTGATGATAATGGTAAACCGCTAAAAAAGATTAGAATTCCTAAAGGATCTACTGTTTTATTTCAAGCAACAACAAAAGATGTAATTCATGGATATCAAGTTGCTGGGACGAATGTAAATATGATGCTGGAGCCTGGTTACATTAGCCGCTACGAAACGGTTATGGATGAGACAGGTGAATTTACAATTGTATGTAATGAATACTGTGGATTGGGTCATCACCAAATGTTTGCTTCTGTGGAGGTGTATGAATAATGATTGCTACTAAACTTGGTATTTCAAAATCTGATTCCAAACTTACTATGGCCTTTATCTATGTTGCGTTTATTTCACTATTTATTGGTGGGCTAATGGGGCTGTTACAAACACTTGTAAGATCAGGTTCCCTTTCACTTCCATGGGGAATCACCTATTATCAAGTATTAACGGTACATGGAGTAATACTCGGACTCGTTTTAACTACTTTTTTTATTATCGGTTTTCAATATGCTTTGATGGCCAAAACAGTTGGTATTTCAAAAAAACAGCGATTATATGCCTGGTTAAGTTTTATAGTCATGTTAATTGGTACGGTCATGGCCGCCGTTATGGTGTTATTAGGTAAAGCAAGTGTACTATATACATTTTACGCTCCATTGCAAGCACATCCTATATTTTATTTTGGATTGGCATTGGTTATTATCGGTAGTTGGATTGCCTGTTTTGTTAACTTCCGACAACTCTATGTTTGGAAAAAGACTCATAAAGATGAAAAATCACCGCTTCTTGCCTTTATGGTAGTTATCAATATGGTATTATGGTTTATTGCAACGCTTGGTGTAGCAGCCGCAGTCATTGTTCAATTTATTCCGTGGTCCCTTGGATATGCGGAAACGATTAATGTTTTAGTAAGTAGGACCTTGTTTTGGTATTTTGGTCATCCACTTGTATATTTTTGGCTACTACCTGCATATATGGCTTGGTATGCCATAATCCCGAAGATTATTGGCGGCAAAATTTTTAGTGATTCATTAGCACGATTGTCTTTTGTATTATTTTTATTATTCTCTATACCAGTCGGCTTTCATCATCAGCTGACAGAACCTGGAATTGACCCAACGTGGAAGTTTATACAAGTTGTACTTACATTTATGGTCATCATTCCTTCACTTATGACAGCATTTTCTATGTTTGCCATGTTTGAGATAACTGGCAGACGGAAGGGGTTTCGTGGATTATTTGGTTGGTTTAAACATTTACCTTGGAAGGACGTTCGTTTCTTTGCTCCTATGGTAGGTATGCTTGCATTCATACCAGCAGGAACTGGAGGAATAATCAATGCATCCCATCAATTAAACAACGTTATTCACAACACGATGTGGGTTACTGGTCATTTCCACTTAACTGTAGCAACTACTGTTTTACTTACCTTTTTCGGAATTAGCTATTGGTTGATCCCACACCTAACAGGTAGAAAGCTAACAAAGAAGATCAATAATTTAGGGTTAATACAAACCGTTATTTGGGCAGTAGGGATGACTATCATGTCTGGATCCATGCATATATCTGGTCTGCTAGGTGCACCGCGAAGATCTGCCTTCTCTGAATATGGTGGAACTGCCCAAGCATCAGATTGGATAGGATATCAAATTGCTCAAGCGGTTGGAGGCACTATTTTATTTATCGGTATTCTACTAATGGTATATATCTTTCTGCAATTAACTTTCTTTGCACCGAAGGGACAGGAAGAGTTCCCAATTGCTGAAGAAGAAGTGAATGCTCAACCGACACCGCTATTTTTAGAAAATTGGAAGCTCTGGATTGGCATTACAATTGGGTTAATCTTATTTGCATATACCATTCCATTTATCGATATTATTCTGCACGCTCCAACGGGTAGCGAACCATTTGCTTGGCCAATCGGGAATTCATAATATACTAGGAGTGAGTATCCCATAAGGTACAAAGGAATATAGAACTCCTGTAGAAGGAGCAATATCGTGTCACTAACCTGAAGTATTTTATTCACGAGAAGGATGAACCGTCGTTGCCCCATGGCAATAGTATACTTCAGCTGTATAGGTAAAGAGCTGTCTTTATGGACAGCTCTTTCCTATTCTGTTAACTTTGTATCTTTTAACGCATTTTCCTCTGCTGGAATTCGAACAGTTAATAACAGGATGTGCAACAACGGAAACAATACTGCCGTTATATATGCCTCAAACAACAAGGGGATAACCAATAATTCAATTCCCACTACGATATAATTGGGATGTTTTACATATTTATATGGACCTTTCCTCACTAAAGGGAACTGTGGAGATATTATGATTTTCGTGTTCCAAAACTTACCTAACGATGAAATACACCAAAAACGTACGAACTGGAGCAATAGAAACAGTACAAACAAATAAATGTTAAATTGGAACGTAGCTGGATGCCTTAGTAATACCTCGACAATTAGCGAGAGAAAGAATAAGCTGTGTACAAGGATAAACCACTTATAATGCTCTTCCCCTCTTTCTACCCCACCTCTTTCTTTTATCCAGACTTCATTTCGTTTGGCAATGTTCAGCTCAACTAATCGTTGTACGATAATAAAGCACAGTATAACCCACATAAATAATGGCATTAGTCTACCCACTCCATAAGTATTAACTCAGAGCTAAAGCCTGGGCCAAGTGCTGATATTACACTTTTTTCTCCCTTAGAAATGGCTTCCTTCATCCAGGCACCTAGGACATAGAGAACGGTGGCAGATGACATATTACCATGATTACGTAACACATTAATAGAATGCTTAAATTTTTCAGGCTTGGCTTGTAGAACTTTTTCCATGGAATCGATTACTTTTTTACCCCCTGGATGAGCAATAAACGAATGTATATCCTGTTCATTTATTCGTGTTGCTTGCAGAAAGATTTGTAAATGCTCTCGCCAAAACGTTTCTACTAGAGCAGGTATACTTTTCGAAAAAATAACCTCAAAGCCACCATCAGTTATATCCCACCCCATTACGGATATACTGTCTTTTTTTGTGTATGAATGAGATTGCAGAAGCTTGGGAATAGAGCCTTTTTTCTTGCGTAATATTAAAGACTTCTCACCAACCGCTAATGCCGCACTTATTCCATCACCAAATAACGCTGTTCCAATGATATTACTCTTTTTCATATCCCCTTTTTGAAACGTCAAACTACATAGTTCACAGCAAACAATCAATGCAGATTTATCTGGATTAGCTGTTAACCAATCATAAGCTCTTGATAATCCAATTGCCCCACCAGCACAGCCTAACCCCCATAAAGGCATTCGCTTTATATCTGATCGAAAAGGTCGTTCATTAAATAGATGAATATCCATAGATGGCGTTGCTATACCTGTACTAGACACAAATATGATCATATCTATTTCCTCATACAAAACAGGTTCATCTAAAAATTGTTGATTCGTTAAGCAATCGTCTATTGCGCGCAGGGCATACTCTTTTGCATAGGTCGTATAAAGCTCGTTTCTTTCCTTAAAGGAGTGATCTCGTAAAAACCATTCTGAGTCAACAACAAATTGGCGCTCATTGACCTGCGCATTGTCAAATACCGGAAGCAGCCGTGATCGTTGTCGAAGGGAATACGTAAATACTTTTTGCACAATTTGCTTTACTTCCTCTTGTGGCATACGATAATTAGGAATACCGAGTCCTGTTGAACAAATATATGTCATGGAATACTCCTTCTTTTAGAAAGCAAACAGCTCAACTTAGTTAAACTGATAAATAGCTGCATACTTTTGCTTTAAGTATCTTACTAAGTAATCAGGATTTAATCCTTCGTTTGTAACATCCTTGATAATTTCAAGTGGTTTCTTCATCTTGCCATGTTGATGTACAGCTTCGGATAACCATTGTTTAATTCTACGACAGTCTCCGGTCATAATAATTTCATCAACGTTTACTTCACTTCTTAAGGTGTGATTCAACTGTGCAGCATACATATACCCTAATGCATACGAAGGAAAATAACCAAAATCGCCTCCTGCCCAATGGATATCCTGAAGGACTCCTTCTCTATTAGTTGGAGGGTTTATTCCTAAATAAGCCACCATTTTCTCATTCCATAGCTTAGGTAAATCTTGCACGTTAATCTCTCCATTAATCAAAGCTTTTTCAAGCTCGTAACGTACCATGATATGAAGTGAATAGGTTAATTCATCTGCTTCAATGCGTATGAATGAGGGCTTCACTTCATTTACTGCACGAAAGAATTGGTCCAACTCTACATCCCTAAAGTGCTGGGGGGCATATGATTGAAACTCTTGATAATTAGCTTCCCAAAATGTATGACTCCTTGCTATAAAGTTTTCCCAAAATAATGATTGTGATTCATGAATTCCCATTGACGTTCCTGTTGCAAGCGGTGTATTCATTAAGCTTTCTGCAATATTTTGTTCGTATAATGCATGTCCGCCTTCATGAATAGTCCCAAAGATCGCCATTCTAAAATCGTTTTCATCGTATCTTGTAGTAATTCGTACATCATTTCGATTGAGCGCAATTGCAAAGGGATGAATGGTTTCGTCTAATCGACCAGATTGAAAATCATAGCCCATTTGCTTTAAAATTATTTTGGTAAAGGCTTCCTGATCATTTTTAGGAAAATGTGCTTGCAAAACATCGGTGTCAGGCTTTACAGGACTTGCTTTGATTTGATCCAATAGAGATACTAACGATGTGCGCAATGCAGGAAAAACCTCATCTAACATCGTTGTTGTTACCCCAGGCTCGAAGTTATGTAGTAATGCATCATAGATATTATGCTCATATCCCCAATAAGTAGCAAATTGTTTATTATAATCGACTAGTTTCTCTAAATATGGTTGAAACAATTGGAAATCATCGTTTTGCCTAGCTTCTTGCCAGACGGCTTCAGATTTGGATTGCGTCATAATAAATTCTCTATACAGTTCATGAGGTATTTTACGATTTCTTTCATAATTTTCCTCACAAACCTCAACTGTCCTTTTTAATATTGGATCAGTCGTATCATTTTTTAAAGCATCAATAAAATGTTTCATTTTATCAGAAGTTTCCAGCTTATGAATCTTTTCTCCCAGAAAACCAGCAACTTCAGAACGTTGTTCGACACCATGATTAGGTATTTTGGTACGCATATCCCAATGAATTAGCATCAATGACTCATTATAAGCACTTATTTCACGTAAGTAATGTCTAAAGTCTTTCTCTACGGTATTTATAGTTGTCATTCCAAATCCTCCCTCACCTTTTTACCAAAATATTGATAATAATCTGTTCGGATATATCCATTAAATAACTTTCGTTTCTTCGTCGCTCTTTGACCAAATGCTTTTTCAAAGTTTTCGTAAGCGGTTAGTATATAAATGCTCCAGCTTTCATGATGTTTCATAACAGAGCCTAAATCATTAGCAATTTTTGCAGCATGCTTATAATCACCAAGCCTTTGTCCATATGGAGGATTGCCAATAAGATAACCATTATGCTTGCGAATCGTTAAATCCTTTACTTGCATCTGCTTCCATGTTATCAAGTCCCCTAATCCTGATTCCATCGCATTTTGCTTTGCAATGTCTATCATTTTATGATCAATGTCAGAGCCGATAATTTCTAACTTTTGATCATAGTTTGCTTTATCTTCTGCTTCTTGAAAAGCATCCTCCCAATGCTTTCTTTTTATGAAGCTCCATTCTTCTGAAGCAAACTCACGGTTAAAGCCAGGTGCAATATTCTGACCAATTAACGCAGCTTCAATAGCAATCGTTCCTGACCCACAAAAGGGATCTATTAATGTTTCATCTGCATGCCAGTTAGTTAGCATAATTAAAGATGCAGCAAGGGTTTCCTTTAAAGGGGCATCCCCCTGCCCTACTCGATATCCTCTTTTATGTAATCCTGTGCCAGAAGTATCAATCGTCAGAGTAGCTTCATCCTTCAAAAGAGCAATCTCAACTTTAAACATAGCACCAGACTCAGGTAATTTAGAAACAATTCCATACTTTAATTTTAACCGTTCAACGATTGCTTTTTTTGTTATGGCCTGACAATCGGGAACACTATACAGCTTAGACTTAACCGATTTTCCGATTACTGGAACTTGTCCGTCCTCTGCAATATATTTCTCCCAAGGCAATGACTTGGTACCTTCAAATAACTCCTCAAAGGAGCTAGCTTTAAAAGTACCTACCTGTAATTTAACCCGATCAGCGGAGCGTAGCCATAAATTACAACGAGGAATAGCAGAGATAGGCGCTTCAAAAATAACCTTTCCGTTCTCTACGTGTGTTTCATAGCCTAATGCATTTACCTCTTTAGCCACAACTGCTTCTAATCCCATAGCTGCTGTTGCAATTAATGTTACAGTTTGCATATATAATTAATTCCTTTCCTATCAGTATCATGTTTTCCATAGTTTATCATATCTACATACGGTTTATGAACGCTACTGAAAATAAAAAACCTTTCCAATAACCCAAAAGGGAATCAGAAAGGTTTATTTCCTCGTCATAGACCAATTAAATACTCGATAAGCCATGTTCTGTTCCATTGTACTGCCATCGGTGGTCAACCTCGTACGCCGGTTGTAATCATCTATCTACAAGTTTATACTTGTCCCTTTTTCGGTTCATTTCCCTACTAAAGAGTGCCCCTACCATTATTTGGGTTGCTCACTCGTGGGGTTTACCTCGTTCCACCTGAAATGTTTCCAAATCAGCTACGTCACTGTGGCACCTTCAAGGCTAGCTTCCATATCTAATAGACGTAGGTAGCTATCCTGCCGTTAACCAAATGGTTACCTTGACTTATGAATTCGTCAAGCACGAACACTACAAACATCGCAGTTTGTGTGAGCATGGACTTTCCTCTGTATATATTATACAGCGATCACATGAGTATTTAATTTATTTCCTCAAATTACTATACCATAAGTACTAGATTTAATCAAGTTTCCCTATGACTTTCATTTAGCTTTTGCTTTTCAACTGCCTTAACTTATTAACTCTCTGTCTCAGCGAATTTCTTTCCGAAAACAGCCTTCTCCAAGTTTGACAATCGTTTTAAAACATCATAATTTACTTGCGGATTAGGATTAGGTTGTGCAGAGCGTGTTTTGGGCGGCTGTTCCACGGTTGATGATTTTTTCAACCTATCATTCTCTTGTTGAAGCCTTTCTAACTCTTGCTTAAAAGCATCATAATCCTGAATAATTAAATCTAAAAATTCATCAACTTCCTCTTGATTATAGCCCCGCATTGCTGTCTTAAAATCTTTTTCTAAAATATCTTTACTACTCAATTGTACTCGATTCGTACTCACAGTATCACCTCATCATGTCTACATGTTAATTTGTTCGTATCCATTTCCATTTCATTTAACATTTTATTAATTCTATTTATTTTTATGCCATTTCTTTCTACTTATTATAGCATTAAATTGTCAACCTGAAAAATGAATGCATTATTCAGATTTATTCTCTTGCTATTCCTTCATTTTTATAATTATATAAAGTAACATACCCTGTTCAAAACAACCTAAATCAAGCATGGTTATTGATTCTATTTTTTTCAGACGATAAATTAAGGTATTACGATGTATAAAAAGAGACTTTGCTGCCCTACTTATATTTAAATTGCTATCACAGTATACAATAAAGTTATAACTGAGCTCCATAAAATCGTCATGCGCAAAAAACGGTTCTACTCGCCCGTTTAACTTCGACTGTATTTGAGAATTAAGCTGATACGGAATAAGTTGCATAAGTACATTCCAATCATAATAAGAATAGATGGCCGGTTCTATAGATAGCCTACTTGCAAATTCCACAAGCACCTCTGCCTCTTGATAGGATTGATACAAGAGGTGAAGAGCATCATATTTATATCCAGCAGCAATGGAAACAGTATGAATATTATAATCATGCAACCTTTTAATGAGCAGTACGCTTTTGTTTTTAAATTCTGCCATAAACTGATGAAAAACGGTGTCATCCGTAATCGGCTTTAATAAAATAATTTTTTCTGGATTTAAAAACGTACAAATATGATGTAAGTCGTTGTTATATGTTTTTCGAATACACGCTAATATTTCTTTCTTCAAATAGTCTAAGGAATAGGCCTGTCGCTTATCCATCTGTATACTTTTAAGTAACGAATCTCCGATATTGATTACAATACAAAGGCGCTGTATTCCTTCTTCTATCTGCAATACCTTGCAATAGTGGGCGACTCTTTCTTTATGTCGGTTTCCATCTAACAAGATATATTGCACAAATGACTCTAACGTTTTTGCTTCTAAGTCCTCTATATGCGTATGAATTGTTTCTTGCCATATCATTTCCACATACTTCTTAATAAGCTCTGCATATGGTTTAACCTCCAACGGATTTCCGATGATACCTAGCACTCCAATGGTTTGAGAATCTAAATGTAATGGAACTGCTACACCAGGTAAAACATTCGTCATACTAGAAATTTTGTCATTATCAAATAAGATGGTTCGATTCTCTTTAATAACTTCTATTGAGGGAGTATGTAATGTTCCAATTCGTTCAGCATTTGTATCCCCAATAATATATCCTCTCTTATCACTTAAACTAATGGGAAAAGGCGAAATTTTTGAAACCGCTTTCACTGTTCGTTGTGCAAATTGTACAAAACGTTCCATCTACTTTTCTTCCTTTTATATGGGTATTTTCTAATATTTTATCATAATTTTGATTATTTAAAATAATTATTTCTCTAAGAAATTTTGTATAGTTTTGACATAGATTTTCCAGTCTAGCTTAGGTTATAACTAGTTATAATCATTCCACATATAACTTGAGGTGATTTTCGTGCGTAAGAAAGCAGATATTATCATTATTGGTGGCGGTGTAATTGGCTCAAGCGTTGCCTACAATTTATTAAATGACGGTTACGATGGAGCAATTATTGTATTAGAAAAAGACCCGATGTATGAATTTTCTTCTACCCCTAGAAGTGCTGGTGGTATCAGACAATTATTTACTACGTCTATTAATATTCAAATAAGCAGATATAGCTTACAAAAATATAAAACGTTTCCAACCGACATGGCAATTCATGGAGAAACTGCTGAGATCGATTTTAAACAGCGAGGATACTTGTTTCTCGCCAAAGACGAAAATGTAAACCAGTTAAAAAAGCAATGTGAACGACAGCGACAATTTGGTGTTCCTTCCGACTTTTTAACACCACAAGAGCTGCTAACTATCATTCCAGAATTAACTATATCCGATTTACAGGGTGGGCTGTACTGTGAGGAAGATGGCTACCTTGACCCATACTCTGTTATGCAAGGCTATGCTAAAAAGGCCAAGCATCTAGGTGCTACGTATATATATGAAGAGGTTGACACTATTCTAAAAGACAATGATTGTGTCACCGGAATACAATTAGCGAATGGAGAAAGCTACTATGCTCCAATTGTTATTAATTGCGCTGGCCCATGGGCTGCTGCGCTAAGTGAGAAAATAGCGCTACCTTTACCAATCGTACCTTTAAAACGTCAAATTATTCAGTTCGATATCGAAGAACCCTTACATAATAACCTTCCTCTAACTGTAGATCCAACAGGCGTTTATTTCCGTCACGAAGGAAAACAATTGATTTCAGGTTATTCAGAGCAAGTAAAGCCAGGTATTGATTTTTCGTGGAGACGCTCCTTCTTTTTAGAACAATTATGGCCCGTGCTAGGTCATCGAATTTCTAATTTTGAATGTGCAAAGATTCGTAGTGGATGGGCAGGGATGTACAGCTTTAATACGATCGACCAAAATGCGATTATCGGTGAGCACCCTAAATTAAATGGATATTATACCGCATGTGGCTTCAGTGGTCATGGAATGCAGCAGGCTCCTGCTGTAGGTAAAGGGTTATCCGAGTTGATCCGATTAGGTAAATATGAGTCCTTGAACCTTCATCCATTAAGATTTGAACGATTTCAAGAAAAGGAATTGCTTATTGAGGGTGCTATAGTTTAACAACGTAAACGAATGGAGGTCATTACATGTTATTTTTAAATGAATCGGCTATAAAAGAAGCTGTATCCATGAAGCAAGTTATTCATGCAATTGATAACGCATATAAGCTCTACGGCTCTGGAGCATTTCACATGCCCACTCGAATGCAACTACAGGATGAAACAAATACTTTATTGCTAATGCCTTGCCTAACTAATGAATCGATAGGTACAAAGTTGATTACATCTTTTCCAAATAACACGAGCCATCCTACCTTACAAGGACTTGTAATTTTAACTAGTCGCGAAACTGGCGAATGTCAAGCGCTTTTAGATGGGTCGTTTATAACAGGAATTCGAACAGGTGCAATTGGTGGCTCAGCCATTAGACATCTCGCAAATGTGGATGATAACAAACTGGCAATAATTGGAACAGGTGTACAAGGGCTGTATCAAGCTATTGCAGCATGCACGGAGCGGCCGATTAAGGATATTTATTTGTACAATCGAACGACGGATAAATTACCAGCCTTTAGTGAAAAGCTCAAAGCATGGATCCCTGCAAACATCCATATCCATATGACTTCTACAATTGAAGAAGCAATTACATTTGCTCATATCATTATTTGCTCAACTACTTCGAATTCACCTGTTCTTCCTAATGACCCCGACTTATTAACAAACAAGCTTATTATCGGTATTGGTTCCTTTCAACCAACCATGCGAGAATTTCCAGAAGTATTGTATCAATTAGCGGACCGCCTTTATATTGATACGGAAGACGCTATTATCGAGTCGGGGGATGTACAATATCCACTAGAAAAAGGCTACCTACCAAAAGACTCCATCATATCCATGTCGAAGCTGGTTATGTCAAATGAAGAAGTGTCTCGTTCCCCTGATAAAAGCATCCTTTTTAAATCTACAGGTATGGCTTTATTTGACGTAGTTGTATCGCAATTGGTCTATCGGCAGGCTCTCAAGAAAGGAGTTGGTCAGCAGCTAACCTAGAGTAAAAAACTCTCTATAGGAGGGTGAGCGACCATAAGCGGTGTGGAGAATGAGGGCATGGTTATATCCCTTTTCAACCAAATGTACACAATTTGGCTGTTAGGATGGATAAAACCCGGTTAGAATATTCTGTACTCTGATTAAACGCTTTATCCATCAATACATTCAATGAAATGGTGCTTGATTAATTCTAAGAAAACAAGAGCATTTTGAAGATAATTAAAGTATATAGAGGGAGGAATTATGAATATCATCATTGTTGAATTTGTCGTTTATTGTATGTTGATCTTAGCAATTGGCTATTATTTCAGCAAACGAAGTAAGTCTCACTCTGATTTTCTATTAGGAGGAAAAAAATTACCTGGTTGGACACTTGCCTTTTCTGAAAGGGCAACAGGTGAATCTGCTTGGTTGTTATTAGGTTATACAGGGTTTGTTTTTATGACTGGCCTATCCGGAATTTGGGTAGCAGTTGGTATAGCAATCGGAATAATATTTGCTTGGCTATTTTTAGCCAAAAAATTTATGTCAGAAACAGATAAGTATAATGTGTTAACTTTACCAGATTATTTAGCGGTAAGGTTTGGGGAAAAGGCGAAAATAATTCGCTGGTTAACGAGTATCTTAATTGCTGGGTTTCTTATGTTTTATGTTGGAGCACAGATGGCTGGAGCTGGAAAAATGTTATTTACAACATTTGGCTTACCTCCAACAGCAGGTATTCTATTAGCTACAATTGTTATCATCATTATTGCATTTGCTGGCGGGTTTATATCTGTAGTTTGGACAGATATGATCCAAAGTATAATGATGGTTATTACATTAGTTGCGCTTCCTATTGCAGCATTAATTTATATACAAGCAAACGATTTATCGATAAACGCTTCCCTGATACAAGCTGGAGATTCGTATAACTCTTGGTTTGGTGGTCTGACTGGCTTTGCGATTGGTGTGTTATTTTTTAACAATTTTTCATGGTTCTTTGGCTTCTTAGGTGGTCAGCCTCAATTAAGTGCACGATTTATGGCATTAAAAAATAATAAAGAAGTAAGACAAGGAAGTATTGTTGCAATTATTTGGACATTATTAGCGTATGGTGGAGCATTTATGATTGGAATAACAGCTATTGCCATCTATGATCAAGGCTCATTTCATGATGTAGAAATTATTTTACCAACGATGATTCTTGAGTTATTTCCGCCTTGGATAGCTGGCTTGCTTTTAGCTGGGGTATTGGCTGCCATTATTACAACTGCCGATTCGCAATTAATGGTTGTGACAAGTTCAGTTAGTGAAGATATTATCCATAAAACATTGGGAATGAATTTTACAGAAAAACAACTTATCTGGATTTCTCGTATTTCTATTGTATTCTTCGGTTTAATCGGCATGGTGATCGCGCTTGTATCAGAATCTCTATTGTATCTAGTTGTCAGCTGGGCCTGGGCAGGAGTAGGCTGTACACTCTCCCCCGCCATCCTCCTTACATTTTTTTGGAAGCGATATTCTAGTGCTGGTGTGGTAGCGACAGTTCTTGCTGGATTAGTATCCACTATATTATGGATAAGCACACCTTTAGAAAGTATCATCACTTCAAAATTCACGACATTTTTTATTGCATTATTTTTTGGAATAGCTGTGAGCTTACTTCTTCCAGATAAAACGGAGAAGATCCATTCCCTGTCCGAAAAGAACATATAATAATGCTAAATAA
>NZ_JAJERH010000034.1 GCF_016919725.2 Virgibacillus sp. AGTR
AGGAAGCTTTTGTCAACCAATCCTTCTAAATTAGGCTTCTCTTTTAAAAATGCTAATTCATAGGATGAGTTGGAAAATTCTTCAAGAACTTCTGGTTCAATATTGAATGTGAAATCAATTCGTTCCCACGCATTATCAATCACCGTTTTGGATAGATCCTGATCCGTAATTTCTTTTATTTTATTAATCGCTATTGTTTTTGCTTCTTCTGGGTTTTCTTGAATAAATGCTGTTGCCTTTTTATGTCCATCCACAATACGTTGAACAAGTTCTGGGTTATTCTTAATTAAATCCTGAGAGGTTACAAAAACAGCCGCAGGTAACGTATCTCCCCAAGCTACTTCTGGCGTGTCAATTAATACCTTTCCGCTACCTTCGACTTCAATGACTGAAGCCCAGGGTTCAGGTACAGTAGCTACATCAATTTTCCCTGAAGTAAACATACTATGATAGGTCGCCGGTTTACCTGTTACATGTTTCATCTGACCACTTACCCGATCGGATGTTAAATGATATTCTTCTTTCATTTGTGCCTCGAATTGCACATCATGCGTACAGCCAACTCGCGGGGAAATAAATGTCTTACCAGCTAGATCTTCTGGACTTTCTATCTCTGCGTTATTTCTAGCCATTATTACGGTTCCTCCAGTAGATCCAGCTGCGACAATATTAATGTTCGCTCCACTAACAAAATGATTCATAGCTGGACCAGGGCCAACCAATCCACCTTCAATTTCACCTGTTTCCAATGCTGTCATAAATGCTGAACCATCAGGAAAATATTGATAGTTCACTTTTGTTCCACTAGGTAAAGTATCTGCGTATAAATCTTTTTCTTCAGCTACCATTCCTGCAACATGATTAATGTTTGGGAAATAACCAATCGTTATTTCCTCTTGATTACTGTCTGATTGATTATTTGCACATGCTGTTAATAAGCTTGCAAGCAATGAAAATAAGAAAATAAATCCTGTGATTCTTTTCATTTTTTAATCATCCTTTCATCTTAATAATCCCCATCGTTTCATTACAGTATGCTCCAGCTTTGAGAATACGAAATGATCGACAATAGCGCCAATAACTCCAATGATAATGATGATACCTATTACTTGATCCATTCTGGCATAATCTTGAGCGTAGCTTAAGGAGTATCCTAGACCTGGTCCATTACTTAATAATTCTCCAGCCATTAATGCACGCCAGCTAAAAGCCCAGGCAAGTCGTATACCTGTCATAAAGTAAGGGATTCCAGCAGGTACCTCTACTCGGTAAAATAACCTTAGTCCTTGCGTTCCCATTGTTTTAGCTGCTCGAATAAGCTGAGGTGAAACATTTTGAATAGCAGACCTTACATTAATAGCCATAACGAAAGTACCACCTAAAACAACTACAAATATAACCGAAAATTCCGTAAATCCAAATAACATAATGGCAAGCGGTACCCATACAATACTTGGAATACTTTGAAGAGCTATCAAATACATACCAGCTGTTTCATCTGCTTGCTTTGATTTTCCGAGAATAACCCCAATAATTGTTCCAAAGAGAATAGCTAATGACATTCCAAAAAGTAAATGTTTAAAGCTAGCTCCTAGAGCCTTTACTAAATCACCACTTGTAAAGCCTTCGTATAAGGCGGTAGCAACGGTAATTGGGGAAGGGAACACAATTGCTTCAAAAATATTTAGAGAATAAATAAATTGCCATATACCTATAACAACAATAAGAAACATAATACGTTTAGCTGCTATGCTGAATTTCATCTGCTAATTCTTCCTTTAACACTTTATTTATTTCCGTTTTCAACAGATTCATAATTTTTTTTTCTAACGTAATTACTTGCTGATTTTCACGATCACGAGGCCTTGGAAAGTCTATGGTAATATCTGAGATAATTCTCCCGGGACGAGTTCCCATTACAATGATACGATCAGATAGTTTGATAGCCTCATGAATACTGTGCGTAACAAATAAAATGGTTTTCTTTGTTTGTTGCCAAATTTCTAATAATTTGTCTTGAAGGATATGACGTGTTTGTTCATCTAGTGCCCCAAATGGTTCATCCATTAGTAACACTTTGGGATTCATTGCTAAAGCACGGGCAATAGCCACACGTTGCTGCATTCCACCGGACAATTCATAAATATAATGATGCTTAAATTTGCTTAACTGTACCAATTTTAAAAAATAGTCGGCTTCGAGTTCTGCCTGCTGCTTATTCATGCTTTTTTTTAACGGAAAGGTTACATTACCTTTAACATCAAGCCATGGGAAGAGAGAGGGTTGCTGAAAGACCATACCTCGGTCGGGTCCTGGCTTTTTTATTTCTCGTTTTTCTAGTGTAATGCTACCTTCTGTCGTATTTTCAAGCCCCGCAACCATGGATAATAAGGTTGATTTTCCACAACCAGATGGCCCAAGAATGGATACAAACTGATTTTCAGCAATCGTTAAATCAATGTCAGAAAAAACTTCAAATGAAGTATGTTTTTGCTTATCGATAAATGTTTTCCCAACGTTTTGTAGTTTGAGTAGCAAGTTGCAACCTCCTATTCATTAAATTCCTATAAGAAAAGTATGATTTGTTTGGATTGCTATCATTATACGCAACCACGAGTAAATACGTCAATTGTTTTTTAGTTTCCTTTCATTTTAGTTAACGATGGTTGGTTTGATTTTTTAGAGGTTAAATTATATAATTATTCAAAACAATTATTATATTAGGAGTTTAATAGTTGAATGATTGGGGTAGACATTGTTAATGTAGGAAGGTTTCCCTTGGAAATCTAGGGATACTTAATTATATACAATCTTATAATAGTAATTTAATAGTAGGAGGAGTGTTACTCATGGAAGATCTTTATCCTTCAAGGCAAAATAACCGACCGGAAATTTTGAAGCGGAAGGATCCTGTTATTTATACAGATCGATCCAAAGATAATCAGGCTCCTATTACAAAAGAACAGCTTGATTCTTATGAAAAAAATGGGTTTTTGCAGATTAAAAACTTCTTCTCAGATAAGGAAGTAGTGGATATGCAGAAAGCCATTTTTGAATTGCAAAAGTCTCATCACAATGTTTCTTCTGACAAAATTATTCGTGAGCCAGAGAGTGATGAGATTCGTTCTATTTTTCACGTGCATCATGATGATAACTACTTTAAGAATATAGCAAATGACAAGCGACTTCTTGACATAGTTGAATATTTATTGGGAAGTGGCGTATATATACATCAATCTCGAATTAATTATAAACCAGGGTTTAAAGGAAAAGAATTTGATTGGCATTCTGATTTTGAAACATGGCATGTTGAGGATGGTATGCCACGGATGCGAGCAATAAGTGTGTCGATTGCGTTATCAGATAATTATAGCTTTAATGGTCCTTTAATGCTGATACCTGGATCCCACAATTTCTATGTTAGCTGTGTAGGGGATACTCCAGAAGATAATTATAAAAAGTCACTTAAAAAACAAAAACTGGGTGTTCCTGATGAAAACAGTCTACGCTGGTTATGTGATAAAGGTGGAGGTATTACTGCCCCAACTGGAAAAGCAGGTGCTGTAACATTATTTGAAAGCAATACAATGCATGGATCATCTAGTAATATGACGCCATATCCACGTAATAACTTATTTATGGTATATAATAGTATTGAGAATCGATTAGTAGAACCATTTTCTGGAGGAAAAGAACGTCCAGAATATATTGCAGTTCGTCAGAATGAATTGAGTTTAAGCGGTTGAAAAGAGGGTAACTAAGGGAAACTTTCCTTAATTAAGTATTCCTAGATGATTAGAAGCTGGCTACAAGTTATGCCTTGTAGTCAGCTTTATTATCTAGGAAATATTATCGTAGGGAGATTCTAGAAGTCTCCTCGTATCTGGCGCAGGAGCTGGACGCGGCTCAACACGCCATTATTTATTCACATGGTCTTATTTTGAACTATGACTATAGGTTTCTACAAGATTTCTCTTAAATGAATCGTCACAGTAAACCATTCAATGGTTGATACCAAATGTAATGATGAGAATTCTATCACAACAGTGGGAAATAGAGGCTATGGATTATGGTGAGATCTATCAACAAGTTCTTTCAAAAAATGAATATTCGTTCACAGAATATATGGTGAAACTCTCCGTAGTTACTTGATGGTATGTAAGCTTAGGGAGAGGATAGAAGGAAATCAAAAAAGATGATTAATTCTATTTCTCATCGGAAAATGGTGGGAAAGATAATCTTTAATTCAAAAATAATTTGGCATAAAAAAGAGAGAACTAGTATTCATCTAGTGCTCCCTTGTATAGCTATAATAAAAAATAAGTTCGCTTATTGTTTAACTGTATTTTTTTTCGTTACTTTTTCAATCCAATCAAAAGGATCTTTTTCTCTACCGTACTGAATTCCAGTTAGTGTATCATAAAGAGCTTTTGAAATTTTTCCTGTCTTACCTTCATTGATATAAAGATCTTTATTCTCCCAACTAAGTTGGCCAATTGGTGAAATAACTGCTGCTGTTCCTGTACCAAAAGCTTCCTCCAACGTTTCATCTAAATAAGCTTGATATAAATCATCGATTGCGAGTTTTTCTTCAATCACCGGTATATTCCAATATTGAAGCATTTGGATAACAGAATTTCGCGTTACTCCTTCTAAAATACTACCATTAAGTGCTGGTGTGTAAACTTTTCCATTAATCTTAAAGAATACATTCATGCTACCAACTTCTTCAATATATTTCTTTTCTAATCCATCTAACCATAGTACCTGAGTAAATCCTTTTTGTGCACATAATTCTTGTGCTTTTAAACTGGCAGCATAATTTCCACCGGTTTTTGCTTCACCCGTACCACCTTTTACTGTCCGAACGTATTGATTTTCTACAGCGATTTTAACGGGATTTATCCCTTCTTTGTAATAGGCCCCTACCGGTGATAGGATAACGATTAATTTGTATTGATGTGATGGAGCCACGCCGATAAATGGTTCCGTAGATATAATGAATGGACGGATATAAAGAGATGTTCCCTCAGCGGTTGGAATCCACTCTTTATCTAAATATACTAGCTGCTTAATCGCCTGCAGAATAAATGCTTCGTCAATCGGAGGAATACATAGCCGATCATTTGACCGATTTAGACGCTGCAGGTTTTTTTCAGGTCGAAACAGATGAATATCGCCTTCTGGCGTATAGTAGGCTTTTAATCCTTCGAAAACGGATTGACCATAATGAAATGTCATTGCGGAAGGATCAATCGTCAAAGGCTCGTAAGGTACAATCCGTGGATCGTGCCAGCCTAATGGTACAGAATAATCCATAATAAACATATGGTCTGTAAATACTCTTCCAAATTCTAGTTGATCGGTTTTCGGTTTTTCTTTTTTCACTGCACTATGGTTTACCTTAACTGTCCATTCTTCCATGTCACTATCCCCTTGCTGTAAAAATTTTAATAACTATATTAGTCTATAATTCTAATAAAAGCAACCCTTAATTTTCAGTTTTTTTTATTTAATTAAAATGTTGTATACTTTTTATAAGGTATGCAAGATGAAAGGGAGATGTATAGATGCGCAAAGCAATTATTTTTGATTTAGACGATACGTTATTATGGGATAAAAAAAGTATAGAAGAATCGTTTAAAGATACTTGTAAACTAGCGAGTAAGGCTAATACCAAAATTGATCCTATCATCCTGGAAGAAAGAGTAAAGGAAAAAGCTCGTAGGTTATATGCTTCCTATCCTACCTATTCTTTTACTAGAATGATTGGTATTAATCCATTCGAGGGATTATGGGGGGATTTTTTTGATAAGGGAGAAGTCTTTGAGCAGCTTCACAAGCTGGCTCCAGATTATCGTAAATCGACTTGGACAGAAGCATTAAGAGAAGTTAGTGTCGATGATCCATACCTTGGTGCTGAGCTAGCTGAAGCTTTTCCAAGGATTAGAAAGGAGAAGGCGTACGTCTATAAGGATACCTTTGATGTGCTTGATCAGTTAGCTAGTGAATTTACATTACTATTATTAACAAACGGTTCTCCAGATTTACAGGAAACAAAGCTAGACTTAACCCCTAGGCTAAGGTCATATTTTGATGCGATTATAATATCTGGAGCATTTGGTAAGGGAAAGCCGGATGCTTCTATATTTCAACATGCATTAGATATACTTGAAGTGGAAAAAGATAAGGTAATCATGGTTGGTGATAATTTAAATACAGATATATTGGGAGCTTCTCGAATTGGCATTGATTCGATCTGGATTAATCGAGAAGATATAGAGAATAATGGATTACCAACTTTCGAAGTAAAGGATTTATCGTCCGTATTAGCTCTAATTCGTAAAGGTGTATAAGAAGGGTAAGCTAGGCTGTCGCGAACGACAGCCTAAGCTTGAGATGTAACAAGCCTCCAAATGATTCTATAAATCTATCGCTGTAGCATCGTGAATTTCATCTACTTCTTCGATGGCTAATAACTCATGTTTTTCAATGTGTCGATCTACAGTCATCACCATAATGGCATCTCCACCAATATCTGCACGGTCTACTTGCATTGTTGCAATATTGATTTGATGTGTAGCAAGTAAGCTTCCCATTTTTCCGATTACCCCAGGTTGATCTTTATGGTGGATAACTAATAAATGACCTTTTGGTGTCACATCTACACTGTAATGGTCAACTTTAACAATTCGGGGACCTAAACCATTTAATAATGTGCCGGAAACACTACGTTTTTCTGATTTTGTTTTGATTTCAACATTTAACAGGTTTGTAAAACCTTTGGTTGATGAGGTCTTATTTTCATGAATAGTTATACCTCGTTTTTCGGCAAGATATAGTGCATTAACATCATTCACATGCTCGCCAAGGTGTCTTGTTAATAATCCTTTTACTGCGTTACGCGTAATGGGAGCTATTTTGGTTTTTGATAGGTCACCGGAGTAGTAAAGGTTAATTTCTTCAACAGCTTCATTTGTTAGGTGAATAAGAAATGTTCCGATTTTCTCAGCAAGATGGAAATAAGGTTCAATCTCACTTAATATTTCTTTTGATAAAGAAGGAAGATTTACTGGATGACGTACGACATCACCAGCCAGAAAACGAATAACGTCTTCACTGACATCGATGGCTACACTTTCTTGTGCCTCAAATGTACTTGCTCCAAGATGGGGGGTTGCTATGACTTCTGGTAATTCCAATAATTTATTATTGTAAAATGGCTCCTCTTCAAATACATCTAATGCTGCTCCAGCCACTTGATTGGATTGAATGGCCTGATAGAGAGCATCCTCATCAATTATTCCACCTCTAGCACAATTAATAATTTGTACACCAGGTTTGACAAGCTTAAAAGCTTCTGCGTTCAATAAGTGACGCGTTTCTTTTAAAAGCGGTGTGTGTATTGTTATAAAATCAGCATCTTTTAATACATCTTCAACTGTGCCATATCGTATATCCATTTTTTCTGCCTTGTCCTCTGTTAAAAATGGATCATATGCAATAATAGTCATGCGTTGACCTTTCGCTCTGTAAGCTACCTCAGCACCTATACGACCAAGTCCTATGATTCCCAGTGTTTTATTCTTTAATTCCGTACCAACATACTTTTTTCGATCCCAATGTTTGTTTTTAAGTGATAAATATGCTTGGGGAATCTTTCTTGAAAGGGCCATTATCATGGCCATCGTATGTTCGGCTGCTGAATTCGTATTACCATTTGGTGCATTGACAACAATAATTCCATATTCAGTAGCCGCATCCAGATCGATGTTATCTACACCCACTCCAGCACGTCCGATAATCTTGAGTTTGTGCGCTTTCATGATTAAGTTTCGCGTAACCTGTGTCTGGCTTCTGACTAATAGGGCATCGTATTCCGCTATCCGATCTTCTAATTGCTCTTGTGACCAGTCAATTGCCATCTCAATGCTGATATGATTTGCTTGATTTAAAGGATATATACCTTCTTTACTTAATGGATCTGAAATTAAAACTTTAAACATTTTATTACCTCCTAAGGGTATCGGACAAAGTTAGATTTTTATCCTAATTAATTCACTAGTAACTAAAATTAACTGACTTCAGTGGATTTTACAGAGATCTCACTCGTAAATTAATTGAATATAGTATGTCAACGGGGAATGACTTTGCAATGACGAATGGTGAACAAACCGAAACTTTACTGAAAGAAATAACTTTATTCTATTTGTTGTTTAAATATACATTTTGCGCAGCACGAACACCTTTTCCTAGCTCAATATTTTTGTTAATCTTTCGCAAACCAATCTCCATTAAACTAATAATTTGTAGGACATCAGCGGGATTGCAATACCCCATATGACCGATACGGAAAATGGCTCCTTTTAAATGCTGTTGTCCCCCAGCGATGGTTAATCCAAATTCTGAACGAAGTACCTTTCTTAGTGCTTCAGCTGAAAAATCGGCAGGTCGAACAGCAGTAACTGTAGGTGACCCATCAGTATCCTTTGTCAGTAAAGGAATATTCAATGCATGAAAAGCATTTCGAGTCATTTCTCCCATGAGCTGATGGCGTTTATAAATAGTGGATAGTCCTTCATCTTCCATTAATGCAATAGCCTGTTTAAGCCCTAATAATAATGAAACAGCAGGTGTAAAAGGACTTGAATTTTCTTCTAACTTATTACGGTATTTTCGCATGTCTAGATAAAAACGAGGTTGCTGGTTATGTTCAATTGCCTCCCAAGCACGTTTACTGGCAGCAACAAAAGCTAGACCAGCCGGAAGCATCATTGCCTTCTGTGACCCAGTCACAACAATGTCCAATCCCCATTCATCCATTTGCGTTTCGGTAGCACCGATACAAGAAACACCATCCACAATAAATAGCGCGTTTGAGTACTGATGGACTACGCTTGCTAAGTCCTTTATGGGGTTTAGCACACCAGTAGATGTTTCACAAAATGTAGCGAATACAGCTTTTACATCTTGATGTTTTTGTAATAAATGTTGTAATTGATCTGGGCTAGCAGCTTCTCCCCATGTGACGTCATAACGATGAACTAAAATGTGATATTCCTCACATATTTTCGTAAACCTATCACCAAATGCACCAGATACAATTACAATTACTTCTTCACCTGGTTCCACAGCGTTTACGACAGCAGTTTCTAGAGCGGCTGTGCCACTTGATGTGAATAGCAATACCTCTTCTTTTGTACCAAAGATTGGCTTCAACTTACCCTTTAAAGCTTCAAGCAACGCCTGCATTTCTTGCCCTCTATGTCCAATCATTGGCTGAGACATAGCTCGTTGAACACTTGGGGGAATAGGGGTGGGCCCAGGTATTCTAAGTATTTGCTGTTCCATTTGCATAATTTACTCCTTTCTAGACAAATTCCGTCTATTTCATTTGTTCTGAAATAATATTTTTCAGCATAGCAGAACTTTATATATTGTCAATCAATTTCCTGTATTTAAAATATTAAATTTGTAAAATGATTCTTTTGGCATGTTCAAACCAATAGCTTCTAAAGATGAAAGATAAAAAAGGTTGCTTTATTTAATTTTCCAATATAGAATATTCTTTAAAATTCTAAAAAAGGATAAAGGAAATCTATCGAATAGATTTTTGGACAAGGAGGGGACAGCGGTGGTTACTTTTGTAGCATCCATCTTGTTATTACTTATTGGTTATTTCGTATACGGAAGGGTGGTTGAACAAATTTTTGGCATTAACGATCAGCGGCCTACTCCTGCATATGCGAATCAGGATGGTTTTGATTACATGCCAATGAGCTGGTGGAAAGCAATTTTAATACAGTTGTTGAATATCGCTGGAACCGGACCGATTTTTGGTGCAGTAATGGGAGCGTTATATGGTCCAGTTGCATTTATTTGGATTGTAATAGGTTGTATATTTGCTGGTGCTGTTCATGACTATATGTCAGGTATGCTATCGCTACGTCAAGGAGGAGCGCAATTTCCATCACTTGTTGGGAAATATTTAGGAAAATATGCTAGAGCATTTATTACGCTTTTATCTATATTATTAATGATATTAGTGGCAGCAGCATTTACTGCTGCGCCCGCACAATTATTGTCACAAATAAGTCCACTTAATTTCTTGACATCTATATTAATTGTGTTTGCGTATTTTCTATTAGCTACCGTTCTACCAATCAATAAAATTATTGGTAAGATATATCCGTTATTTGGTGCCATCCTTATTTTTATGGCTATTTCTATAGGTGTTGGGATATTCTTTTTTGACTATACCGTTCCTAATTTAACGTTGACTAATCTTCATCCTAATGAGCTACCTATCTGGCCGTTATTAATGGTGACAATTTCTTGTGGTGCAATATCAGGATTTCATAGTACACAAAGTCCGATTTTAGCTAGAACCCTTAAAAAAGAAAGCGAAGGAAGAAAAGTTTTTTATGGAGCTATGATAGGAGAGGGGATCATTGCTCTTGTTTGGGCGGCAGCAGGGATGGCGTTTTATAACGGAACAAATGGACTGCAAACTGCTCTTGGGTCAGGTGGCCCGGCAGGTGTTGTCAATGAGATTAGTATTGCTACATTGGGAACATTTGGTGGTATATTAGCAGTGTTGGGTGTAATGATACTGCCAATTACTACAGGAGATACAGCATTACGGTCATCAAGAATGATGTTAGCTGATTTACTAAGGCAGTTATCGAATAAGCAAGTGTTAGGAAAGAGATCGCTTATATTATTGGTTATTCCTGTAGCTATACCTGCATTTTTATTATCCTTAATAGATTACAGTTTTTTATGGCGATATGTGGGTTGGTCAAATCAAGTTGTAGCTACATTTATGCTTTGGACTGGTGCCATGTATTTACTTAAGCATCAGAAGTTTCACTGGATATGTAGCATACCAGCATTATTTATGACTGGAGTAGTAAGTACGTATATATTTTATGCACCTGAGGGATTTCATTTAGAATACAGACTTTCAATGGTTATTGGAACAGTGATTTGGGCTGTTGTATTCATTTGGTTTATTTACCAGCTAGTTAAAAGTAAAACGGCAAATAAAGAAAAAAGGCTTACTAATACTTACGTTGGTTAGATGGGATGAAACTGAAACGAGAATCTATGTATTTACCAACGATAAAGAATTATCAAAACAACAAATAGAATAGAACGAATAAAAAGCCGAATGGATTCAAATTTCTTAGTTCGGCTTTTTGCTTTAATGAAAATTGCCAATTAATTTCTCGCTTTAGGAAATATTTTGAAAAAAACATTGACAGCATTTGTAAAACGAACTATGATGATCTCTGTAACGGGTTACATATTAAGAATAAACAAAGAAATTACTTACATGAAAGGGTTTAAATAATGGCAACGATAAAAGATGTAGCAAAGCTTGCAAACGTCTCCACGGCAACAGTTTCAAGGGTGCTAAATAATAATGGGTATGTAAATAAGGATACAAAAGAACGTGTGACAAGAGCAATTAGGCAATTGGACTATCGACCTAATGATATTGCTAGAAGTTTGTTCAAAGGGAAGTCCAAAATGATTGCGTTATTTGTACCAGACATTATGAATCCGTTTTTTCCAGAGCTAGCTCGTGCAGTAGAAGATATAACAAATAAACATAATTATACATTTGTACTATGTAATACTGATGATGATCTTGAAAAAGAGATAACGTATCTAAATGCATTACAACAGAAGTCAGTTGATGGTTTTATTATTGTTTCAAGTAATTTAAAGGAAGATTATCTTCATAATATGAATGCCCCTGTTGTTGCACTTGATCGGATTGTTAGTAAGCAGTTATCTTCTGTTACGGTTAATAATCGCGAAAGTGCTAGGGAGGCAACGAATTATCTGAAAGCAATTGGCTGTAAACGAATTGCGCATATATGCGGACCGGACTATGCGATGAATACATTGGAACGACTTGGTGGCTATTTAGATATAGTTAAAAAAGAGAAATGGTTTCTATCAAGCTATGTTGTTTCTGGTGAATATAACTATGAAAAAACAATTGCAGTAACGAAAGAATTACTTACTAATCATCCAGAAATTGATGGTATATTTGCAGCAAATGATAAGATGGGAGTAGGAGTAATAAAAGCAGCAGAAGCATTAGGTGTGAAAATACCAGAGGAATTGGCGGTAGTTGGATTCGATGGAATAGCTATGGGGGAGACAACTACCCCTTCGTTAACAACGATGGAGCAGCCGATTTATGATATTGGGGCACAGGCTGCAAAGCTTTTATTGGAGCATATTCATGACTCAAATCGTAGCATTGAGCAAGTCAACCTAAAGACAAAGTTAATAGAGCGTGATTCAACTAGAAAACGGAGGTAAACTGCAAATGACTAATAAACCAATTGTAACCATTATAGGTAGTATTAATATGGATTTAACGATAACTACACAGACGATGCCTATGCAAGGAGAAACGGTGCTTGGAAAGCATTTTTCAACATTTCCAGGTGGTAAAGGTGCGAATCAAGCCGTTGCGGCAGCAAGACTTGGTGCTAATGTTAACATGATTGGAATGGTAGGTGCGGATGCCTTTGGAGATAAACTTTCTAAGCATTTACGGAAAGAGGGTATCAATGATTCGGGCATATCAATTGATAACGAAGCGTCAACTGGGATCGCTAATATTATTTTATCGGAAAATGATAATCGAATTATTGTTGTACCTGGTGCGAATTATAGGCTATCACCGAATATTATAGATCAACATCGTCATTTGATAAAGGAGAGTGATGTTGTTCTTGTACAATTGGAAATTCCAATGGAAACAGTTAACTATACCGTGCAAGTAGCGAAAGAATTTCAGGTTCCAGTTATTTTAAATCCTGCTCCGTATCAAGATTTACCTGATGAGCTGCTAGAATTAGCAACCTATTTGACCCCAAATGAAATAGAAGCAGAAGCATTGAATAGTAATCCATTATTTATGAAGATTCAAGAAAAAATAATCATGACACAAGGAGAGAAAGGTGTCCATTATTTTCTAAATGGGAAGGAGTACCATATTCCAAGTTATCAAGTTGGTGTCAAAGACACAACAGGTGCAGGTGACACATTTAATGGTGCACTTGCTGCCCAACTCGGCCAAGGACATTCTCTTCCTGAAGCAATTAGATTTTCAACTGCAGCTGCAGCATTATCTGTTAGTAAAATTGGTGCACAAGGTGGGATGCCGACGAAGCAAATGGTTGAACAGTTTTTGCAAGAAAGAGGTAGCGTTCAATAAATTTAACGAATCTTTAGTGGAGGTTTTATGGTCTATCGACGGTACGAATTTCATTCGTACAATTGTATCTTTGAAAGTACACAGAGGCGATTTTAGTGTATCTTATCGGGAATTTTCGGATAATTAATCCTCCACTAATCCTTGATGACTCCTGTTAAAGTCTTGAAGTCGGTGTCACCTTACACATAGATGTGAGATGAAAATTGTAAGGATTAACCATTTAACTAGGAGAACAGTTATTTAATATCAATTGCTGGTACAGCTGTACATAGAGGCTTACCCTCAAATGAGATAGTCTTCGTTTCTAACAGTAGATTACTAGACATAGGCTGGTAGTTGTATTTTCTACAAGTACGCATACGATTGTAGCACCACATAAGTAGGTATCTTTTTATACCATGGGGGGATGAGAATGAAGGCATCACCAATCATAGAAATGGCTAATATTGATAAGTATTTCGCAGGCAATCCTGTTTTAAAAGCAGTTGATTTTCAAGTGTTACCTGGTGAAATTCATGCACTTATGGGAGAGAATGGGGCAGGCAAGTCTACGCTAGTAAAAATATTAACTGGTATTTATAGACGAGATCAAGGTGTAATAAAATGGAAGAATAAAGAAGTTGTTTTTAAGAATCCGAAACAAGCTGAACAGAACGGAATTATTGTAATTCATCAGGAATTAAATATTATTCCGCATTTAACTGTTTCACAAAATTTGTTTTTAGGAAAAGATATTACATATGGTAAGACAGGTATACTTAATAAAAAAGAAATGCACCAACGTACGAAGCGACGTTTATATGAGTTAGGGGTAACGAACATTCACCCAAATGATATAGCGGGCAATTTATCGATAGGCAAGCAGCAACTGGTGGAGATTGCTCGGGCTTTGGCGGCGAATGCAGAGATGATCATTATGGATGAACCAACCGCAGCCTTAACGGAACGTGAGATAGAACGGTTATTTCATGTAATCCAGAAACTCAAAAATCAAGGTGTTAGTATAATTTATATTTCTCATCGAATGGAAGAAATTTTCGATATATGTGATCGCATTACGGTACTAAGAGATGGTCAAACCATTGGAACAAAATTAATCGCGGATACATCTTTTACTGACATAGTAAGAATGATGGTGGGAAGGGAATTGGGAGATCGTTTTCCTGAAAGAGTAAACGTTCCTGGTAAAGTGATCTTTGAAGTAGAAAATATATCAAAAGAAGACCTGTTTGAAAATATTTCTTTTTCTGTAAGAAAGGGGGAAATTCTTGGAATAGCAGGTTTGATGGGGGCAGGCCGTTCAGAAGTAATGGAAGCTATTTTTGGTTTTAGTAACAAGGACCATGGTGCAATTAGAATAAATGGAAAATTAGTAACAATTAAACATCCAAGAGATGCAATCGAAGCAGGAATTGGTTTTATAACCGAAGACAGAAAATCTAAAGGACTAATCATGCATGCACCGATTAGAGAAAATATTGCATCAGCAAATTTGAAAGCGATATCAACATATGGTGTTATCGTAAATTCAAAGGAAACATTATTAATTGAAGCATTAATAAATAGATTACAAATTCGAGCTATAAGTAGTGAGCAGGAGGCGAAGTCGTTAAGTGGTGGAAATCAGCAAAAAGTTGTTCTAGCAAAATGGTTAGGAATTAACCCAAAGATTTTAATATTAGATGAACCTACTAGGGGGGTGGATATTGGGGCAAAGAAGGAGATTTATAAAATTATCAATGAGCTTACTAAAAGTGGTGTTGCTATCATAATGATTTCATCTGAGCTTCCCGAAATATTAGGTATGAGTGATCGAATTATGGTAATGCATGAAGGGAAAATAGCGACGTTTTTAGATAGGCAGGAAGCGAATCAAGAGAGAATTATGGCAGCTGCGACTGGAGGTGTAAGGCATGACTCAACTTACTAGATTTAGCTTAGCAAAAATCGGCCCTCTATTAGGATTGGTTGTAATCACATTTATCTTAGGTATACTGAGTGATAATTTTTTTACGCTAGATAATATTTTAAACCTTCTTAGACAAGTATCCGTAAATGCACTTATTGCATTTGGCATGACCTTTGTCATCCTAACAGCAGGTATTGATTTGTCTGTAGGTTCTATTTTAGCTTTGGGAAGTGCTTTAACGGCAGGGCTACTGACAAGTGGTATGGATCCGTTATTGGCAGTATGCATGGGCTTAGTTATTGGGCTCATTTTAGGTGCGGTAAATGGCATTATTATTACAAAAGGAAAGGTTGCGCCATTTATTGCCACACTTGCAACAATGACAATATACAGAGGAGCTACGCTTGTATTTACAGATGGTAAGCCGATTACTGGATTATCAGATAGCTTTCTATTTGAAATGATTGGAAAAGGTTATGTGTTTGGAATTCCCTTTCCAGCGATCGTTATGGTCATTATGTTCTTTCTTCTTTATTTTATCCTTCAACAGACCGTGTTTGGTAGACAAGTTTATGCAGTTGGGGGAAATGAAGAAGCTTCTACCTTATCTGGAATAAAAGCAGATCGAGTGAAAATCTGGGTTTATTCGTTGACGGGTATGCTATCTGTCTTAGCTGGAATTATAATTACAAGTCGTTTAAATTCCGCACAGCCAACTGCTGGAAGCATGTATGAGTTAGATGCGATTGCAGCAGTTGTCATTGGAGGTACCAGCTTAGCTGGAGGGAGGGGGAGAATCACTGGAACGTTAATAGGTGCTTTAATAATTGGAGTCATCGATAATGGTTTAAACCTATTACATGTTTCTTCATTTTATCAGCAGATTGTAAAAGGCGTTGTTATTTTATTAGCAGTCTTACTAGATAGGAAGTCACCCTAAATTGGAAAATAGTATTAAATACAACCATTTATAAAAAATTCTAAGAAAAGGTAGGGGAAAAAACTATGATTACTTATTTTAAAAGAATAGGAGTTATTACACTAATACTACTTTTATTAGCAGCTTGTTCAACAGAAGCACCTGGTTCAGCGAATGAAACAGAGGAGAATACGGATAAACAGGGTGAGGAAGGTGTAAAAGTTGGGTTCTCTGTCTCTACATTAAACAATCCATTTTTTGTAACTTTACGTGACGGTGCGAAAGCAGGGGCAAAGGAAGCAGGTTATAAATTGGTCACGGTTGATGCTCAAAATGATCCATCCACTCAACTGAGTGATATTGAGGATTTATTACAGCAGGATATTGATGTATTGTTAGTGAATCCAGTTGATTCGAGTGCTATAGTTTCAGCTATTGAATTAGCAAACGATAAAGAAGTTCCAGTTATTACGGTTGATCGAAGCGCTGAAGGTGGAGAGGTTAAAACACATATTGCTTCTGATAATGTGAAAGGGGGAGAAATGGCAGGAGAGTTTATTGCAGAGCAATTAGGAGAAGCGGGAAATGTTGTTGAATTGGAAGGAATCGCAGGTGCTTCAGCAACTCGTGAACGTGGAGAAGGTTTTCATAATAGGATTGATCAATTAGATAAAGTTGAAATAGCTGCTAGTCAGTCTGCTGATTTTGATCGGACAAAAGGGTTAGCTGTTATGGAGAATATCATTCAAAGTGTAGGCGATTTTGAAGCTGTATTTGCCCATAATGATGAAATGGCATTAGGGGCAGTAGAGGCATTAGCAGCACAGAACTTATTAAAAGATGTTATTGTTGTTGGCTTTGATGCGACGGATGATGCGGTAGCAGCTGTAGAAGAAGGAACAATGGCTGCAACGATCGCCCAACAGCCAGAACTAATTGGTGAGCATGCAATTGAGGCCGTGGAAAAAATAATAAATGGAGAAGAAGTGGAGGCTTTTATCCCTGTCGAGCTACAATTAATAACCAAATAAAAATGTAATTTATCCTATCTACAAGAATTTCATTACAGGGAACTGTACCCCAGCTTGTTAAAGGGGCAGTTCCTATTATAATGGTTTAAAAACCCATGACTATGCCGGTGGGTACTAGTGAGCCTATAGCCATGGAATGGTAAGTATCATACTTCGGTAGTTGTCAAAATTTACGAAAGCTACGCTCACCTTTTCTATTTTTTATACAGCCATTTTTAAGAATTGTCTTTTTGGAACCCGTAGCTCCTATGGGGTTTTTATAGCAAGTATGCTGTGTGAATATTATAATCATATCCCTTTCCATGATCCGAAGTATCTTACTTACTATGATCGTTATTTTGAATGAGATGCTTGGCTATCCTTAAACTTTCTCTATAAGCAAATATGGTTTAGAATAATGAAAAGAGGAAAATAATGACTATGCAAGATGATTTAGCTAAGCATATTTGTACAGGAGAGATAAAGTGAGGTAGGAGTAATAGTCATGTATAAAAACTCAGAACGATTTTTGACAGCATTTAACCGAATTGAGAAGTTGCTACGAGCTTTATTAATACATAAAAAAGACGTCGGCTTTTCAAAAGCTGTAAAAATATTAAGAAATTCGAATGCTTTAGTACGGACGTACAGTGATGATTTATTAGAGTTTGCTGAATTAAGAAATGCAATTGTTCATAATAAAATCGACATGACGCATGCAATAGCCGAGCCACACGATACAATTGTTGAACGAATTGAAGAAATAGAGAAAGAACTAAGTGAACCAAAACGTGTAATTCCTCTATTTTCTAGAAGTGTTTATTGTTATCAATTAACGGACCCATTAAATAAGCTGTTAACCATTATTCATGAGAAACAATTGTCAAAATTCCCGGTATATCAGGGAGAGGAATTTAAAGGTCTG
Source organism: Virgibacillus sp. AGTR (assembly GCF_016919725.2). Classification (GTDB taxonomy): domain Bacteria; phylum Bacillota; class Bacilli; order Bacillales; family Amphibacillaceae; genus Virgibacillus; species Virgibacillus salarius. The sequence continues at coordinate 18,010 of NZ_JAJERH010000034.1, forward strand.
CTCACTCAAAAGGGCATTACTAACTGGCTAGCCGGAAGGAAAAATCAGGACAAGCTTAATGGAAGTTGTGCGCTGGAAGAAGTCCTTCCATTTGAAAATCAAGATAACACTCGATTTATTCATCAGGGAACGACAATTTACGAAGCAATTGAAATCTTTAAAGAGCATACAAGTAAAGGAGAGCGACTGGAGGCATTGCTAATTACGAAAAATGGCAAGCCATCGAGCCACCTACTAGGTATTATTACAACATGGGATATATTAGAAATTTCCTAATGTAAGAATTTAATTAGAAAGCGTGATGCAGAAATGGACTTCGTATCTATTGATTTCGAGACAGCGAACGAAAAGCGATCTAGTCCTTGTGCGGTTGGGATTGTCGTTTCGGATGGAGAAAATATTACGGACGAATATTATAGCCTTATTAATCCCATGATGAATTTTCGTTCTATGAATATACAAGTACATGGGATTAGGGAAGATGATGTAATCGATGCTCCGACATTTCCTGAAATATGGTCAACGATTCATCAATATTTATCAAAAAGTGTCGTGATTGCACATAATGCTAGTTTTGATATGAGCGTGATCAGGCATACGCTAGACCATTTTCAACTTACTTACCCTGAAATAAATTATCTTTGTACGGTAGCTATTTCTAAAAATATGTGGCCCGGTTTATACAATTATAAACTAAATACATTAGCAGAATATCATAAAATAATGTTTAACCACCATAATGCATTAGAAGATGCGAGGGTTGCAGCACGCGTGTTTTTAGAGGCGATAAAGGTAAGTAAGACAAACTCAATGGAGCAGTTTTTAGAACGATGTCACCTACAAACAGGAAAAATCTATGAACGTGGCTATCATGCACCTAAAATGAAAAGATCTCGACAACGTAAGCAGATCTTCATAAAATAAAGACTTTGTTCTTATGAGGCTGAGACAAAAGAATGAAGAAACAAACGAACGATGATTAGTTGAAATTAATTATCGCTCGTTTTTTGATTAGAATCATTCATTTAGCACCTGAAATAAGCGAGACTCCGGCGGGAACAGCACGCGTCCGGAAATCCACTTGGTAACGTGACTTTCTTTACCAAGTTAACTGAGGCCTTGCCCGCGGAAAGCGCTTATAGTTTCACGGTACGGCTATGCTACTCCTATTGATAACATGACTATTCGTATTTTGAGTAAAGAAGTTGTATTTTGTCCAGCCTCTTTTTTATTGTCTCGGAAATTAAAGGAAATTATAAAATTAGCCTATGTGGATAAATAAGGACGTGATGAGCCGTGTCCAGCCCCAGCTCCCAGAAACGAGGCTACTTCATGAATCGCCCTAATCTCATCATCGGCTCTTAAGCTCACCGTGATTCCTTAATCTCCGTTGACTCACTCCAATCGCTACGTTTCTAATCGGCCGCTGGCGCTTTTGTTATCCCACGTATAACTGGAAGTAGTGTTTTTCATAACGAACTACTAGCCCGTATAAAAGGGTAAATTGGACTGGTAGTTCGCATATATGTTAGCTTGCTTTTAGTAATTATCTGAATTAAAATAAAAAAAAGAATATTCAGCTAGTGGAACATTCATCATTTTACCATTTGAGGAGTGGGATAATGAGAACACAAACAAATGTGCATGATGGACTAGGGAAAATTATACAGCAGGCGAGAAGAAATACGCTGGGGGATATACTTGCGCGAACCACAGATCGATTCCCAGCTAAAATAGCGATCACTTACAAAGGTAAGGAAGTAACTTATCAGGAATTAGATAATATAGTTAATCAAACAGCTCATGCTTTTATCGCTGATGGTATGAAGAAAGGCGACATGATTACATTAATGTCAAAAAACAGCTTAGACTTTATTGTAGTAAACTTTGCTCTTGCGCGAGTCGGTGCTGTTTTCATTCCAATTAATTATATGCTAGGTAAAGAAGATGTTTCGTATATTCTAGAACATGCAGGATCTATAGGTTTGATTGCTTCAGATGAATATGTAGATTTACTCGATCAGGCTTCAGAGCAATTGCATATTCAAATTAAGTACCAATTGGGTGCTGTTCATGTGATGAGAGAAGGATGGAAAGCATTTAATGAAATAAGGATAGGACAGCCTATATCTAGAGTTGAAAATGAAGTTTATGATGAGGATCTCTGCCATGTGCTTTATACAAGTGGAACAGAATCACGACCAAAGGGTGTTATGCTTACACATAAAAGCATTGTCAGTGAATATGTAAGCTGTATCGTTGATGGGAAAGTGGAAGCAGATGACGTTTTTATTCATGCACTGCCACTCTATCATAGTGCACAGCTTCATGTGTTTTTAGGTCCAAGTATTTATGCAGGCTGTAGCGGCGTGGTACTTGATAAAGCTAGCCCTGAAAAAATTTTAAAAACAGTTGAGGAATCAGGGGCAACGCAGCTTTTTTGCCCACCAACTGTTTGGATAGCACTACTAAGACATCCTGATTTTAATAAGCGTGATTTATCCACATTACAGAAATGCTATTATGGAGCTGCTATTATGCCAAAAGAGATTCTAAGAGAATTATCCGAACGCTTACCTCATGCGAGACTTTGGAATTTATACGGTCAGACAGAGGTAGCTCCCTTAGCAACAGTCTTGCAACCAGAAGACCAACTACGTAAGCTTGGTTCAGCAGGATTACCGTCATTAAATGTACAAACGAAAATAGTTGATGAGAACGATCAAGAAGTGGCTCGAGGAGAAATTGGCGAAATTGTTCATCGGACGCCGCATGCAATGGTCGGATATTTGCACGATCCTAATAAAACAAAAGAAGCATTTCGTAATGGCTGGTTCCATAGCGGTGACCTAGGTGTCATGGATGAGGAAGGATATGTAACGATTATTGACCGGAAGAAGGATATGATTAATACTGGGGGCGTAAACGTATCAAGTCGTGAAGTAGAGGAATTGATATATCAATTGGATGGTGTATCAGAGGTCGCTGTTATAAGCTTACCAGATCCGTATTGGATTGAAGCTGTGTCCGCCATAATTGTACCAAAAAAAGATAGCGTTTTAACAAGGGAAATAGTGGAAGCATATTGTAAAGATCGTCTATCTACATTTAAAATTCCAAAATATATTGCATTTACAGAGAACCTACCCAAGAATCCTAGTGGAAAGGTGTTGAAGCGATCTTTACGAGAACAATATCAAGGATGGAGCGAAAATAGTAACGAATAGAAGCATACAATTTGAAAAAAAATGTAACACTATGAATGGAGGTGTTGTAATTGGCTAAAGATAAAGATCAGTATAGTAAACGGCAGGTACAAAGTAGTGTAAATACACAAGGTTTATCAGAGGATGCTCAAGAACAACGTCCAAAATCTCAATTGGAACAGCGAGCAAAAAAGAAGAATACAAAAATCTAAGAGGTGAGAAAGATCGATCATACGTTAGATTATTTAAGAGAATCGTTATCTAACTATATAAATAATGATACTTGTCGGCAAATCGTTCGAAAGCTCGAACGAGGCAACTATGCAAATGAGTTGGATTTTGTTAAGAGAATAAGTGAAGAGGAAATGACTTATTTAAATGATGTATTGGAAAATGAAATTGCTTATGCTAAATCGGTTCAATACGACAGAAGAGTAAAAGAATTGACAGAAGTGTATGAGCAATTATTTTGAAAAATCTGATATAAAATAGGGATAATTTCCCATTGAAAAATAGCGAGATAACATATAAAATGTTATTACAAGCTACATTGTACGTATTAAATTAAGTTTTAACCTCTAATGTAGGAATAGGGAGTTTTATATCGAAATTTAAATGCCGTGCCGTCAAAGAACGGAAGGCAGGACAGTTTCTGCAAACACCCACTTAGCGAAGTGGTGGTTTAAAACTTTTTATGACAAATACGGCAAATGTGGCCTGTTATATTTTATAATTAAACTAGACCAGTTTCAGTAGAATGAAACTGGTCTTTTGGTATGTCATCACATTCCATGTATGCCGAATCGATTCGCTAGAAGCTGTTGAAAAACAGTTGGGTTTATTTCTTGCTTGTTCTTTATTCCCTGTCTGATTTCTGTAATTGTATCTTTCGTTAATGTAATATGTCCTTCTTCTGTTAATTTCGTTACTAATATGGAACGGTTAAACGGTGATCGTTCATCCTTCGTTATGATTTCTTTCACTTTCGTAAGATATTCTTCATCAACTGCATCAAGCGTGAAGGTATAGCTGGCTTCGATTTTTCCATTGGTTATTTTTTCTAATGCGTAGATGGCTTTATCATCATGCTGTTCGACGATCCGATAGTTACCAGTTCTCGAGGAGATCGTTTCCCCTGTTAACGGAATAGGTTGTAACGCTAAATGTGATCCAAACCCTACATCAACAATGTAGGTTCTCTCATCATACGTTAAAATAGTAGAGATATGTGTACCTTGTAGTCCGTTTTTTGGAACGATAATGGATGCAGCTATCATTTTTACGTTATACCCCACTTCTCGGAGAACATAGTAAAATAATGGATTTAACTCATAGCATAGCCCGCCTCGGGGATTATCTAATAATTTCTGCTGCAACGTATGTTTACTGACTTGGCTTCTCTCATTATTTATGACATCTAAATTCTCAAATGGAATATGTTTAGCAAATTGAAACATAAGAGTGGGTATGTCGTTGAAGCTTATATGAGTACTACCATTGTACTTAATCCGTTTAAAAAATCCGTTAATAAAATGATTCATGCTAAAACTCCTTCGCTCAGTGGTTACTCATCCATCATATATGTTATACAGCAATTATGAAATGATAGTGACTTACCTAGATAAAAAAATACGATACAAGTCGATTTGTCATCCGTATTATCTTTTAATTCACCCATGATGTATGCTAGAAATTGGGAGGGATACTATGACTTTTCAATACGTAAAAATAGATCATGTGCAATTGGCCGCACCTCGTAATTGTGAACAAGAAGCAATTGCATTTTATCACGGCATTCTAGGGTTTCGTATTCTAGAAAAACCAGATACACTTCAGGGAAACGGAGGAGTTTGGTTCCAAGCAGGTGATGTGCAGCTGCATATTGGAATAGACGAAGCATTTTCACCAGCTCGTAAAGCACATCCCGCCATTTCTTTAACGAATTTAGAGGCGTTGAGCAACCACCTTTCAACAAATGGCATACCTGTGATTCATGATAGTCGATTACCTGGGGCAAATCGTTTTTATTTGTCTGATCCATTTGGTAACAGAATTGAATTTCTAGAATGGAAATGATTACCCTATCAAAATTATTGGAATCTTAGTTATATTAGATTAGGGGTTGTTTATTCATAGTCACATGCTATACTAAATACATTCAAATATTCCTATTTTCATATAATAGCAGGAATAAGGCCTGCAAGTTTCTACCGGTTTACCGTAAATAAACCGACTATGAAAAACTACTGGAATGATTAGACTTTGTTCTTTAAACATTGGTCTTATCGTTTTTTCGACATTTTATAGTTCGAGAACCAGTTCCGTTCATGGTCAACACGGAAATGGGTCTCGGACTTTTTTGTAGTCTAGGAAATTATAAAATTTGAGCCTATGGATAAATAGGTGCGTGTGGAGCTGCGTCCCGACCAGCTCCAGTGCCCAGTAACTAGGTGACTTCACGAATTGCCTTAATCTAAGTCATCATCGGCTCGCAAGCACACCGTGATTCCTTTATCTCTGTTAAATCGCTCCAGTTGCTACGTTTCTATTCGGGCGTTTGCGCTTTTGTTCTTTGGCTGGTTTCTATAGGTTTGTTGTGTTTAACGAAGTAAGAATAAGACATATGCGCTAAGCTATGATACACGTAGATTCCTTGAATATACACACATATTTCCTATGTGTCATGTAATCTTGTTCAGTGTGAAGTTTATGATGGGCAGCGTTTGCGTATTCTGGCTACGGACTAACCAACAATAATTTGTACAAAATTTGAATCTTACACCATTTGCTAGAAAGGAAGATATACATGGACGTTTTAAAGCAAAAAATCTTATCAGAAGGGAAAGTCTTATCAGACACTGTATTAAAGGTTGATTCTTTCTTAAATCATCAAATAGACCCCGTGCTTATGCAGGAAATTGGCAAAGAATTTGCTCAGCGCTTCAAAGGTTTCGATATCACCAAAATTTTAACATTGGAATCCTCTGGGATTGCACCAGCTGTAATGACTGGATTAACACTAGATGTGCCAGTTGTATTTGCTCGAAAAAGAAAATCATTAACGTTAACGGATCATTTGTATTCGGCAGAAGTATATTCCTTTACGAAAAAAGAATCAAATGAGATTTCGATCTCTCAGGATTTTATTTCAAGTGAAGATACGGTTTTAATCATGGATGATTTCTTGGCAAATGGACAAGCAGTATTTGGTATGATTGATATTTTAAAGCAGGCAAAGGCTCGAATTGCTGGAATAGGAATAGTTATAGAAAAAGGTTTCCAAGAAGGCGGCAAAAAAATTCGCCAACAAGGATATCACGTTGAGACTCTCGCAAATATCGCTAAATTATCTGATGGCAACGTGACATTTAAGAAGGAGGAAACGTGCATATGAAGAATGCAGCTCTAGGCTTTCAACACCTGTTAGCTATGTATGCAGGGGCTATTTTAGTTCCGCTTATTGTTGGCGACGCACTTGGACTAACTTCTGAGCAGTTAACCTATCTTGTTGCAATTGATATTTTAATGTGTGGTATTGCAACAATACTACAGGTACTCAATAATCGCTTTTTTGGAATTGGTCTTCCTGTCGTGCTAGGCTGTACGTTTACTGCCGTAGGACCTATGATTGCAATCGGTGGGCAGTTTGGTGTTTCTGCTATTTATGGTGCTATCTTAGTGTCTGGATTAGTCGTGATTTTAATTAGCGGAGTTTTTGGTGGCTTAGTACGTTTCTTCCCGCCAGTGGTTACCGGTTCTGTTGTGACGATTATAGGGATAACACTTATTCCTGTAGCTATAAATAATATGGGAGGTGGAGAAGGAGCAAGTGATTTTGGCTCCTTAGTGAATATTTCCTTATCTTTTGGTACATTATTGTTTATTATTCTTCTATATCGATTCACAAAAGGATTCATTCAATCTATCGCTATTTTATTAGGATTAATCGCGGGAACCATCGTTGCTTCTTTTTTAGGGAAGGTTGATTTACAATCTGTTGCAGAAGCATCCTATTTTCATATGCCTCATCCATTTTATTTTGGTATTCCGACTTTTGAATGGTCAGCCATTCTTACGATGATACTTGTCGCTATTGTCTCATTGGTAGAATCAACAGGAGTTTATTTTGCGTTAGGGGATATGACTGAACGTAAATTAAAAGGGAAAGATCTTGCAAAAGGATATCGAGCGGAAGGATTAGCTATTCTATTAGGGGGTATATTTAATGCTTTCCCATATACTGCTTTTTCACAAAATGTAGGGCTAATGCAAATAACAGGTGTTAAGAAGAAAAACGTCATTATGATTACTGGAACCATGTTAATTATTCTTGGTTTCATCCCAAAAATTGCTGCATTAACGACAATCATTCCATCGGCAGTATTAGGTGGAGCAATGATTGCTATGTTTGGTATGGTAATATCTCAAGGGATTAAAATGCTAGGTTCAGTAATTACCGAGTCATCGGAAAATGCAATGATTATTGCTTGCTCCGTGGGTATGGGATTAGGGGTAACAGTTGTTCCTGAATTATTTGCTAAACTACCAGATAGTATTCAAATCCTAACAAGTAATGGTATTGTAGCTGGAAGTGTAACAGCTATTTTGTTAAATATTCTATTTAACATGATCCCTCATCGAAAAGAAAGCAAAGCAGTTATTTTAAAAGAACAAGAAGCGTAACATCTTCAAAACTACGCCATACTAAAAAAGGTGTACGAAAATGACCGATGAAAGTCCGGCAAGGGGTTTCATTGGTCATTTTTTATTATAGAGTGTAGTCCATATCTCGCGTGAAAATTGGTGTAAGATACTTGTTTTACCGTAGTAATGGTAGCTCACCAGTTCTCCTTTATTGTAAAAAACGAGAAATCTGTTAGAATGGAAGGTACTTTTTCATGTGGAATTCGGCCGTCAACAAGGATGATGCTCAACTAATCCTGCAATTTTAATAGGAAAAGGGGGAATACGGATTGAAGCAGAAAAACATAGAAAATATGGAAGAAATAAATAAATTGCCGATCGTTATTGTGCTTATCACAGGTGCTTTTTTAGCAATTTTAAACCAAACACTGTTAGCGACGGCAATCCCTCATATAATGGAGGACTTAGAATTAACAGAAAATACGGCACAATGGGTTACAACGATTTTTATGTTAGTTAATGGAATTATGATACCCATTACCGCTTTTCTAATCGAAACATTTACAACGAGGCGTTTATTTATTACAGCAATGAGCACCTTTGCAATCGGCACATTCATATGTGCAATCTCACCAAATTTTTTCATACTTATGACAGGAAGAGTTGTTCAGGCAGCAGGAGCAGGTATTATGATGCCATTAATGATGACAATTTTTCTACTTATCTTCCCTATCGAGAAGAGAGGAACTGCAATGGGTACTGTAGGATTAGTTATTGGTTTCGCTCCTGCATTAGGGCCGGTTGTCTCAGGCTGGCTAGTGGAGCAATTTCCGTGGCGATCTCTATTTTATATTGTATTGCCATTAGCTGTCATTGATGTAATTGTCGCTTATTTTGTAATGAAAAATATAACGAAACGGACCTTTCCTAAGGTTGATATCCTATCTATTATAGTTTCAACGTTAGGATTCGGAGGTATTCTTTATGGATTCAGTAGTGCAGGAAACACTGGCTGGTCAGATAGTGTAGTTATTTTGTCATTGCTGGTAGGAACAATTTCATTAGTTATTTTTATTACTCGGCAGTTTACCTTGGCACAGCCAATATTAGAGTTTCGCGTGTTTAAAAATAAGCTATTTACAATCACGATGATTATTGGCATGATTGGTTTTATTGGTTTAATTGCAGCTGAAACGATTCTCCCTATCTATATGCAAAACATGGCTGGGTACTCAGCTTTTGAATCAGGGCTGATGATCTTACCTGGTGCCCTTCTTATGGGAATTATGTCACCAATTAATGGGAGGATCTTTGATCGGTTCGGTGCAAGATATTTGGTTATTATCGGATTATTACTTCTAACCATAACATCCTTTTTATATACGAGACTGACACCAGATACTTCGTTACCTTATTTAACAATTGTTTTTGCCATTCGAATGTTTGGAATATCGATGATCATGATGCCTTCTACTACAGCGGGATTAAATCAACTATCACATCGTTTAATCCCACATGGTTCTGCAATGACAAATACAATGCGTCAAGTAGCTGCTTCCATCGGCACCGCATTGTTAATTACAATAATGACAGCTACCGCATTGAATAGTGGAGAAAGTGCTTCCGCATTAGAACAAATTCATGGGGTAAACATTTCCTTTTATGTAGCTACCGGTTTATCCTTGTTTGGCCTGGTTCTAGCATTCTTTATTAAAGGGACAACACCTGCAGAGGATAGAGCGAAATTAACCACAGAAAGGGAATCCGAAAGGTGAATCTGTCTCATATTAGTGATGAATAACTGGCAGTAATAACCCCACGTTTCACTTTATTGACTTTCTGAGGGGTTAGATAGAAGAAAGGCTTTGATAGTCATTGTTCATGAGAAGTATGATTTTTTAGATATGAAGCTGCCCTTTTGGCGCAGCTTCATTTTTTTTAAAAGTTAAGAAAGTATAAAATCAGTGCAATGACTGCGTTAAGCCAAGTAGTTATTTTGAAATGTTTGATGTCTATTGGCAATGCTCCGACTAATTACTTCGCTTCCGTGGGCACGGCCTCAACTAACTTTGCAAAGAAGAACACGTTGCAAAGTGGATTTTCGGCTCGCGCTAATCCCGCAGGAGTCTACGTAATTAGTCTCCGCTATGAGAAGGTGCAACAATTCTTGTCATAAGAAATAGGTTGACTTTTTTTACAATGGGTAAAGTGAAAATCGCTATCCGTGAGTATAAAAGCAGCTGTGTTACTTCATGCTAGCGTTGTAGAGCCTGATAATAGCGAAGGGCGGCCACTTCAACTCCTGTGGGAAATGTTTGACCTGAAGATCCACTTTTTTTGAGCGGGTTTTGCTAAAAAAAGTTAGCTGAAGGACAAACCCCACGGAAAGGGAAGTGGGCAGCCGGAGTGGTGGTCAAGCAGTAGCTATTATTCCATAATAGCTACTAGAGGAAGCGTAAATCTGAACATTTAGTGATAAGGACTGAGCGAATTTTGCTCAGTTTTTCTAAATGTTTTTGAAAACCCTTGGCTGTGCCCGCGGAAAGCGCGTATAGTTTCACGATGCGGCGATGATACTCCTATTAATAATATGATTATTCGTATTTTGAGTAAAGAAGTTGTGTTTTGTACCAGTCTCTTTGATCAGAAAACTTAGTCCTATAATGGCGTTTTTGACGATCAGAAATGACGCTACTTCATAGCATCCAGACTATAATTGCTCTTTAAGTTAATGGATAACGGGCATGACATTAAGCTTAAAGCCAACTATAATAAGTAGCAAAGGAATAAAAACAGAGGCGAATAACTCTATACCAAACTGGCGACTTGAAGTTCCATAGATCGATTAAGAATAACGGTAAAGAGGCTAGGATATTAAAAGCGATAGATTCATCATTTTTCCTGGCATTCAGATTTCTATCATCATAACAAAACAACAATAATTTTGGTACAATTATGAAAATAAGCAGTAAAAAATGTTAATCTTAGATGTATACAGATCGCTTCAATTACGTTACGCTCGGGTATAGGTTGAAAAAGGAGAAATAGATAACTAATGGAATTATGAATGAGCGCCCTTTTACAACAGATAGGGGGTACATACATGGCAAAACTTCACATCAAACATACGCTAATCGATGAAGCATCAATAGAGGAAGTAATCTTGAGAAACTATCCGATTAAAGATTTACATTACTGTGTTTTGTTAACGAGCGGTTTGAATGACCTCCTACATCGTTAAGGGAGATGAAGGGACATATGTATATCGCGTTTATCGTCATCAGTGGAGGGATAAGCCCGCCATTCAGTTTGAACTAGATGTCTTGCAACATTATATAGTAGCCGATTTAAATTATCCAAACCGATGTTAAATAAAGACGATACATTATTAAGAGGATTTACTAAATAAACCGATAACTCGATTTCTCCCCGTAATAAGGCATTTTCTTGGTGGTGAATCGGCGGCATTATTATGTAAAGTTGTAAATGAAATAAAAGAGGAATTGGCTGAGAAAAATTTGGAAATAGGTCTTTGTCATGGAGCTTTTCATAATCATCATTTGAATAATGGAGAATTAGAAGTATTTGACTTTGATTTTACTGCAATTGGCTACAGATCTTATGATGTCGCAGTTTCTTGGTGGAATTTATTACATAACGATAAGCGTCAAGAACAAGAATGCTGGGATAGCTTCCTACAAGGATACCTCTCACAAAGAGAATTGACTAAAGATGATCTTCAGAGTGCTCCGCTATTTACACTATACGCAGAATATGGCTGTTAGGCACAATGCTTGCTAATGGTGATGTGTGGGGGACAAATTGGTTAAATAAGAATGCTTTAAAATTGTTTTTGTTACAGGTTCAATCAGATCGAATAAAGGAAGAATCTAGTAGTAGTCAATAGACAAGTTATTTATTATATAAAGGAGTGAAGGTAATTTGGAAGCATTACCGACATGGTTTTTGGTTATTTATTTTAGTTTTATTATTTTCAATTTAGTAACTGCAATTATTAGTAATATTCGAGATAGATGGATACCCTTTGCATATACGACCATTATTTTAACTATCGCTATTCCTTTCATTAGTTTTATTTATTCGGTTGAAAGACCTGTGGAAGTGAATCCAATAGCCTATATTTTCTCGCAAATGGCAAATGGAAAAATAACAGCAATCCTACTAATTATGGGTCATTTATATTTACTATTCTGGTTCATTCTATATATGAAGGATAGCTTCGGTAAACAGTTAGTAAAATACTACCGAAAAATTGTCAAAAAAATACAGGATAAGGGTTTTCTTAATAGAGAAAAGTCAAGTTAAGAAGTTGAAATAAGATTAGAGGTGCATCTATGCGAATTTTATCTTTAGCAGTCATACTATTATTATTATTTCTAATAGGCTGTGATGTAAGCAAATCAAATTCAAATTTTTATTTATCCTTAATGGGAGAAAGCGAGAATTGGAGATTAAAAAACTACGAGATTGAATTAACAGATCAGACATTTCGAGCAGGAAATGGAACTTTAGATATGAAAGGGCAAGAGAAGTATGTAACAGATACATTTTATATAGAGGTCCATGCGGTTATTAATGAAAAAGATAATATTATTCAGGCCTCTGTTAAAAATGGCAAGGTTGACATTTCAGAAGAGCGAACTGGCTCAACCAAAGGTGATTCTCTTGTTAATCATGAAGGTAAACCTATATCATTAGAAGAAATCAACAATATTTATGTAGTACTAGAATGGTGGGACGATCGGAAAAAGAAAAAAGTAAAGGAAGTAATTGAATTATATCGTTCAAGCAGTGAATGGACTTGAAGTTCCATTTAATAAATGAGGAAGGAGAAATTCATTGACTATGTTAATGCTCGGAGGATTTTATGTGGGGGATGCGCTACTACAGTTGTTCATGTTCGTTCTAATTTTGAGTATTGCTTTTCTTCTAGTGAAAGGTATTAAAATGTACGTTACAAAACAAAAGCGATTAGCGCGTATTGAAGAAAAAATTGATAAATTAATGTGCGACAAGGTCGATAAGTAGTAAGGAAGAATGCTCTCATGTAAGCGTAGCTGGATAACGATCAACCGTTTTCATAAACTTTTTCGTAATGGTACATCCATATCTATATATGATATATCAGAAAGCTAGTGGATGATAATGAGGTCTTCTACTAGTTTTTTCGTTTATCTAGATAAGTATTGTATGTGCATACTAGAAAGTAAACAATAAGGAGTGTAGTCATTGGACCTAAAGAATCAGCTAACATCATTTCAACCAATCGTACCGAAGCGGCCGAATGTACTTATATTAGGATCGATGCCCGGAGGTATATCGTTAGAGAAGCAGCAATATTATGGTAATCCTCGTAACCACTTCTGGAAGATCCTTTTCACACTATTCAATGAACCGTTTTTGGAGAGATATGAGGATAAAATTATCTTTTGTAAACAGCATGGTATTGCGCTTTGGGATACAATTGCGACATGTTATCGTAAAGGAAGCTTAGATGCAGCAATTAAGGAGGAGGTTCCTAATGACATTATTGGATTTATAGCTAAACACCCTTCCATTAAACTAATAGCCTGTAACGGTGGGAAGGCTTATGACATACTTCATAAGCATTTCTCAATAGAAACCATACCCCATGTCACTGTTTTGAAACTTCCATCCACTAGCCCTATACCAGGACGCTATACGAAAACGTTTGAAGGAAAAGTAGAAGCATGGCGAGTGATTCTTTCATATATTAATGATTAACGTATTTATGATGTAGATAGTCAAATATCCATGTTTTTTGTCGATTATCTATGTAAAAATAGGGTATAATAAAAGTAAATAGATATTTAAAAGTACTTTGTGTGAATCATGAATATTTTTCATCGTTTTGTAATAGGATTAAATTGGTTGTTTAACTGGGAACGGTACCGCAAATGAGTCGCAAGCGGCAACTTGCGACTCAGACAGTTATCCGCAAGGGGCGGCGACTTCGTTACAAAGGACAGCAAATCCTTGTTAACTCCGTCGGCAGGGTGATTACTTGTTTTCTCGGCTATTAACAATCAACAATACAAGCGTTGCGAACGAAAACATCAACTCAAGCGTCTTGTCAATTGGAATCACAAATTTCAGCCCCTTTCCCTTAGGGGATTACCAGTCGCCAAGTAAAGAGAAGCAGTTTGCTTAGCTTCCATTCTACACCCTGCAAGTCCTGTCCCCACCATTATACTACAATCCGTGTAAAAATTGTGGAAATTATTAGGAAATGGTATAAAATTCACAGAGTTCTGTCTATTACGTATAAACTTCCTATTGATTTTTGGGGCATGAATAGGGGTGAAGCCCTGTGTAACAAGTAGGAGTAAAGGGTTTCATATCAAACGAAAGCTTGTATATTTAAATGGAGAAAATGAGTAATTTGCCTTATTTTATGTGATAATTCTAATAATTTTCTTGAAATATTTTTTACAGCTTCGTATACTAAATGTTAAATCTTTAAATCAATAGTAAATTCCATTTTGAACAATGGCCAAGAAGCTGTGTGTGTGCTGAAGTATTTTATATTGTAAATTAGTAGGTATCAACGAGGTATGGTACTCGTTACAACGCTAGAGTATGAGTTTATATTATACTTTATGAAGCTGTATGTGTGAGCGTACAGCTAAAATAAGGTGATACCACGTAATGAAACGTCCTTATCAAGTAATTGATAGAGGCGTGTTTTTTTATAGTCTAGGAATTTATAAAATTAGCCCATGTGGATGTGTGTGTGCAGCTCGAGCGCCCAAAAGCGAGGTGATTTCATGAATCGCCCTAAGCTAAATCAGTATCGACTCGCAAGCTCACCGTGATTCTTTTATCTTCGTTGATTGCTCCAGTCGCTGCGTTTCTGCTTTAATTAAATATGGAGGGATTCAGATGTGTAAGCATTTAGTATTACAAACAGATTTTGGTATTGGTGACGGAGCTGTAAGTGCAATGTATGGGGTTGCTATTTCCGTTGACCCTGAGTTACGAATATTCGATCTAACCCATGATATTCCACCATACAATATTTGGGAGGCTTCTTATCGCTTATACCAAACCATTACATATTGGCCAGAAGCAACCATATTTATATCTGTTGTAGACCCTGGTGTTGGAACAGATAGATTAAGTGTCGTTGTTAAGACGATGGATAATAAATACATTGTGACACCAAATAATGGTACATTAACCCATATTAAAGAACATCTAGGTATTGCTGAGGCACGTGTTATTGATGAAAAAATAAATCGTTTACCACGTTCTGGTCATTCTTATACATTTCACGGACGTGATGTTTATGTTTACACAGGAGCAAGGCTTGCTTCTGCAATCATAGATTTTGAGGAGGTTGGCCCAAAAGTAGATGTTGATGTGATTATTCGTATGCCTAAGCCAGAAGCTAAAATAGAAGAGGAGATTGTTAAAGGACATATTGACATCTTGGACATCCGTTTTGGTAATCTGTGGACGAATATTAATCGTACACTGTTTGCTGAGGCGGGGATTAGATATGATGATGTACTCGATGTTACCATTACGAATCATTCACAACAGGTCTATAAAAATAGCATGACATTTAGCCAGTCATTTGCAAAAAGTCGGTTAGGAGAGCCATTGGTGTATGTGAATTCCTTAGATAAATTAGGCATCGCACTAAACCAAGGTTCATTTGCTAAAACCTATCAGATAGGGACAGGAGAGAATTGGGAAATTTGGATTACGAAAGTATCATCTACGTAAAATTATGACTGAAAGAAGCAGATTGGAGTGAAATAAAACAGCCTATTCAAATAACATGAGAATAGTGAGCTATGCAGTTAGCAATACGTATGATTAAGATGTAGGTATCGAAAACGAGCTTACCAAGTGGATCTTCGGACTCGTGCTGTTCCCGTCGGAGTCTCGCATATTTCAGGTGCTAAATGAATGATTCTAATCAAAAAACGAACAATAATTAATTTTTGAAGTGGTGCCCCCTGTCAAGTAGACAGTGGAAATAATAAAAACTGACTTAAGCGGTTTTAGCTCTAAATTCGATAGAGCTAAGGCCGTTTAGTTGTTTTTGATAACTATCATCATTGTAGAAAGAAGAAGCCCTGTTTTTTATTCGAATTCGTAATCCCTAAGCTTTGATCGGGCTTTCTTTCACTCCTCACTATAACTTAAAAAAGAAATAGTGGGTAAGATCACTCGTCGATGACCTTACCCACTAATCTTAGTATGTTTTTATTTTTGAAATAGCATACTGTGCAGGAGCTTGTTACGTCAAAATAAGGATTGGTAGAACTGTTCATTAATTTGTGACATATGTCATAGTTCCTTATGCTGTAAGTGTTTTATACTTTTAGTAAGTGACTATAAAAAAGAAGGTGAATGGCTTGGAAGTGATATTAAATCAATTTGATTTTACGACAAAATGGAACGGTGGTATTTTACTGCTCGTATTGTTTTTAATTAATATCTATCTTTTTTTGCTACCTAAGGGAAAAGAGGATTCGATTAAAAAAACAATCCTATTTATAAGTGGGTTAGTCGGGTTATTCATTGCTCTCGGGACACCTGTAAATATTTTAGGTAGAGTTACGTTTAGCTTTCATATGATTCAATTAGTTATGCTCTTACTCGTTGTTCCTCCACTCTTAATAGTTGGGTTTAAGAAAGGAATATTGGAAAAGATTCCTTCCATAGCACCTGTTCAAAAAGGATTGTATTGGTTGACTAATCCTTTTATTAGTTTGTTCTTATTCTATGGGATGTTTTATCTATACCATCATCCCCCTATTTTTGATTATGTAAAAGTTGACTATTATTTAAATTATTTTTATTTGTTTGCATTATTTTTTGCAGCGATCTTATTATGGTTGCCACTTCTATCAAAAAATGCCCTCATGGCAAAAGCAAAACAAAGGTATTGTTTAGCAAATATCATTCTAATTATTCCGTTGTTTTTGATTTATCTCATGTCCAAAGAAAGTTTATATACGGTATATACAGATATTGGTATGCTTACGGCTGCCTTAGAGTACTGTATACCGGATTGGGATACATTGCCAAAGGAATTTTTCGCAGAACTCCTACCATTTAATCCACTTAACGAACAAAAAATCGGTGGAAGTATACTGATTAGTGGTCATGCTGTCGTGTTTGGTGGTGTAATGATTAAAAATTTCCGAGTAAAAGAAAATTAAAAATATGTTCTAATAAGCAAAGATATTTGTTATCTTTAATTTATCCCACATATAACTGGCAGTAAGACCCTCACTTCAAGCATTAAAGTAAAACCAATATGGATAAGGTGGATGATCGACTGCCAGTAAATGTCCGATTGGTTTAAAGGCCTTTAGGTACCCTTTAGATACTATTAATCCGTGAGGGGTAAACAAAACCCACATCGATTGAAGTTTCACTCATTCATTTACACAATGTCATCCTTCTTATCGCAGAAGCATTCTTAAAAAGTAAAAAAATGTATGACATGAAAAGAAAGACAATCCCTAGAGAAGCAAGTTGGTGGAAAAAATTATTGAAATATGAGCTTAGCTTTGGAAAAGGTTGGAGTAGAAAAATGATGCACTTTTGGATAAGAGGTTCTTTCATCAGCGGTTTTTGGGTACTTTTTATAGTTCAGGATAGTACCAACATTGCTGTAAGTCTTCTTGCGTTTGCTATAAGTTTTGCTTTATTCTGTTTACTTTCATTAAATCGAGCCCTGCTTACTCATTATCTTATATTATCAGTAATTGGGTTATCCCATGGATGGGTGATGATGGAATCTTTGCTACCGATTCTTTATTTACAAATGTTGGCAATTGATGCGAGCTATCGTCTCTCTACAAAAAATTTATATTATTATCTATTATTTAATGGAAGCATGTCCATTCTTTATGCGTACTCGTTAGGAGATTTTTTCATTGAAATCATCATTAGTACTGTTTTATGTATCATTCTTATTTTATCTTTAAATCATCACGTGGTGATGCGACACGAGCAAAGAGAGTTGTATGATCAATTATTGGGAGAATATCGTAAATCGAAACGTTTAAACCTTTCTGCACAACGAAATGCACGCTTGGAGGAAAGAACAAAAATTGCAAGAGATATGCATGATTCTGTTGGTCATCGATTAACAGCTTTGATTATGAAATTAGAAATGTTATCCATAACACATCAGGATGCAGATTATCAGGATTTAAAAGAGATGGCAATGAAAAGTCTGGAGGAAACTAGACAGGCAGTATCGGCATTACAAACAGAAGAGCATGAGGGTATTTCTACAGTTGTCCATTTAATTCGCAAATTAGAAGCAGAAAGTCATATGCTTGTTCAATTCACAGTGAAACAGGGTGTCTTATCCATACCGTTAACCAATCAAAAAAGTGTTGTTCTATACCGTGTTATTCAAGAAGCATTAACAAATGCAATGCGACATGCCCAGTCACGGGAAGTCGACGTTACCTTAGGAAAAGCAGCTACTGGAGCTGTTTCATTTGAAATTAGTAATGCTGTATTTGACTCTGAACCGTTCACTGAAGGGTTTGGATTAACAAATATGAAAAAACGGGTGGATGAAGTTAAGGGGAGTATGGAAATATATCGCACAGAAAAGAAATTCATTGTTTCTGGAATGATACCTGTTTAGTAAAGGGGAAAATTAAATGTGGCGTGTTCTATTAGTTGAAGATCAGGTTATGGTGCGACAAGGGCTGAAAGTCATCCTTGAGCAGGATGAACAGATTCGCGTGACACATGAAGCAAGTAATGGAAAAGAGGCAATAGAGATATTACATAAGCATTTCATCGATTGTATTATGATGGATGTACGTATGCCTGTCATGAATGGGATCGATGCTACTAGAGTCATCAAACAAAATTGGCCAAATGTAAAAATTCTTATATTAACAACATTTAATGATGAGACGTATGCATTGGAGGCTCTTAAGGAAGGCGCAAATGGATTTTTATTGAAAACGTCTGAATCAACAAAGCTCATTGATTCTGTATATAGCTGTATGCATGGAGGTATGACACTTCATGATGAGGTAGCAGCAAAAGTAGTACCACAATTACTCCGACGTTCCCGTGAAGAGCAAGCATCATTAGATGTTTCTTTAACTGAAAGGGAACTATGCATTACCAGATTAATTGGTGAAGGAAAAACAAATAAAGAAATTGCTTTGGAGCTACATCTATCTATTGGAACAATTAAAAATTACCTTACGCAAATTTTACAAAAAACGGGGTTGAGGGATCGTACCCAACTGGCCATATTTGCAGTTAAACATGATATTACAGAATAAGTTTTAGGGAGATCAAAACGTGCTTAGGGATATCTATTCTTTATCCTATAGCACGTTTTTTAATGTGTTAGATAGTATGTTTCTAATACTTCATGGTGACCTCCGTCATATAAATTACCAGATAATCCATGACTTCAGATAGTATGATATTTGTGGCAATCCACGTAAACTAAGGATAAGGGAGGAGATGCAGGTGCTTGAATTAGTAGATCTAACCAAAAGATTTAAACAGCAATATGCAGTCAAAAATTTAAATATGTTTATTGAAAAAGGGGAAATTATAGGACTGCTTGGACCAAACGGTGCAGGAAAATCGACAGCTATATCCATGATGTCATCATTGGTTGAGCCAACAGCAGGAGATGTCCGATTTAATAATAACAGTATACTAAAGAAGCCAGCTCAACTTCGAAAGGTAACAGGTATTGTACCACAGGAAATTGCACTATATAACGATTTAACTGCTGAAGAAAACCTACAATTCTTTGGAAGAATTTATCGATTAAAAGGAGCGGAATTAAAAAGAAGAATGGATGAAGTATTAGACCTTATTGGTCTAAAAGATAGAAGGAAAGATATTGTAAAGAAATATTCTGGAGGAATGAAACGCAGATTAAATATTGGTGTAGCACTATTACATGACCCAGAATTAATTATTATGGATGAACCAACCGTTGGAATCGATCCCCAATCTCGTAATTACATTTTGGAGACAGTTAAACGGTTGAATGCAGAACGAAATATTACCGTACTTTATACAAGTCACTATATGGAGGAAGTAGAGTTTTTATGTGATCGCATTTATATTATGGATAAAGGAAACTTAATTGCTTCTGGTACAAAGGATGATATCAAGCGAATTTTATCCGCGGAGAAGACAATATCTATTAAAGCTGACCGACTGAATGAAGCGTTTATAAAGGAAATAAAAGAGCACCCTTTGGTAAATAACATTCAAGTAGAAGAGAAAGAAATAACGATAATGGTAGCTAAAGAGGTTAATATTTTCTCAACTCTAATTAAAATGGCAGAGGACGCATCCTTGGAATTAAGTTCGGTAGCTATTAAAACACCTACACTAGAGGACGTATTCCTCCATCTCACCGGAAGAGCATTACGAGATTAGGAGGATATGGATATGATAGGTCAAATTATAAAAAAACAAGCATTGTTATTAATAAGAAATCCTGTTCAGTTATTACTCCTTATTGGCTTACCGATTATATTGATTCTGATATTAGGGAATGCGCTAGGCAGTATGATGAATGGTGATAGTTCTGGTTTAAAGGTAAAATTAGCATTAATTGAGCATCAGCCTGAGAACGAGCAAGTGGAAAACTTTTTAGCAAGTATCGACAATCCGAAAGGAACAAAGGTAGAACAAAGCGATGTAACTAATATCGCGCCGATTCAAACATTAAAATCAATTCTAACGAATGATGAATTAAAGGGAGTGATTGATGTTAGAGAAGTACCTTTTAGCGAGAAACAAGCGGTTTTAGATGATAATACCTATACTGCTGTTATTGAAATTCCTCGGAAATTCACACACGATTTTTTGTCGTATACAATTTTTGGGGAAGGAAATAAACCTAAATTACAACTATACGAAAATGAACAGCAACAAATTGGAGCAGGTGTTATTCGTAGTTTACTGGAAGATCTACAGCGACAATATACACTAGCCTCATTTTTACAAGAAAAGGAAATCGACCAACAAGTGCTTGCTGTAGAAACAGCTCTATTGAATAATAATCAACAATCGATTAATCAAAAAAATCCGGTGACCTCTAAGGGGTATTATACAATAGGAATGGCTGTTATGACTGTGTTATATATTGCTGCTACAATTGGTTCGCTTGCCTTTATGGAGAAAAGAATATTTGTATTTAACCGAATAATTATTGGAAATATGTCTCGTTGGGTATATTTTACTGGCATATTGCTGTCAGGTATGATTTTTGGATGTTTACATCTTGGAATTATATTCAGTTTTGCTTGGATTACCTTTGGAGTTAGTTGGCCCAATATCATGGCATTACTGCTAGTCACGTTTGCATTTTCTATTGCTGTAGGAGGGATTGCAGTTCTGTTAACCGCAATAAGCTATCGTTTGCATTCTGAGACCGTAACTAATTTCTTTTCTGGTATTGTTGTTTCTCTTATGGCTTTGATGGGAGGAAGCTTTTATCCAATTGGAGATAATTCAACTTTCATTCAGACACTTGGCAATTTAACACCAAATGGTGCTGGAATGTCAGCATATCTAAGCATTTTAAGAGGAGACAATATTTCAGCGATAAGTTCAAATATTCTTTTTCTTTGCTTATTTGGAATGGCAATGATTCTAATTGCAGCGAGTACTTTCCCTAAAAGGGGGGAAGCGGTATGATTGGTATTTTATTTGCGAAAGCTAGACAATTTATTCGAAATCCATGGACTTTCCTTATCTTCACTGGCATGTCTATTGGTTTTGCCTTAATTATGGGGATAACTGGAGGAAGTAATGCAATTAGGGTTCCAGTAACGATAGTGGATGAACACTTGCGAGATACTACAATCATGTCTGAATTAAAAGCATCTACGTCCTTTGACCTTCAAGAAATGAAGAAGGAAGAAATGTTGAAGCATCTTAAAAACGGAAAAGCTGAAGTAGGTGTAATTCTAAAAGAGGAAAATTATCAAGTTATAGTTGGTGTTGACTCTGTTCGTGTTCGTATGGTAGAAAATATGGTTCGTCAGGCATATATTCATTATTATCAGCAACAAAATATAGTGGATGCTGCCAATATGGTTAGTAATAAGCAAAAGGATTTATTGCTTTATGACATGGAAGAGTCTATGAATGATCCCGTATTTACTGTTGATTCTAAGGGGTTTACGAGTTCTGATGCTGTTGTGTATAATCCGACATTTCAAGTATTGTTTGGATTTAGTTTATTCTTTGTCATTTATACAATTGCTTATAATGTATTACCAATATTAACAGAGAAAAACGAAGGATTATGGGATCGGATCATATTGTCTCCGGTTAAGAAGTGGGAAATGTATGTTGCCAATATGCTATATAGTTTCTTTGAGGGTTATTTACAGGTGCTTGTGATATTCTTACTGTTCCGATATGGATTTGGAGTTAATTTTAATGGAAGATTCTACGATACACTATTATTAATAATTCCATATGTTTTTGCAGTCATAGCATTAGCACTATTGATTACCGCACTAGTAAAAAATGTTCAACAGTTTAATGCAATTCTACCAATTATAGCTGTTAGTATGGCAATGATTGGTGGTGCTTATTGGCCAATCGAAATTGTTGAGTCAAATGCATTAATAGCACTATCAAAGATTAATCCATTAACATATGGAATGGAAATATTAAATGGGGCAGTTGTCTATAATTACTCCATACAGCATTTACTCTATCCGATCAGTATTTTAATTTTAATGGGCGTTGTTATGATAGGTATAGGTATCCATTTAATGGAGCGAAGACATATTTAAGGAAGAGGGTCGGCATTTAAAGTCGATCTTCTTTTTACTGTAATAAAGAAGAGTATGATATGGAGAAAATTTCATACGATATAACTAACTGTTTTAAAAATTAGTTCAGATTATTATGATTATTATGATATATTTAAATAGCTGGATTTACAGGTTCTAGGTTGTTATAATCATGCATTATACATGATCGTTTTTAGAAGTATCTAAAGGCTATTTCATAATGAGGATTGGAATGGACTTCTACGAGAGGAATGGGTATTAGTGAAACCACATACTATATCAGCATGAAAAGGCTCATCAGTCGCTAAAAAGCGAAGTGGATTTCTAGAGAGAACAGCTTCGTTGCACGAATCATCATGCTAGTTGTTCGTTATTAATTTAAAACACCTTTGTCCCCGCCTCATGAAAACTATAGATGTTACTATGATTGTGCTATCTATTCTTTTGGGCACGCGTTTCGTGTAAAGTGAATGTCCATTCACTAATTTTACAGATAGAAGGTTGATGAAAATGAAAAACACCTGGAAGATTTTTTCGAAGGATATGAAAAATATTAGTACAAATTGGGTCGCTGCCATCTTAATAGGTGGCTTAATTTTATTACCATCGCTATATGCATGGTTGAATATTAAAGCTTCATGGGATCCCTATGGCCAAACAGACCAGATTCCAATAGGTATTGTAAATGAAGATGAAGGAGCAACAGTTCGAGATCAGGATATCCATGCAGGTAATGATTTGGTGGAAAACCTTAAAGAAAATAAATCAATGGATTGGAAGTTCACCGATCGAGAAACAGCCATGGATGAACTGGAATATGGAAATTACTTTGCTGTTATCGTTATACCGAAGAATTTTTCTCAAAAGCTTGGAACAGTAGTTGAGGATGAACCAGAGAAGGCAGATATTGAATATTATGTGAATGAAAAAATTAATGCTATTGCACCTAAGATTACATCAAAAGGTGCCTCGGTAATCGTTGATCAAATTAGCAGTACATTTATTTCGACAGTTAATGGTGTAATCTTCGATTTATTTAATGATTTGGGCGTTGAATTGGAAAAAGATTTACCAGACATTAAACGATTTGAGCAGTATATTTTTAATATGGAAGAAAAATTACCAGAGATTCATGATTTATTAAATGATTCAATGACAGATGCGAATAGTGCTCAAGCTATCATAAATAAAGCTCAAGGTCTGTTGCCGAAGGCTGAAGGCGTAACAAACGATGGATTGAAAACCATCGATAATACAACAGCATTTCTTAAAAAGGCAGAAACTCGATTAGAAGAAATGGCACCGAAAATAGAAGAAGATTTAAATCGAGTACAAGAAATAGCAGATAAAACAAATAAATTTATCCAAGACATCCAAAACGCAGGGATTGATTTTAGTAATGGTTCGCAGCTTACGGAACAAATAAATGAGCAGGTTAATCAAAGTATCAAAACAATTGATACCGTACAACAAGCGCTGGAAGAATTACAAAAACAAAATAATGAAGAGGGAACGAGTAACGAGCAGATTGAGAGGGCTCAAGAACAATTAGCAGCTATCAGGGACCGATTAGTAGCTGTACAGGATAAGAATAAAGAAATAGAATCGTTTATTAACGAGAAGAAAACAGAAGTAGATCAGACGATTAATGACTTACAGCAACTATCGGCAAATACCGCTACGAATATTGATGCTTTTGTAAAGGATTATAAAGAAAATATTGAGCCAACTGTTATGGCAGAGATTGACCGTGCTAAAAACACCTTAGCCGATGCACGAAATATCTTGGTAGAAATTAAGGACACCATACCTGAGGTTAAACGTATCTTGTCTAGTACGGAAGGAAATTTAAGTGACGGGAAAAAAGTATTAGAAGAGGTATTAAATGAGTACCCTTATGTAAATAGCAAAGTGAACGAACTGGCAGATCGGATTCGTGATATTCAAGGCGAAACGGATATTAATGAGATTATCCAACTACTACAGAATAATCCAGAGGCAGAGAGAGGCTTCTTTGCTGAGCCTGTTCAGCTTAATGAGAATAAGTTGTTCCCAATTGCGAATTACGGTACAGGTATGACGCCTTTTTACACAGTTTTAGCCATTTGGGTTGGGGGGCTATTATTAATTTCCCTATTAGCTGCAGATGTTCACCATCAAGAAAATCTCACCGGAAGGGAAATGTATTTTGGACGGCTATTCACCTTTATTACAATTGGTTTGTTACAGACGCTAATTGTTACGTCAGGAGATATGCTGTTATTACATGTTGATGTAGCACATCCAATATGGTTTATACTTTTTGGACTGCTCATTAGTGCCATCTTTATGCTAATTATCTATACACTTGTATCGGTCTTTGGTGATGTTGGGAAAGCAATGGTTATCGTACTACTTGTACTACAAATTGCTGGTGCTGGTGGAACATATCCAGTTGTATTATTGCCAGAGTTCTTCCAAGCAATTAATCCATTCTTGCCGTTTACGTATGGTATCGATCTGATGCGAGAAGCAGTAGGCGGAATTGTTTGGGAACGAGCAACGAGAGATATATTATTCCTATGTATATTTGGTCTAGCAGCTGTATTCATGGGTGCATTCTTAAAACCAATTATAAATCGTCAAACAAATAAACTGAAAGAAAAATCGAAGGAGTCTGGATTGTTTCATTAAAATAATTCAAGGGTATTGCTTTAAGATAGCGATAAAGGGAGGTTGATTCAGTTGCAAATTAATGAACAAGCACGAGAAAGTCTTTTATCAGAGGTTAACGGATTAACAGATGAAGAAATAAATAAAAAAGCCTCAGCAGATAGATGGTCAGTAAAACAAATCATGGAGCATCTATATCTTATGGAGGTTGCAATTACAAAAATAATACAACAACAACTCATTACTGGTGATACGGTACATGTTTCAGAAAAGCCAATTCATTTTACAGTTAATCGTTCCGTAAAAGTTGATTCGCCTGATTTCGCAGTACCTAGTGAAGATTTTGTAACATTAGAGGAAATGAAGCAGAAGTTAGCTGCAAGTCATCAAGGATTAAGGCAGTTAAATGAGACAGCGGATAAGAAAACACTTAGGGAGAAATCATATCCACATCCAGCATTTGGAGATTTGAGCCTTGAACAATATATTCCGTTTGTTGGGTATCATGAAAAGCGACATATTGAACAAATTAAAGAAGTGAAAGCAGCGTTCAATAATTGATAAGCTACTTTATTAGGTTCCTTTGGTTCCTTCCTTTTATATCTAATCTAAAAGCCATGGTAATATGCAACCTTTATAATAAGAGCGTAGGGTTCAGTCGTGTTATAAGGAGCTGTCGGGAAAAGTCTCGACAGCTTTTTTATATTCTAAAAAAATATAAAATTTGCCCATATGGATTAATAGGAGCGTGTTGAGTTGTGTCCAGCTCCAGCGCCCAGAAACGAGGTGACATCATGAATCGCCTTAATCTAAGTCATTATCGGATCGCAAGCACATCGTGATTCATTTATCTCCGTTGACTCGCGCCAGTCGTTAGTTTCTAATCAGACGCTTGCGCTTTTGTTCTTTCCTTTTAATTATTCATCACGTTAACTCAGTTCCTTTTATAGCTTTTAAGGAAACGCTTTTGATAAAAACGGCCCGTTGACGATTTCGCATACCGGGGTTGATTTTAAGGGTAATTTTGTCTTTAGCTCTTACTGTTAACAAGTACCAGTGAAAAAGGGTTATCTACTAGCTTGTTCTCCTGTATAATTAAAAGGTGAGGCTAAAAAAGGGGGAGAGTGAGTTTGAAGAAAAAACGATGGATACGTATCGGGTTAGGTCTGCTTGCGATCCTGCTAATAATAGATGTGGTAGCTAGTTTTTATTTTTATAATTTAGCGATTGCTAGAAATGAGAAGGACTTTCTTCAAGACAATTCTGATTTGGAGGTTTCGGCAGAGGCATTAGATGAAATGCTCCAGGGGGATTGGAGGGATTGGGTTCGTGACCAGGATTTTGAAAACTGGGAAATGACTTCATATGATGGTCTTCAATTACAAGGTTATTACCTAAAAGCAGAAGAGGAGACAACTAAAACAGTTATCTTTGCTCATGGTTATTTAGGTCGTGCTACAGATATGGGAATGTTTGGTCAATACTATTATGAGGAATTGGGCTATAATATGTTCACTGCTGATCTAAGAGGCCATGGCGATAGTGATGGTGACTACATTGGTTTTGGCTGGCATGATCGATTAGATTATTTAGATTGGATAAATAAAGTGATCGAAGAACAAGGGGAGGATACGGAAATTGTTTTACACGGTGTTTCTATGGGAGCTGCTGCTGTATTAATGGCAAGTGGGGAAGATTTACCGGATAACGTAAAGGCAATCGTAGCAGATAGTCCGTACACAAGCGTATATGATATGTTTAATTATCAAATGGGAAGAATGTTCCACTTACCAGCTTTTCCAATGCTCCCAAGTACTAGTGTCGTTACTAAAATAAAGGCAGGGTATAGCTTGCAAGAAGCTTCTGCTTTAGAACAAGTAAAAAAGTCGGAAACTCCTATTCTCTATATTCACGGAAATGGAGATACATTTGTTCCAACCCAAATGAGTAAGGAATTATATGAAAATACGAAAAGCGAAGCAGATATGATTACTTTTGATCATGCAGGACATGGGGAAGCATTTGTAACGCATAAAGAAAGATATATAGATAAGCTAACTAGCTTTCTAGATAAATATATCCAGTAATATTAAAAATTTAAAATAATCCTTTGAAGTGAGAGACTGGGAAAATTGACATCATAATCCGAAGGATTTTGATATGCTCCCTTTATAGTAGACTGAGAAATAATAAAAATTCCCGTACTACTATGAAGGGGGGATTTATTATATCAAGGACAACGTGAACGAAGCTTTTTCATTATTTCAGCAAACGCGGTCATGGGTTTAGCTTCTTCCATATAAAGACCGCTTTCTTGCGGGACAGGGTCGTAAGCTTGTGCTTTTCCTGCAGGATAAGGAAGGCTTTGGCAGTGGACATTGCACGCAGAAAAAGTGTTCTTCTTTTTCAAGGGTTCTCCGTATTTTGACTACGGGGCTGGGACAAAACCCAGTAAAATAAAAAGTGGTACTCGCCAATAATTTGGTA